>CAIYCW010000054.1 GCA_903924855.1 uncultured Rhodospirillales bacterium | reverse complement strand
TTCTGCGTCCACAAGCGACGCTGGGTGGTGGAACGCTGCTTCGCGTGGCTGGGCCGAAACCGCAGGCTGGCCAAGGAGTTCGAGGCCACCATCGCCTCCGCAACCGCCTTCCTATACGCAGCCTCAGTTATGCTTCTCGTCAGGAGGCTAGCTCGTTGCCGATGAGTTCAGAGTCAGACTCTAAGTGCAACCGACAGATTCATCCCAGCAAGGTGGCCGTCCCCGGGCGGATACCTAGAGCGTGCCCTGGATGAGCCCTTTGAGGACTGACCCGTACATCCGGACATCGGCAAACATCTGGATGAGTTGGGCCACGAACAGCATGGCGACAGCGTAGAACGGCGCCGGGAAGCGGATGGCCATGCGGTCAAGCGGGCCGGCGACGGCGGCGCCGATGCTGGTGCGGAGCGTGATGTAGCTGGCAAGTTCGCCGATAGCGGTGCCCACCAGCACGTCCGACAAATAGTGCTCGCCAAAGTAGATCCGCGGGAACAGCACGAACACGGCGACATAGACCGTGGCCACCATGCCGGCGCGGCGCGAGAGCGCGAAGGCGAGGCCGGCGAGGGCGGCGAAAATGGCGGCGTGGTCGGAGGGCAGGGAACTCCACCCGCCGAGCGTCTCGGCGCTGAAGCCGGGCGGCACGAGGAGGTTCAATTCCGGTGCGTGGATCGGGCGGAGTCGGAAGGGCAGGGACACCTGCAGGATGCGGCCGATGAAGAAGGCAATGAAAATGCCCGCCAGGCCACTGATAATGATGCGCCGGTTATGTTCATGCGGCGTCCGGTTCCAGAACCAGGCGGCCATGCAGATGAACGGGGCCATCTTGATGAAGTTGTTGCCGGAGAACAGGGCAAGCAACTTGTTGGTGGTGGTGTCCTGCGTTGCGAAATGGTTCAATGTCTGGGCGATCAACGTATCGATCGAGACGATGTATTCAACCAGTGTCATCCGCACCTCCCTTGTATCACGCACGCCGAGAACTTCCCGGCGAACGCATTAACAAGGGTGCGCGGTCAGTTCAAAGTCGGTTTACTCCCCGACTTCGGCGTGAACAATCGAAGTTTTGTCATGTTTAATTTTGTCCATGGCCTGCTGGACATGGCGGCTGAACACGTATTCGGCCGGGCGCTGCTTGTCGAGCGGCACATCCGGCGCCATCGAGCCATCGGTTTTCGGCCCGCGCAGGGCGACCACGGCGGCCTTGATGGGGTGTTTCACCGAGTCCATCACGGCGGTGGCCTCGTATCCCGAATGGACCATACAATCGGCGCATTTTTCGTAGTTGCCGGTGCCGTAGGCGTCCCAGTCGGTGGTTTCCATTAGTTCCTTGAAGGTCTTGGTGTAGCCTTCGCCGAGCAGGTAGCACGGCCGTTGCCAGCCGAAATAGGTACGCGTCGGGTTACCCCACGGCGTGCAGTGGTAGGTCTGATTGCCGGCGAGGAAATCGAGGAACAGGTCGGACTGGTTGAACTCCCACTTCTTTTTCGCCGTCTTCTGGCGCGAGAAGATGCCGCGGAACAGGTCCTTGGTGGCCTTGCGGTTGAGGAAGTGCTGCTGGTCCGGCGCTCGCTCATAGGCATAGCCGGGCGAGACCGAAATCCCGTCAATCCCCATTTCCATCACGTCATCGAAGAAGCGCGCCATCCGCTCCGGATCGGCCTGGTTGAACAGCGTGGCGTTGATGATGGTGCGGAAGCCGGCCTTCTTGGCCTTCCCGATCGCCGAAACGCAACGATCATACACCCCGTCCTGGCACACCGACTTGTCGTGGTCCTCGCGATTACCGTCCAGATGCACCGACCAGGAGAAGAAGGGGTTCGGTTTGAACAAGTCCATCTTCTTTTCGAGCAGCAGCGCGTTGGTGCAGACGATGACGAATTTCTTGCGCGCGATGATGCCCTGGACGACCTGGTCGATCTCCTTGTGCAGCAGCGGCTCGCCGCCGGCGATCACCACCACGGGGGCGCCGCATTCATCGACCGCCTGCAGGCACTCATCCACCGAGAGGCGCTGGTTCAGGATCTCGGCCGGATAGTCGATCTTGCCGCAGCCGGCGCAGGCCAGGTTGCAGCGGAACAACGGCTCGAGCATCAGCACCAGAGGGTAGCGCTTGCGGCCGATCAGATGCTGCTTGACGACATAGGCGCCGACGCGCAGCGCCTGGTGCAAGGGAACGGCCATGGGTGGTCACCTTCTGGTTGCGCGGGTGCCGCAGTGCACCACGCGAATGCGAATTCGTGTTCGCGTATTGGCAGAGCGGTTTTGGCGTGTCAATAAGGCCGCATGAGCACAACCACGACGACACGGCGCGCGCCGCTTCAGGAACGCAGCCAGGAGACGGTGGCGCGGGCGCTGTCCGCGGCCTCTGCCCTGCTGGCGCGCGGGGTGGCGTTGGAAAGCCTGACCACCGCGCAGATCGCGCATGAGGCCGGCATGTCGGTGGGGGGGCTGTATCGCTTCTTTCCGGACAAGCAGGCGATCGTGGATGCGATCGCGGTGCGGCACATGGAGGCGTTCCAGGAGCAGATGGGCGCTGCCCTGATGGCGGATTTTCCCGAGACGCCGCGGGATTTTCTGGTGCGGGTGGTGGATGATTTCGTGGCCTATCTGGATGCCAACCCGGATTTCCGCACGCTGGCCTTCGGAGCTCCCGGGGGCGGGCGGTATATCTCGCGCCCGACGCGGGAGGATTATGCCGGAAGCCAGGTGCTGGAGATGGTGATCGAGTTTCTGCAGGGCGCGTTCGACATTGAGCCGTCCCCTGATTTCGCGTTCCGGCTGCGGATGGCGACCGAGATTGGCGACCGGCTGCTGGCGTTTGGGTTTGAGCAGGCCGATGCAGTTGGCCGGGCGCGGGTGCTGGGTGAGATGAAGGCGCTGCTTTCGGGGTATCTGTTTCCCGACAGCGCGCCGGGCTAGGCTTCGGCGGTTCACTGCGCCGAGGCGGAGAGATGGTGTTGCTGCGGGCTGACGCGTTGTTGGCCATTGGCTGCATGCTGTGCGCACAGGCGCATGCTCAGGCGCAGCCGCCGGAGGATCCGGCCTTCCCGCCCGGCTTGGCGCCGCAGTGCCGTGCCCTGGCGGCGCGGCTTCAGGCGGAGAAGCCGGGATTTCCGCATCCGGCGCCGCAGACGGTACATGGCATGCTGACCTGGCATGCCTCGGCCTGCGAGCGGCCGCCGAGCGGGCCCGGCCTTGTGGCGCAGCTGTGCGAGGGCAAGGCCGTTGATGGCAGCACCGTGTTCTTTTGGGAGAAGACGGAGGGCGGGCGGCGTTCCAGCGGGTTTTTGAGCTGCGGATGAGGGGGTGGCGGGTCGTGGAATGGCGGGCCGTGGACCCGCCCTACGCCATCACGCTTTCAGATATTTGGTGAACCAGGCCAGGGCGTGGGACCAGGCATCCTCGGCGGCCTTCTGGTCGTAGCGGGGTGTGGTGTCGTTGTGGAAGCCGTGATTGGCGCCCTCGTAGATATGCGCCTCATGCACGATGCCCTGCTTGGTCAACTCGGCCTCATAGGCGGGCCAGGTGGAGGTGACGCGGGTGTCCAGCGCGCCGAACATGGCGCAGATCGGCGCCTTGATCTTGGCCATATCGGCGAGGGCGGGGGCGGTGCCGTAGAAGGGCACGGCCGCCGAGACCTCGGCACCGAGGCGCACCGCCATGTTGTTGGTGGACGTGCCGCCGAAGCAGAAGCCGATCACGCCGAGCCTGCCGGTGCCGTCCGCCCGTGCCTTCAGCCATTTGGCGGAGGCGATGAAATCCTCCTGCATCTTGGGGGTGTTGACCTGGCTGAACATGGCGGAGGCCTTTTCCTCATCGCCGGGATAGCCGCCGAGCGAGGTGAGGCCGTCTGGCGCGTAGGCGATGTAGCCGGCGATGGCGAGCCTGCGGGCGACATCCTCGATATAGGGATTGAGGCCGCGGTTTTCGTGGATGACGAGGATGGTGGGCGCCTTGGCCGCGCCTGCGGGGCGGGCGAAATAGCCGCGTACCTTGCCGTAGCCTTGCGGGCTTTCGATGGTGATGCGGTCGGTGTGGATGCGCTTGTCGTCGGCTGAGACCTGGTTGGCGAGGGCGTAGTTGGGGCGCAGCTGTTCGAGCAGCATGGCGGCGGTGACGCCGGCGGTTGCGAATTTCTGCGCGCGATCAAGGAATTCCCGCCGGCTGGTGCGGCCATGCACGTAGCCGTCGAACAGGTCGAGCAGTTCCTGGGGGAAATCGGAGGCCGTCTTGCGGGTGGTGGCCGGATCGATCTGCTGGTCCATGCGACGGGGCTCCCTGGATGTTGATGTTTGCGTGTGCGATGCAGAGTTGGGGCGAGGCGGGACGCTGACAATGGCTGGTGCGTGGGGGCCTGCCGCACACTTGCGTGTGACGAAGGCGACGGGCAGGCTTTGGGGGTTCCACCCTCAGAGGCTGCAAGCGATGTCTGATTCCCCGAACTGGTCTGACGTTGAAGATGTGATTGCCCGTGCCGAGGCCACAGGGGCTATTCTTGGGGTTGCGATAAGCAGCCCGGGTGGGGCGCGGTTCAGCCACCATGGCGGGCGGGGCTTTGCCGCGGCCAGCACGGTGAAGATCGCCATCATGATCGAGCTGTTTCGCCAGATCGATGCGGGCCGGCTGTCGCTGGAGCAGCACCGTTTGTATCGGGCGGAGGACAAGACCAATGGCAGCGGCGTGATCATGCATCTGCGGCCGGGGCTGAATTTCACGCTGTATGATCTGGCCTATCTGATGATGAGCATCAGCGACAATGCGGCCACCAACATGCTGATTGATCTGGTGGGGATGGAGGCGGTGAACGCCACGATGCGCGCGATGGGCATGGTGAAATCGGTGCTGGGGCACAAGATGGCGGGGCGGCCGGCGTTGGCCTGCGAGATCGAGAACTGGGCGGTGCCGGATGAGTATCTGGCGATGATGAGCCTGATCCTGGCGGGGGAGGCTGCGTCCGCTGAGTCCTGCGCGCAGATGGTGGCGTTGCTGGAGACGCAGCAGAACAACCGGCGCATCGGGCGGTTTTTGAAGCGGCCGGAGGGGCCGCGCTGGGGCAGCAAGACGGGCAGCCTGCCGGGTGTGGTGAATGATGTGGGGTTTGTGATGACCGAGGCGGGCCCGTTGTGCCTTGCGGTGTTCTGCGAAGGGGTGGAGGCGCTGGCGGGGGAGGAGATGATAGGGCTGATCGCGCAGGCGGCGTTGCGGGTTTAAGGGCGGGTCGTGGAGCCGAGGTCGGTGGCGGGTCGTGGACCCGCCCTACAGGTTGGCGCGATTTGATATTCGTCTCAACACGGCGGTGAGGCGGCTGAATTCGAGCCAGAATTCGGTGTGGCCGGGGGCGAGATCGGGCTGGTTGGGTTTGCTGTCCAGCAGCGGTTCGGCGCGGCGGAGAACACCGAGGCGGGCTTCGAAGCGGGCGCGCATGTTTTCCAGAAACGCGTCCGACTGGGCGAGATACTGCTCCAGCATCTCATAGGCGAGGCGGATTTCGGCGAGGCCCGCGCCGTTGTTGCCGAATTTTTTGAGGCTCTGGCTTTGGCCGGCCAGCACCACGTGGAATTTCTGCATCTCCGCCAGATGCCGCGCGAGGCGGGCGCGGGCATCGTTGGTGGTTTCGAGGCCAGGGTCCTGCATGACGACGCCTCCCAGGCGGTGTGCCTGGGAGTTTCACATCGGCGAATTAACCGGCGGTGAAGCCGATCAGGCGTCCGCCAGTTCGGCGGGGAAGCGGAACTTCACGTCCTCGGCGACACCATCCAGCGTGCTGACCTCGACAGGGCCGAAGGCGCGCAGGCCCTCGATGACGCCCTGCACCAGCAGCTCGGGGGCGGAGGCGCCGGCGGTGAGGCCCACGGTTGCGATGTTATGGAACCACTCCGCCTTGAGGTGGGATGCATCGTCGATCAGGTAGGAGGGCTTGCCCAGCTCGGCGCCGATCTCGCGCAGGCGGTTGGAGTTGGAGCTGTTCTTGGAGCCGACGACCAGGATGACGTCCACCACCTCGGCCAGTTCGCGCACGGCCTGCTGGCGGTTCTGGGTGGCGTAGCAGATGTCGCGCACGTCAGGGCCGGCGATGGTGGGGAATTTTTCCTTCAGCGCGGTGATGATGCCGCGCGTGTCGTCCACCGAGAGGGTGGTTTGGGTGATGTAGGCGAGGCTGTCCGGATTGTCCGGCGTGAGGGTGGCGACGTCTTCGACGGTCTGCACCAGGTGGACCTTGCTGGGCATCTGGCCGATCGTGCCTTCGACCTCGGCGTGGCCGGCATGGCCGACCAGGATCAGCTCGCGGCCGGCGGCGGCGTAGCGGCGGCCTTCGTTGTGGACCTTGGTGACCAGCGGGCAGGTGGCATCGATCACCGGGAGGTTGCGTTCGCGAGCCACCTCCTCCACGCGCTTGGCGACACCATGGGCGCTGAAGACGGTCATGGCGCCGGGGGGGATCTGGTCCAGCTCATCGACGAAGACGGCGCCGCGGGTGCGCAGGTCTTCGACCACGTGGCGGTTGTGGACGATCTCGTGGCGGACATAGATCGGCGGGCCGAACTTCTTCAGCGCGCGTTCGACGATCTCGATCGCCCGCTCCACGCCAGCGCAGAAGCCGCGGGGCTGGGCCATGACTACCTTCAACATGCAATCTCTCCGGTGGCGATTTGCGGCATATGGGGCAGGTCGTGCGAAATGTCTTCCTCCCATTGCGCAGGCCCGTCTTGCGGGCCAACCCGCCAGCGCGTATGGCACGTTTTGAGCGGGGAGAGTAGCCTCTGCCCTCGACGGTCGCACGGTCGGCCATTTTCAGGCCCGCCTCGCGGAGTGACACCCCGGTGAAGAAGCGAAACCATCCCGCTGAATGTTTGCAAAAACAGGCTTATTGGCGGGGATACAATGTGTCACAATTTCATCCAGACCGCCTTTGTTGGGTGACCGCGCAATGACGACACGCCGCGTTTTTGTTGCAGGTGTCGCGGTGCTGCTGGCACGTCCGGCCTGGGCCCAGCAGAGCGGGCCGCAGGCGCCGATTGCGGCGCTGAATGCGGCCCTTCTGAAGATCATGCATGCGGGTCATGCCGTGCCGTTCAACCAGCGTGTGGCGCTGCTGCGCCCGGTGGTGGCCGAGGTGTTCGACCTGCAGCTGCTGCTGCGCAACTCGGTGGGGACGCTGCGCTGGCCGGGCATTCCGGAGGCGCAGAAGGCGGAGCTGCTGTCGGTGTTCGTGGATTTCACGCTGGCGAGTTTTGTTGCGAATTTCGATGCCTTCAACGGCGAGAGCTTTGTGATCAGCCCGGAGACCCGCAAGGTCGAGACTGACGAGATCGTGCAGACGCGCATGGTGGCGCCCGCCGGGGATGCGACGCGGCTGGATTATGTGATGCGCAACATCGATGGCAGCTGGCGGGTGGTGGATATTCTGCTCGACGGTTCGATCAGCCGGGTGGCGGTGACGCGCTCCGATTTCCGGGCGTTGATCAAGCCGGGCGATGCGTCGGAGTTGATTGCGAGCCTGCGCAGCAAGGTGGACAATCTCACCGCCGGCGCCGCACCCTGATGCCATCGGCGCTGGTGCTGCTGGCGCTGGCCGGTGTTGCCTGCCTGTTGGCGCTTGCGGGCATCGGCCAGGCGATTGCGGGATTTCTGGCGGTGCGTGGGTTTGCCGCCGAGCCTGGGCTTGCGGCGGGAGCGCTTCCGCCGATCACGCTGCTCAAGCCGCTCTACGGGGATGAGCCGCTGCTGGAGGCGGCGCTTTCCAGCGTGTGCGCGCAGGATTATCCGTGTTTTCAGATTGTGTTCGGCGTGCAGCACGCGGCCGATCCGGCGATTGCGGTGGTGCGGCGGCTGCAGCAGCGTTTTCCCACAACCGACATCACGCTGGTGATCGACCCGACGCCGCATGGCGCCAACCGCAAGGTGGCCAATCTGATCAACATGCGCGGCAAGGCCAAGCATGAGCTGCTGGTGATCGCGGACAGCGACCTGCATTGCGCGCCGGATTATCTGCGGCAGGTGGCGGCCGGGTTCGAGGCGCCGTCCGCGCGGAAGATAGGGCTGGTGACGACGCTGTATGCCGGGCTTGCGGCAACGCCCTGCCTAGCGGGGCGGCTTGGGGCGTCCGCGATCAACCACGGGTTTCTGCCGGGTGCGTTGATGTCGCGCGATCTGGGGCGGGAGGATTGCCTGGGGGCCACGATGGCGTTGCATGCGGCGACGCTGGACCGGATCGGCGGGTTGCAGGCGCTGGTGGCGCATCTGGCCGATGACAATGTGCTGGGGCAGTTGGTGCGCGCGCAGGGTCTGGCGATCCGGGTGGCGGCGACGGTGCCGGCGACGACGGTGCCCGAGACCACGCTGGGCGCGCTGTTCCGCCATGAGCTGCGCTGGGCGCGGACCATTCTGTCGCTGGTGCCGGTGGCGTTTGCCGCCTCCAGCATTCAATACCCGATCTTCTGGGCGCTGCTGGCCTGGGCGCTGGCATGGCCTGCCGATGTTGCGGGCTGGGCCGGGCCTGCGCTGGTGGCGCTGGCCTGGGCGGTGCGGGCTGGTTGCGCGGTTGCGATCGATGCGCGGCTGGGGTTGGTTGCAGCACAGCGCGCAACACCGGCACCGATTTTGTTGCTGCCGCTGCGCGACCTCTTGTCGATGGCAATTGTCCTGGCCAGTTATGCGAGCGATACAGTGGAATGGCGCGGCAATATGATGCATACCCGCGCCACTGATCTCAGCCTGCCTGTTGAACCACCCGACACTTCGCCCGGCCCGCCTCGCACGGCCTCGCCCGAGGGAACCCAGACACCATGATGAAGACCCTGTTCCTGCAGCCGCCCTCGTTCGATGGTTTCGACGGTGGCGCCGGCTCCCGCTATCAGGCGCGCCGTGAAATCAAGAGCTTCTGGTTCCCGACCTGGCTGGCGCAGCCAGCGGCGCTGATCCCGGGCTCGACGCTGATCGACGCGCCGCCGGCGCGGATCGGCATGGGGCCGGTGCTGGAAGCGGCCAAGACGCATGAGCTGTGCATCATCCACACCTCCACGCCCTCTTTCGGGTCGGATGTGAAGGTGGCGGCGGCGATGAAGGAGGCCAACCCGAAGCTGAAGATCGGCATGGTTGGCGCCAAGGTGGCCGTTGAGGCGCAGAAAAGCCTGGAGCAGGGGCTTTCGATTGATTTCGTGGCGCGCAACGAGTTCGATTTCACCATCAAGGACGTGGCCGAAGGGCTGGATTGGGCTTCGATCGACGGGATCTCGTATCGTGATGCGAGCGGCCAGATCGTGCACAACAAGGACCGTGAGGTGCTTGAGGACATGGACAGCCTGCCTTGGGTGTCTGACGTCTACACCAAGCATCTGCGCATCGAGGATTACTTCATCGGCTATCTGAAGCACCCCTATGTGTCGATCTACACCGGGCGCGGCTGCAAGAGCCGCTGCACCTTCTGCCTGTGGCCGCAGACCGTGGGCGGGCACAAATACCGGGTTCGCTCGCCGGAGAACGTGGCTGCCGAGGTGAAGTCCATCATCACCAACCACCCGAATGTGAAGGAGATCTTCTTCGATGATGACACCTTCACCGACAATCTGCCACGCGCCGAGGCGATCGCTGTCGAGCTGGGCAAGCTTGGGGTGACGTGGTCGTGCAATGCGAAGGCGAATGTGCCGCGCAAGACGCTGGAAGTGCTGAAGGCCAACGGGCTGCGGCTGCTGCTGGTGGGCTATGAGAGCGGCAACCAGCAGATTCTGCACAACATCAAGAAGGGTCTGCTGATCGAGACCGCGAAGAAGTTCACCAAGGATTGCCATGAGCTTGGCATCAAGATCCATGGCACCTTCATTCTGGGCCTGCCCGGTGAGACGCGCGAGACGATCAAGGAGACGATCGAATACGCCAAGGAGATCAACCCGCACACGATGCAGGTTTCCCTCGCGGCCCCGTATCCGGGCACGTTCCTGTATCAGCAGGCGGTGGAGAATGGCTGGCTCGATGCCGAGCATGCCGAGCTGATCGATGAGCATGGCGTGCAGATCGCGCCCCTGCATTATCCGCATCTGACGCACACCGAGATCTTCGACAACGTGGAGGTGTTCTACAAGAGCTTCTACTTCCGCACATCGAAGATCGCCGCCATCGTGGGCGAGATGCTGACCAGCCCGCAGATGATGAAGCGGCGGTTGCGGGAGGGCGTGGAATTCTTCCAGTTCCTGCGCGAGCGTCACGATCAGGCTGCCTGATCGGCCGTGACACGGCGGGTGATCTTCTCGGCCGATGATTTCGGCCTCTCGGAAGCGGTGAACGAGGGGATTGAGCGGGCCCATCGCCAGGGTCTGCTCACCTCGGCCAGTCTGATGGTGGCGGGACCCGCCGCGGAGGATGCCGTGGAACGCGCGAAGCGGCTGCCCGATCTGCGCGTGGGACTGCATGTGGTGGTGATCGAGGGGCCGGCGGTGCTGCCGGTGCACCGGATTCCGGCCCTGGTGGATGTGGAGGGGATTTTCCCCTCTGACCAGTTGCGGCTGGGGTTGCGCTATTTCTTTCTGCCGCGGGTGCGCGACCAGCTGCGCGAGGAGATCCGTGCGCAGTTCGCGGCCTTTGCTGCGACCGGGCTGACACTCGATCATGCGGATGCGCACAAGCACATGCATCTGCACCCGACCGTGGGGGCGATGATGATCGAGGCGGGCTGGCAATACGGGCTGCGCGCGTTGCGTGTGCCGTGCGAGCCATGCCGGGTGCTGCGCGAATGCGGCGAAAAGCCTGGATTTGGCGCCTGGGCGCTGCGGATGTGGAGCCAGGATCTGCGCGAGGCGGCCAAGCGTGTGGGGCTTGTGGTGAACGACCATGTGTTCGGCCTGGCCTGGAGCGGCGGCATGACCGAGGAGCGGCTGCTGCGCCTGGCGCCGCATCTGCCGGAAGGGGTCAGCGAGATCTATTTCCATCCGGCCGCGCGCCGCGACGCCACGCTGGATCGATTGATGCCGTCCTATCAGCATGAGGCGGAGCTGGAGGCGCTGTGCAGCCCGGCGGTGCGCGCCGCCTATGCGGGTGTTGAGCGTGTTGCGTATGGTGAGCTGTGAACGAGCTGGCCACATTGTGGGACTGGCGGCGCCGCGTGGCGGATCTGTATGCCGAGATCCGTCGCATGGAGGATCCGGCTGCCGCCTGGCGGTTGTGGTGCGACACACGCAACGATCTGTTTGGCCATCACCCGCAATCGCCTGTTCTGGGGCAGGCTGGGTTCGGCGGCATTGCGATGTTTCCCCATGATCCGGGCTTGCGCCTTGCCGTGACGCTGCACCCGGCGGAGGGGGATGAGATTTTGCTGCCGGCCGGCGATGACGAGGCGGTGCGCGCCGCGCCGTTTGCGCGGACCGAGGGGCTTGCGGCCCGGCTGGGCGGGGAGCTGACGCTGTATTGGCTGCAGCTTTATGGCGGGGGCGTGTTCCTGCCGTTCACCGACGCGACCTGTGGTGTTGAGACCTATGGCGGGGGGCGGTATCTGCTGGACGGTGTGAAGAGTGCCGATCTGGGCAATTTGCCGGATGGGCGGACGGTGCTGGATTTCAACTTCGCCTATCATCCGTCCTGCGCGCATTCGGATCGGTATGTCTGCCCGTTGGCGCCGCGGGAGAACCGGCTGCCGGTTGCGATCCGTGCCGGGGAGCGGCTGGGATGACGGATATTCATCTGATCAACCCGTTGTGGAATAGCGCCGGTGGCAGCGAGCAGCGCACGGTTGCGCTGTACCGGCTGTTGGCGCCGCATGCCAATGTGACGTTGTGGTCGACCTCCCGGCCGGATCCGACGCTGGCGGCGGAGTATCCGATCCGCCGGATCCGGCCATGGCTGTGGCAGTTTCCCAAGCGCGGCACGCTGGTGTTTGTGGGCGTGTATTTCTGGCTGACCTCCTGGGTGCGGCTGATCCGGCCGGGTCGCTGTATCGTGATCTACAACACGCGCAGTGAGATCGAGCTGGAGACGTTCCTGTTCCGCATCGCCGGGCGGTACACGCACCGTATCGAGATGGTCTATGCCTCAGCCGAGACGCGGATTGCGGCAGGCCGGCCGGGCGTGGTGCAGGAATCGCCGATCGATCTGGAGCGGTTCCGGCCGCGACCTGCGCCCGTGGGCCGACCGTTCACCGTGGGCCGGCTGAGCCGGGACACGGCGGACAAGTTTCATCCCAATGCCGGCAATTTTCTGCGCCGCCTGGCGGAGGATGGCATGCAGATCCGGGTGATGGGTGGGATGTGGCTGCGCGATCAGGTGGGCCAGACCCCGGGGGTGACGCTGCTGCCGGCTCTCAATATGCCGGCCGAGGATTTCCTGGCCGGACTTGATTGTTTCTACTACCGCACCCACCCGACCTGGCACGAGACGTTTGGCCGCGTGGTGTTCGAGGCGATGGCAAGCGGGGTGGTGCCGGTGGTCGAGGCGCGTGGCGATTACGCGGCCTATATACGGCATGGCGAGAACGGGTTTCTGTTCACCACCGAGGATGAGGCGCATGCGCAGCTTTGCCTGCTGCGCGATGATCCTGAGCGGCGGGCGGCGATGGCGCGGGCGGCGCGGCTGATGGTGGAACGGATGTATGACGAGTCCTACAAGGCGCGGCTGATTGCGTATTACACCAGACCGACGCCGGTGGCCGCCACCTGATTGGGGCAAGGCGGGCGGGGTCGCGCGGTCCACGGAGCCAGAATGACCAGCCGAACCGAAACGCTGCCGCGCCCGGTTGAGATCTCGCATCGCGCGGTGCTGGGGATTGCGGTGCCGATGGTGCTGGCCCATGTGTCCACGCCGCTGCTGGGGCTGGCGGATACCGCTGTGATCGGGCAGCTGGGTGATCCGGCGCTGATTGGGGCGGTGGCGCTTTCCGCTGTTCTGTTCAATTTCCTGTTCTGGGGCTTTGGGTTTCTGCGCATGGGCACGGCCGGGCTCACGGCGCAGGCGCTGGGGGCCGCCGATGCGGTGGAGCAGCGCGCCGTGTTGCTGCGCGCGCTTTCGATGGCGTTGATCCTGGGGCTTGGCCTGATTGCGGCGCAGACGATCATTGCCAGCGTGGCGTTTGCGCTGCTCGGTGGCTCCGCGTCGGTGACGGCTTCGGCCAGGGGTTATTTTTTCGTTCGGATCTGGTCAGCCCCCTTTGCGCTTGGCAATTACGCGATCCTTGGCTGGTTGATCGGCATGGGACGGACCGCGCGGGGGCTTGCGCTGCAGATCGGGATCAATCTCTTCAACATCCTGCTGTGCGTGGGACTGGTGATGGGGCTGCGGCTGGGTGTTGCGGGCACGGCCCTGGCCACCACGCTGGCGGAGATCGGGGGATTGGTTGCGGGCCTGGGCCTGGTGGCGCTGCATTTCGGCGGGAGGCTCGCTGTGCCCGCCGCGCGGATCTTTGATCCGGGCCGGGTGTGGCGCATGGCGGCGGTGAACCGGGACATCATGATCCGCACGGTGGCGCTGCTGGCGGCCTCCGCGTTTTTCACCCGGCAGGGGGCGCGGGCGGGTGACGTGACGCTGTCGGCCAATGCCGTTCTGAACAATTTCGCGATGCTGGGGGTGTATTTCCTGGATGGCATCGCGACCGCGGCGGAGCAGCTCTGTGGCAGGGCCTTGGGGGCGCGGAACCGGCTTGCGTTCGGGCGGGCGGTGCGATTGTCGCTGGGGTGGAGTGTGGGCCTGTCCGTCTGCCTCAGCCTGGGGCTGTTTCTGGCGGGTGGGTTTGCGATCGATGCGATGGCGCGCAGCGATGCGGTGCGCATGGCGGCACGGCAGTTTCTGCCCTATGCGGCGCTCACGCCGCTGGTTGGCAGCCTGGCCTTCACGTTTGACGGGGTTTTCATCGGCGCCACCTGGAATGCGGCGATGCGCAACCTGATGCTGCTGGCCTTGGCGGTGTATCTGGCGGTGTGGTGGCTGTTGCTCCCCTATGGCAATCACGGGCTTTGGCTTGCGTGGCTGGGGCTGTTGTTGATGCGGGGGGTGGGGCAGGTGGTGTGCTATCCGGCGCTGGAGCGGCGGGCGTTTGGTGGGGTGTAGCGGGGGGGGGTGTCTGGCGGTGAGGCGGCGGAGGTGCTTCGCACTTCCGCCCTACGGGGTGGTTCGGACCGTGGGAGGGTGTCTGGCGAAGAGGTGGCGGAGGTGCTGCGCACTTCCGCCCTACGGGTTGCGGGTTTGAGTGATTTTGGCGGGCGGGTTGTGAACCCGCCCTACGCGAGGGGGTGGGGGTGGGACCCCGGCTGGGGTCCCACATAAGCTGGATGGGTCAGGCGGCGCTGGCCATTTCGCGCAGCACGTATTGCAGGATGCCGCCGTGCTGGAAGTAGTTGACCTCATCGAGCGTGTCGATGCGGCAGGTCAGCGGGTGGTGCTCGATGGTGCCGTCCGGGCGGTGGATGGCGAGCGACATCGTCTTGCGCGGGGCGAGATCGTCCAGCCCGATGATGTCGAAGGTTTCCTCACCGGTCAGCTTCAGGGTCTGGCGGGTGGTGCCTTCCTTGAAGGTGAGGGGCAGCACGCCCATGCCGACCAGGTTGGAGCGGTGGATGCGCTCGAAGCTTTCGACGATCACCGCCTTGACGCCCAGCAGCATGGTGCCCTTGGCCGCCCAGTCACGCGAGGAGCCGGTGCCGTATTCCTTGCCGCCGAAGATGATGGTGCCGACGCCCTCGGCCTTGTAGCGCATGGCGGCATCGTAGATCGGCATCACATCCCCGGACGGGAAATGCTTGGTGATGCCGCCTTCGATGCCGGGCACCAGCTCGTTCTTGATGCGGGTGTTGGCAAACGTGCCGCGCATCATGACTTCGTGGTTGCCGCGGCGGGCGCCGTAGGAGTTGAAGTCCTTCTGCAGGATCTGGCGTTCGCCCAGATACTCACCGGCCGGCGAGGATTTCTTGATGTTGCCGGCGGGCGAGATGTGGTCGGTGGTGATGCTGTCGCCCAGCTCGGCCAGCATGCGGGCGCCCAGGATGTCGGTCTTTTCGGTGACCTCCATGGTGATGCCGTCGAAATAGGGCGGGTTGCGGACATAGGTCGAGGTGTCCGACCAGTCATAGGTGTCGGCCGATTCGGCGGTCTTGATGGCCTGCCACTGGGCGGGGCCCTTGAAGACATCGGCGTAGCGCTTGAGGAACTGGTCGCGGCCGAGGCTTGCGTGCACGACGTCCGCGATTTCCTTGTTGGACGGCCAGATGTCTTTCAGGAAGACGGGCTTGCCGTCCTTCGAGGTGCCGATCTGGGCGGTGGTGATGTCCTCGCGGATGTTGCCGAACAGGGCGTAGGCCACGACGAGCGGGGGCGAGGCGAGGTAGTTGGCGCGGACATTGGCGTGCACGCGGCCCTCGAAGTTGCGGTTGCCGGAGAGCACGGCGGCGGCGACGAGCTTGTTGTCCTCGATCGCGTCCACGATGGCGTCCGCCAGCGGGCCGGAGTTGCCGATGCAGGTGGTGCAGCCATAGCCGACGATGTTGTAGCCGATGGCTTCGAGATCCTCGATCAGGTTGGCGCGACGGAGATACTCCTCCACCACCTGCGAGCCGGGGGCGAGAGAGGTCTTCACCCAGGGCTTGGGCATCAGGCCGAGGGCGCGGGCCTTGCGGGCGACGAGGCCGGCGCCGACCATGACGTAGGGGTTGGAGGTGTTGGTGCAGGAGGTGATGGCGGCGATCACCACGTCGCCATGGGTGATCTCGTAGTTGGTGCCGGCGACGGCGGCCTTGGTGCCGACATCATTGGCGGCGACGCCGAGGGATTTGGTCAGCTCGGTGTTGAAGGCAGAGGCTGCGTCCTTCAGCAGCACGCGGTCCTGCGGGCGCTTCGGGCCGGCGAGGCTGGGCTGGACGGTGGACATGTCGAGCTCGAGGATGTCGGTGAAGACCGGATCCGGCGTGGTGCTGTCGCGCCACATGCCCTGGGCCTTGGAATAGGCCTCGACCAGCTTGATGCGGTGTTCGTCGCGGCCGGAGAGGTGCAGATAGTCCAGCGTGATCTGGTCGACCGGGAAGAAGCCGCAGGTGGCGCCGTATTCCGGGGCCATGTTGGCGATGGTGGCGCGGTCGGCCAGCATCAGGTCATCGAGGCCGGAGCCGAAGAACTCGACGAACTTGCCGACGACGCCGCGCTTGCGCAGCATCTGGGTGACGGTCAGCACGAGATCGGTGGCGGTGGCCCCTTCCGGCAGCTTGCCGGTGAGGCGGAAGCCGATGACATCGGGGATGAGCATGGCGATGGGCTGGCCGAGCATCGCGGCCTCAGCCTCGATGCCGCCCACGCCCCAGCCGAGCACGCCGAGGCCATTGACCATGGTGGTGTGGCTGTCTGTGCCGTAGAGGCTGTCCGGATAGGCGTAGGTGGTGCCGCCCACTTCGGCGGTCCAGACGGTCTGGGACAGGTATTCCAGGTTGACCTGGTGGCAGATGCCGGTGCCGGGCGGGACGACGCGGAAATTGTCGAACGCGGTCTGGCCCCAGCGCAGGAAGGAGTAGCGCTCGCCGTTGCGCTCGAACTCGACTTCGACGTTCTTGGTCTCGGAGTCCTTGGTGCCGGAGAAATCGACCATCACCGAATGGTCGATGACGAGATCGACGGGGACCAGCGGGTTGACCTTCTGCGGGTTGCCGCCGAGGGCGGTGATGCCGTCGCGCATGGCGGCGAGATCGACCACGCCGGGCACGCCGGTGAAGTCCTGCATGAGGATGCGGGACGGCTTGAAGGGGACTTCCTTGGTGGAGGAGGCATTGGCCAGCCAGTCGACGACGGCCTGGGCGTCGGCCACGACGTAGGATTTGCCGTCCTCGAAGCGGAGCACGTTTTCCAGCAGCACTTTCAGCGAGACCGGCAGGCGAGAGGCGTCACCCAGGGCGGCCGTGGTGGCGGGAATGGAGAAGTAGTCGTAGTTCTTGCCCTCCACCGTCAGAGTGCGGCGGGTCTTCAGGCTGTCCTGTCCGACGGATTTCATGGGATACGTGCCTCGCGAAATGGCCTGCGAGACGCAGGCGATCCGAGGCCGAGGGTTTCGGCGGGTTTCGTCGGCGCGGGCGGGCCGGTGGGAAAGTGTCGGGTGCTTTAAACACCACGCGACGGCGCGCGTCCACCGGGCTGGACAGGGATTGTGAGGGTTTTGTGGCGCTAGAGATTGACAGAATCGTGGCGGTGCGGGGCGAGCGCGTGGTGTTCGGCCCGCTGTCGCATTGCGTGGCGCAGGGCGGTGCTGCGCTGCTGGTGGGGCCGAACGGGTCGGGCAAATCGACCCTGCTGCGCATTCTGGCGGGGTTGGGTCGGATCGAGGCGGGCGCGGTGCGCTGGATGGGCGAGGATACGCTGGCGGATCGGGCGGCGCATGGGGCGCGTGTGGCGTATGTCGGCCATCTGGATGCGGTGAAGCCGGCGTTGACGGCGCGGGAGAATCTGGGGGCTGGGGCCGAGGCCGGGCTTGCGGCGATGGCGCTGGACCATCTGGCGGATGAGCCGGTGCGATTCTTCAGTGCCGGGCAGAAGCGGCGGCTGGCGCTGGCACGTCTGGTGTGCCGCGAGGCTGCGATCTGGCTGCTGGATGAGCCGACCTTGGGGCTGGACACCGCTTCGGTTGCGCGGTTCGGCGATATGCTGGCCCGGCATCGGGCGGCGGGGGGCGTGGTGCTGGCGGCCACCCATCTGCCCTTGCCGCTGCCGGATGCGATGGAGCTGCGCCTCGGATGAGCCTGTTCTTCTCGATTGTGGGGCGCGATCTGCGCCTGTCGCTGCGCCATGGCGCGGACACGCTGGCGGCGTTGCTGTTCTTTGTGATCACGGCGGCGTTGTTTCCGCTGGCGATCGGGCCGGCGCCGGAGACGCTTGCGCGGCTGGCGCCGGGCATCATCTGGGTGTGCGCGCTGCTGGCGGCGCTGCTGCCGCTGGATCGGCTGTTCGGGGCGGATTTCGACGATGGCACGCTGGATCAGCTGTTGCTGGCGGGTCTGCCGTCGGCACTGGTGGCGCTGGCCAAGGCGTTGTCACACTGGCTTGTCACCGGCGTGCCGCTGCTGCTGGTGGCGGCACCGGTCGGGCTGATGCTGAACATCGATCCGGACACGCTTCCGGTGCTGCTGCTGGGGCTGCTGCCGGGGACGGCCTTGCTGTCGCTGTTCGGCAGCCTGGGTGCCGCGCTGGTGCTGGGGGCGCGACGCGGCGGGGTGCTGCTGCCGCTGCTGGTGCTGCCATTGGCGGCGCCGGTGTTGATCTTTGGCGTGGCGGCCGCCGATGCCACCGCGATCAGCCAGGACCCCACCGCACCGTTGCTGTTCCTTGCGGCGCTGTTCGCGGGCGCGCTGCCGCTGTGTCCGCTGGCGGCCGGTGCGGGCCTGCGCAGTGCCGCCGAATGAACGGCGGTGTTCAATACGCGTCCCGTCTCGGCATGGCACTGTCGCTTGCCGGGTATATGTTCCTGACCACGCAGGATTCGGACACCAAATACCTGGCTGGCCATCTGCCGGTGTGGGAGGTGATGTTCGCGCGTGCCCTGTTGATTGTGGCGGGGGCCCTGGTTGTGGGGCGCCGGCGGCTGGTAGAGCGGGCACTGTCCTCGCCGTTGCGTGGCAAGCTGGCGTTGCGTGGGCTGCTGACCATGGTGGCGTGGCTGTGCTATTTCAGCGCGGCGCCGACGCTGCCGTTTGCGCAGCTGCTGACGATCTATTTCGCGGCACCCATCTTTGTCACCGCGATGTCGGCCCCGTTGTTGGGCGAGCGTGTGCCGGCGCGGCGCTGGGCCTGTGTGGGGCTGGGGTTTATCGGCGTGCTGGTGGCCAATGATTTCTGGGGTCCCAGCCTGCCCACGCCCGAGATCACCGGCATCAGCTTCGGCCTGGCACGGCTGCTGGCGCTGATCGCGGCGGGGCTTTGGGCCTATTCGGTGATCCTGATGCGCCAGATTGCCAGGCTTGAGAGCAGCCTGATGCAGCTGACCATGCAGAATGCGGTGTTTCTGGTGTTCACCGGCCTCGCCACGCTGGTGCATTTCGTGCCGCCCAGCTGGACCGACCTGCTGCTGATGCTGGGTCTGGGCGCGTTCGGGGCGATCGGCCAGTTCTGCATGATGGAGGGGATGCGGCGCTGTCCGGCCGCGGTGACCGCCACGCTGGAGTATACCGCCCTGCTATGGGCGTTCGCGCTCGGCTATCTGATCTGGGGTGATGTGCCCCGCTTGGCGGTGTGGATCGGGGCCGGGATCAGCCTGATCTCGGGCGTGTTGCTGGTGCTGTCCGAACGCAGGCCGCCCCCGGTGGGGAGGCGGCCTGGGTGATCGGGGCTCAGGCGTGACCGGCGGCCTGGGCCTGGCCGCGACGGCTCTGCCACAGGGCCACGAAGTCGATCGGCTGCAGCAACACCGGCGGGAAGCCGCCCTCGCGGGTGACCTCGCTGAGGATGTTGCGGGCGAAGGGGAACAGCAGGCGCGGGCATTCCACCAGCAGCACCGGCTCGATCGATTCTTCCGGGATGCCGGTGAGGGTGAAGACGCCGCCATAGGCCAGCTCGGCGACGAAGACCTGCAGCTCGGTCTCACCGGTTTCGGCCGGCATCTTGGCGTCGGCGCGGATGGCGAGGACGACCTCGAACTGGTCCTGCCCATCGACGATGCGGCGGGCCTGGACGTCCAGGTTGATGTCCACCCGCGGGGCGGTGCGCAGCTGGGTGTAGATGGCGGGCGCGCCCGGCACCTCCAGGCTGAGGTCCTTTACGTACTGGATGTTGACCACCAGCGGCGGCATGGTCGATTCGGCTTCGGACATGGGAGTCTCCAGGTTAATGCCGCCAGGAAATCGTGGCGGGTGCGGGGGTGGTGGGATCGATCTGGCGCCAGGTGCCGTTCATCACGCTCTCACCGGTGAGGGAGAGAATGAAGCCCCAGTGGCTGACCACAAGCGTGTTGGCCCAATGCGGCAGGGCGGCCATCTCGGCGCGGAACAGATTGGCCCGGTCGATCACCGATGCGGCGGGCTCCTCGATGGCCGGCCACCAGATCTCGTCGAGCTGGGAGAAATCGTGCTGCGGCCAGTCCCGCGCCAGATGCGAGGCGGGGGAGCCGACATCGCAGCTGAAGGCGTAGCGCTCGCGCACGATCGGGTTGATCAGCACTGGGAGCTTGAGCTTTCGTGCGAAGGGCGCGGCGGTCTGCAGGGCGCGTGTGTAGGGCGAGGCGATGATATGGGT
The DNA here is from genome assembly GCA_903924855.1 of uncultured Rhodospirillales bacterium. Lineage (GTDB taxonomy): Bacteria > Pseudomonadota > Alphaproteobacteria > Acetobacterales > Acetobacteraceae > CAIQQQ01. Next base: position 7,264 of record CAIYCW010000054.1, on the reverse strand, counting down.
GATGCCATGGCCTTCAAGCTGCTCCGCCGCCTGTTCGGCCTGATGATGGCCAAGCTCGGTCAGCCGGGGATCGACGATCCCCGGATCAACCCGCGTGGCGGTGAAGTGCAGGTTGAATTCGCTCTGGCCATGACGCAGCAGGATCATGGGCGGGGTCTTAGCCGTGCCTTTCTGGCAGCGCAATGTGGCAGGCGCGCACAAGGCTGGGGGCCACCCAAGGTCTGTGTTAAGATTGTGCAAAGCCGTGACGGTGCCTATGTCTGGTCGAAGATGATGTGGGGTTTGTGATGGGCGGCGGGTTTCCGGTTGATCTGGTGCTGTTTGGCCTGGTGGCGGCGTTTCTGGTGCTGCGCCTGATGAGCATCCTCGGCAAGCGCACGGGGTTCGAGCGCCCGGTGGAGCCATCGATGGCGGCACCGTTGCGCCCGGCCCCCGCACGCGATCAGGGCCCGGTGATCGATGCCACAGCACAGAAGGTGGGTTGGACACTGCCGGACCCGGCGAGCCCGATCGGCCAGACCCTGGCCGCCATGGCGCGGGTGGACCGCAGCTTCGACCCGCAGCGTTTTCTGGACGGGGCGGAGGCGGCGTTTCGCATCATCGTTGCGGCCTATGCGGCCGGTGATCGCGACCGGCTGAAGGGGTTGCTGGCGCCTGAGACCTATGGCGCGTTCGAATCGGCGATCACCGGGCGGGAGAGTGCCCGCGAACATCAGCAGACCGAGATCCGCTCGGTGCAGATGGTCGCCATCGAGCACGCCGATCTCAGCGGCACGGTTGCCACCATCGTGGTGCGCTTCGTTTCCGACCAGGTGAACCAGACGCTGGCCGAGGATGGCAGCGTGGTGGCCGGCACCGATGCGGTGACCGAGATCACCGATGTGTGGAGCTTTGAGCGCGATCTGGCGACCTCCGACCCGGCCTGGCGTCTGGTGGCCGCGCGCAGCGCCTGAGATGCAGTGGATGCGCAGGGCTGTCTGGCCGGTGCTGGCGCTGTGCGCCCTTGCCGGCTGCGCGCAGCAGGCTGGTCAGGCGCCGGTCGCCCCAAAGGGGGAGGTGAGTCTGTCGCAGGTTGGATTTGCCAGCCTGCCGGGATGGACCGCCGATCATCAGGCCGAGGCGTTGGCTGCGTTTCGCACCGGATGTGCCCATCTGCAGGACAACATGGGCGGCGGCGATCTGGCGGCCCAGCTTGGCGGCACCGCGCAGTCCTGGCGGCCGGCGTGCCAGGCGGCGACCGGTGTTGCCGCGGATGATGCCGCCGCACGGCGTTTCTTTGAGACCTGGTTCACGCCCTATGCCATCGCCCAGGATGGCAATCGGGACGGGTTGTTCACCGGCTATTACGAGCCGGAGGTGGCCGGCAGCCGGGCGCCGGGGCCGGGTTATGAGGTGGGGCTGCTGGCGGCGCCGCCCGATCTGGTCTCGGCTGATCTTGGCAGCTTCGCCGATGACCTGAAGGGGCGGCGCATCACCGGGCGCGTGCAGGGGCGCAGCCTGGTGCCGTATTACGACCGCGCCGAGATCGAGGCCGGGGCGCTGGCCGCCAAGCGGCTTGAGTTTTTGTGGCTGGCTGACCCGATCGACGCCTTCTTTCTGCAGATCCAGGGCTCCGGCCGGGTGCGCCTGCCGGATGGGCGCATCGTGCGGGTGAGCTACGCGGCGCAGAACGGCAGGCCTTACGTGGCGATCGGCCGCGTGCTGGCCGATGAGGGGCAGATCCCGTTGGATCAGGTCTCGCTGCCCAGCATCCGCGCCTGGCTGGTGGCCCATCCTGAGCGGGCGGCCGAGGTGATGAACCGCAACCGATCCTTCGTGTTCTTCCGCGAACTGCCGGGTGCCCGCCCCGACCAGGGCCCGCCCGGCACCGAGGGCGCGCCGCTCACCCCGGGGCGCTCTGCCGCGGTGGACCGTTCGGTGTTGCCGATGCAGGCGCCGGTGTTCATCGACACGACCGACCCGCTGGATGGCACGCGGCTGCAGCGCCTGCTGGTGGCGCAGGACACCGGTGGTGCCATCAAAGGCGCGGTGCGCGCGGACATCTTCTTCGGCTGGGGGGCTGATGCGGAGGCCCGTGCCGGGCATATGCGCGGGCGCGGGTCGATGGTTGTGCTGCTGCCGAAGCCGGCGGCCGGCAGCTGATGCAGCTGCTTTGCGGGGATTGTCTGGATGTGCTGCCGACGCTGGAGGCGGCTTCGGTGGACGTTGTCGTGACGTCGCCGCCATACAATATCGGGTTGGACTATGCGACCTACAGCGATCAGCTGAGTGAGACCGCGTATCTTGATTGGATGCTGCGCGTGGCGGGCGAACTGCGCCGGGTGATGCGGCCGGATGCGTCGTTCTTCCTCAACATCTCAGGCTCGCCGCGCAACCCGTGGCTGCCTTTCGAGTTGATCGTGCGGTTGCGGGGGCTGTTTGTGCTGCAGAACCACATCGCCTGGGTGAAGTCGATCACCACGGAGGCGGACAGTGTGGGGCATTTCAAGCCGGTCTCCGGGGCGCGGTTTCTGCACCAGGCGCATGAGCATGTGTTTCACCTGACGCTGGACGGGCAGGTGAAGCTGGACCGGCTCGCGGTGGGTGTGCCGTACAAGGACAAATCCAACATCGCCCGGCGTGGGCATGCGCAGGATCTGCGTTGCCGGGGCAACACCTGGTTCATTCCCTACGACACCATCCAGCGCAAGGCGCAGAAATTCCACCATCCCGGCACATTCCCGGTGGATCTGCCGCGCTGGTGCATCCGCCTGCACGGCAAGGCGGGTGCCGTGGTGCTGGACCCGTTCATGGGCAGCGGCACCACGCTGGTGGCGGCGCGGCTGGAGGGGTGTGCGGGGATCGGGATCGAGCTGGATCCGGTTTATGTGGCGACCGCGCGGGAGCGGGTTGCGGCGGTTGCGGCGTGAGGTGGATCAGCGATCCTGCGCTCCGTGCCAGACGCGGAGGATCGTGTTCGCCAGATGACAGGCGAATGTCAGCGCGGCTCTGGTGGCGGCGCGTCAAACTCGCCATTGGCGAGACGCAGGAGCCACTCGCGGACGTCCTGATGCGGGACCCTCCGGGGATCGGCATCTGATTCCGCGACCGCAGCCGCAAGCGCACGGGTCTCGGCCTCGATCTCGTCGTCGGTCATCTTTGGCAGGGATGCGCTCATGCATCGAAACTAGGGTCGGTCGGTTTGGATTGCGAGCATTCCACGCATCTGCCCGGCTGCGCATCTGGCCGAACCACGCCCCCTCGCCTACACTGGCGCCATGACCCAGACCGCCTCCCGCCCCCGCGTTGCCCTGTTCGTCACCTGCCTCGTCGACCTGCATCGGCCGAGCGTGGGGTTTGCCGCGATCCAGCTGCTGGAGGCGGCCGGATGCCAGGTGGAGGTGCCGCGCGCGCAGACCTGCTGCGGCCAGCCCGCCTATAATTCCGGCGATCGCGCCACCGCCACCGCCATGGCGCGCGCCATCATCGATGCGTTCGCCGGTTATGATTATGTCGTTGTCCCGTCCGGCTCCTGCGGCGGCATGCTGAGCAGCCATATGCCGCATCTGTTCGACGATGACCCCAACACACGCGCCCGCGCCCAGGCGCTGGCGGACAAGACGCATGAGCTGGTGTCGTTCCTCACCGATATCCGCGGCATGACAGAGGTGGCCGCCAGCTTCGACGGCACCGTCACCTATCACGACAGCTGCGCCGGGCTGCGCGAGCTTGGCATCAAGACACAGCCGCGCGAATTGCTGGCAAGCGTCTCCGGCCTCACGCTGGTGGAGATGACCGACCCCGAGATCTGCTGCGGCTTCGGTGGCACGTTCTGCGTGAAATATCCGGACATCTCGACCCGCATGGTCAGCGACAAGACCGCCGATATCGCGGCCACGGGAGCCGGCACGCTGCTGGCCGGCGATATGGGCTGCCTGCTCAACATGGCCGGACGGCTGTCGCGCGAGGGGAGCCCTGTCCAGGTGCGCCACGTGGCGGAAGTGCTGGCCAACATGACCAACGATCTGCCGGCGATCGGACAGGTGCGCCCCTGATCGCCCAGCGCCTCCGCCTTGCGGATGGCCGCGTCCTGGGATTTGCCGAGTTCGGGGATGCCGACGCACCGCCGGTGCTGTACTGCCATGGCTGGCCGACCTCGCGCCTGGAGGCCGGGCTGGCGCCGCCCTTGCCGGTGCGGCTGATCGCGATCGACCGGCCGGGCTATGGCCTGTCCGATCCGCATCGCGGCGCCAGGCTGCGCAATCACACCCAGGATATCCGGGCACTCGCCCGCCATCTCGGGCTCAGCCGTTTTGCCGTGGTGGGTGTCTCGGGTGGCGGGCCGCTGGCCACGGCCTGCGCGCATGACCTGCCGGATCTGGTCTCCGCCCTCACCCTGATCAGCCCGGTGCCGCCGCCCCATGCCGTCTCCTCCGGCAGCCTGGCCATGCTGATGCGCTTTGGCCGCTGGCCGCGTCTCGCCCGGCCAACAATGTCTCTCGCGCGGCGCTTCATCCTCTCGCCTGATCGCGGGGAGGCCGTGGTGTTCGGCCGCCATCTGCCCGGGCATGACGGCGCGGTGATGACCCGGGAACGCCGCGCCGCCCTGCTGGCCGCCATGCGCGAGGGCCTGCGCCCTGGCATTGCCGGCGCCGTGGGCGATGCCGCGATCTACGGCTCCCCTTGGGGGTTCAACCTAGCCGACATCAAAGTCTCCACCACGGTTTGGCACGGCACCGATGACCATCTGATCCCGCCGGACAGCGTGCGCGCCTATGGCGTCATCCCGGGTGCTGTCATCCATATCGCCGAAGGCCATGGTCATTATTCACTGGCAATCGGCCAGACGACGATGATCATGAAGGAACTGATCCGCCGGACCTGATCCGAGGCGGATGACCCTGGCGCAAATTCCCTCAACCGCTAAATTGCGGGCTCGACAAAGGACATCCCCCGATGCTCGCCACCAGCGCTGACTTCAAGGACAACAGCACGCGCGCTTTGCAGGACAAGGGCCTGCACAAGGCGCTGCAGGCCGCCCGCGTGGCGCTGCCGGCCAAGCGCGCGGCGGCCGTGGCCAACCTGCCCGAGTTCGAGCAGCTGCGCGACATCGGACGCGACATCAAGAACCACACGCTCGCCCATCTGGACTTCTATCTCGAGACCTGGGAACGCAACGTGCTCAACGCCGGCGGCCATGTGCATTGGGCCAGCACGGCGGATGACGCCCGCGCCGCCGTGCTTGCGATCTGCCAACGTGTGGGTGCGCGCACCGTCACCAAAGGCAAGTCGATGGTCAGCGAGGAGCTCGCCATCAACGAGCATCTCGAAAAACACGGCATCACGCCGATCGAGACCGATCTGGGCGAATATATCCTGCAGATCCGCAATGAGCCGCCGAGTCACATCATCGGCCCGGCCTTTCACCTCAACCGCGAGGATTGGGAGGAGAGCTTCCGCAAGGTGCACACCCAGCTGCCGGCCGATCGCGTGTTCGCCGAACGGCGGGACATCATGTCCGAGGCGCGGACGCTGCTGCGTGAGAAATTCCTGGCCGCCGATGTCGGCATCACGGGGGCGAATTTCCTGATCGCGGAAACCGGGTCCTCCGTCATCGTCACCAACGAAGGCAATGGCGACCTCACCCAGACGCTGCCACGTGTGCATATCGTGCTCGCCAGCATCGAAAAGGTCGTCCCCACGCTGGAGGACGCCACCAACATGCTGCGCCTGCTGGCGCGCTCCGCCACCGGGCAGGACATGTCGGTCTACACCACCTTCTCCACCGGCGGCCGCCGCCCGAACGACCTCGACGGGCCGGAGGAATACCACGTGGTGGTGGTGGACAATGGCCGCTCGGCGATGATCGGCACCGAGTTCCAGGACATGCTGCGCTGCATCCGCTGCGCCGCCTGCATGAACCATTGCCCGGTCTACACCACGGTGGGTGGGCACTCCTATGGGTGGGTCTATCCGGGACCCATGGGCTCGGTGCTTACGCCAATGCTGATCGGCGTGGACAAGGCCGGTAATCTGCCCAATGCGTCCACCTTCTGCGGCAAATGTGAATCGGTCTGCCCGGTGAAGATCCCGCTGCCGAAGATGATGCGCCATTGGCGCGAACGGGAGTTCGAGCGGCATCTGCAGCCGATGGCGGTGCGCACCAACCTCGCGCTCTGGGCCTGGGTGGCGCAGCGCCCCGCGCTCTACCGGCTTGCCACACGCATCGCCGCGAAGGCTCTGAAACTGCTCGCTGGCAAGAACGGCAAGTTCACCACCCTGCCGCTGGCCTCCGGCTGGACCGCCGGGCGCGACCTGCCGGCGCCGGAAGGCGACACGTTCTTCGCCCGCTACGCCGCCCAGCAAAGGAACCAGGCATGAGCCGCGATGCCATCTTCGGCGCCATCCGCCGCGGCCTGCGCCGCGGGCCGTTGCAGCCGCATGAAACCCTCGGCCTTTACGCCCGGCTCAACGCGCATCCGCGTCATCTGATCCCGGCGCGCTCGCGCGTTCCGCACACCGGGCAGATCGCGCTGTTCAAGCGCAACCTGGACAAGGAATTCGCCACCCATGTGACGGTGGCCGATTACGCCCTGGTGCCGCAGGCGATCGCCGATTACGTGGCAAGCCAGAACCTGCCCACCGATCTCGCCATCGCCCCCCACCCGGAGCTGCGCGCCATCCCGTGGGCGGATCACAAGATGCTGCGGCTGCGCGAAGGCCCGGCCCAACCCTCCGACCTGGTGGCGGTGCAGCACGGCTATGCCGGCATCGCCGAGACCGGCACCCTGATGCTGCCCTCCGCCGCCACCCGACCCACCACGCTGAACCTGCTCTGCGACACCGAGATCGTGGTGCTGCGCACCTCGCGTATCATGGGCGCGCTGGAAGAGGCGTGGGACACGCTGCGCTGGGAACGCGAAGGCATGGAAGACGGCAATTTTATGCCTCGCAATGTCATGCTGGTCACCGGCCCGTCGCGCTCTGCGGATATTGAGTCCATCCTCGAACTCGGCGCGCATGGCCCGCGGCGGCTGCATGTGGTGCTGGTCAATGATGCGGACCAACATGCGTGATGCCTGACACATCGCCGGCATTGTGAGCCGGGCTGCGCGGCTCACTGAGCCATAGAGCCGGTTTGGGGTTCGATGGATTGCTTCGCTTCGCTCGCAATTGTCTCTTGAGGTTGCCGTATAGGTTGGTTGTTCCGGAGAATAGGAATGCCCCGGGCCGGGTGGCCGCCCGGCCCGGGGCGCGGTGGAGCCGAGCGTCTCGCAATTGGGTT
>CAIYCW010000053.1 GCA_903924855.1 uncultured Rhodospirillales bacterium | reverse complement strand
CATGCAGGCTCAGGCGCTGCGGGCGCGGCCACGCAGGCGTGGGCTGCCGGTGGACAGCGGTGTGCGCTCGGCCAGTGCTGTGGCCGAGAATGTGCTGGATCGGCAGTTCACTGCCCAAGCTCCGAACCGGAAATGGGTGGCAGATTTCACCTATATCTGGACGGCAGAAGGCTGGCTTTACGTCGCCGCCGTGCTCGACCTGTTCTCGCGGCGCGTGGTGGGCTGGTCGATGAGTGCCACGATGACCGCGCAATTGGTCACCGATGCGCTGATGATGGCGATCTGGCGGCGTGGCCGACCTGATGCGGTGCTGCATCACTCGGATCGCGGTAGCCAATACACATCTGAGGCGTTTCAAAAGCTTATGGCTGACAATGGGGTGACGTGCTCGATGAGCCGATCGGGCAATGTTTGGGACAATGCGGTGATGGAAAGCTTCTTCTCGTCGCTGAAAACCGAGCGTGTGGCCCGCAAGGTCTACCGCACACGCGACCAGGCGCGGGCCGATGTGTTCGATTATGTCGAACGCTTCTACAATCCGTGCCGACGCCACTCGACCATTGGCTATCTCAGCCCTATGGAATTCGAGAGGATCGCTGACGCGGCTTAAACCAAGTGTCCGTGAAACCGGGCACAGCTCATATGTTCTCAGTTATGTCGAAAACCATATCCTCCGCTCGCTGACTTGAAGCCGTCATCCTTTGGGGTGGCTTGTCATGTTACGCCGGTATGAGGTTATCGATGTCTCTCCCCATGATTTCCGCACGTTTGCTCGTCTCGGCCATCAGCCGAGGCTGTCAAATATCGCGCCGCACTCTTCGGGCGGGGGTGCTAGCCCATGGCCCGAGAGACCTATATCGGCCAGAAACCGCCTGAGACCTCCTTCCGCCTGACCAAGGAGGCGCGGAACAAGTGCGTCAAATGGTTGGACTCGCTGACCGAGCAAACTGCCTATGATTGGTTCAAAGAACGCCGATTCCGCGATAACGGCGGTGCGCCGTTCTGTCCTCGTTGTGAATCAACCCGTGTCTACGACCTGGCATCTCGACCGAAATGGTGGAAATGCGCCCGCAAGGGCTGTCACCACCAATTCTCCGTGACCAGCGGAACCATCCTGCACAGCCGGAAGCTGAGCTTTGTCTCCCTGGTCAAAATCATCTTCTGCTTCGCTGACTGCGCCAAGGGCCGGTCAGCCTGTGAGATGCATCTGGTTCGAAACCATGGCTATCAGACGATGTGGGTCAATCTGATGAAGATCCGGGAGTCGATGTCATCGACCCGCGAGGATGTATGGCTGCGCGAAATCATCGAGATCGATGCCGCCTATTTCGGCGGCAAAATCCGGCCTGCCAATCGAAAGTCGCAACGCGACCAGCAGGACCGCCGCAAAGCCGAGTTCCAGAAGGGCAAACGCGCCATCATGGTGGTGCGTCAGCGTCAGGGCAAAACCGTGATGTTCGCGGCTGACGATGAAAGCCCCGCCGTGGCACGAGCCATTGCACGCCAGCTGGTAGACCACACAGGGCACGGTGCTTTGCTCATCACCGACCAAGCGACGGCATACAATGACCTGGAGGCTTTCGCGCCACATATGACCGTAGATCACAGCAAAGGCTTCATGATTGACGGTATCTCTACCAACCAAGCTGAAAGCGCATTCTCGCGCGCACGTCGGTCGGAGATTGGGATTTACCATCACTGGTCGCCGACGTGGCTCGACTTCTATGCCGGTGAGATGTCCTGGCGGGAGAATCAGCGGAAGGTGAGCACTCACGACAAGGCTCAGGAGATGCTGGACGGCATGCTATCGCACCCTGTGTCACGCAATCTCAAGGGCTATTGGCAGCACTACCAGCTGCCCTTTAACCAGCGTGAACGCGGTGAGCAGCGCTGGTCGCGGGTTCATGCTCACATCCCGCCTCGAACTCAGCGATTGGCCAATGAGTAAAGCTTCCTCTTCCGGTCGCCATCACGGTCCAGGCTGACGAGCAAGCCCTCACGGACTTTGGTGTGCACATAGACGCGGATGTTGGCGAGCAGCTTGGCTTCATCATGATTTGGATAGTCCTGGCGAACCTTGGCCAGGACATCCTCGATGCTCATCGGGGCAGTGCTTTTGCGGAAAGCGCGCAGGACTGCCTGCACAACCGGCATACGCTCGCCGTGAGGACCAGACCTTCCACCACCGCTGCGCGGGTGGGGCGTCCGGGGCTTGCGTGGTTTGATGCTGTCCAGCGGAAAACTGGGATCTTCATGCTTGATGAGAGCATCGATATGCTCGATGCGGTCCAGCAATTTCGTTTCTGCGGCTTCCAGGTCTGCCAGCTTCTTGCGCAGATCTTCCAATTCTCCCAGGCTTTCAGCCCGGCGCTGCTTTAACCCACTGATAAAATGTGTTTCAGCCATGATGCGGATTCCAAGTTGAACCCGGCATCATAGCTCAATTCAAGAGCATCCGCCTTGGTGACTCTGCGTGATAAGACCGCAGTTTGCGGGGCTATTCGGCAGAAGGCGAATTGCGGGTTGCATGGAAATTGCTTCGCATGGGGCCTGGGGGCCTTGCCGATGCCTCGTGGGCTGAGACAGAGTGCTGCACCATCGTCATACACCGCTTCGGGAGTTCTCCATGCGCCGTGTCCTGCTTGCCGCCACCGCCATCACCCTGCTTGCCCTGACCCAGGCCGCCTCTGCGCAGGAGGCACCTGTGCTGCGAATCGGCCTGCGCGAGGATCCGGACGCACTCGACCCCACGCTTGCGCGCTCCTATGTCGGGCGCATCGTCTTCGCCTCGCTGTGCGACAAGCTGTTCGACATCAACGAGAAGCTTGAAATCGTGCCGCAGCTGGCGCTGGGCTATGAGTGGCTCGACCCCAAGACGGTGCGCATCGATCTGCGCCACAATGTGAAGTTCCACGACGGGACGGACATGGACGCGGCCGCGGTGAAATACTCGCTGGAGCGGCATCTGACGATGCAGGGCAGCGCGCGGCGTGGTGAGATCTCGACCCTCGATCACGTCGATGTGGTTGATCCCTACACGGTGAAGGTCTCGCTGAAGGCGCCGACCGCACCGTTCATCGCCGTGCTCACCGATCGCGCCGGCATGATCGTCTCGCCCAAGGCGGCCGAGGCGGCGGGCAAGGATTTCGCGCTGCATCCGGTCTGCGCCGGCCCGTTCAAATTCGCCGAGCGCGTGGCGCAGGACCATATCACGCTCGACAAGTTCGATGACTATTGGGACGCGAAGGACATTCATGTCAGCAAGGTGATCTTCCGCTCCATCGTGGACAGCACCACGACGGTGGCCAATCTGCGCGCCGGCTCCATCGATCTCGCCGAGAACATCGTGCCGAGCGATGTGAACACGGTGAAGAACGATCCCAAGACAAAGATCATCACCTCGCCGGCCTTGGGCTATCAGAGCATCAACATCAACGTGGCGCATGGCGATCTGGGCAAGGGCCCGATGTCCAACGTGAAGGTGCGCAAGGCGTTCGAAGCGGCGATCGACCGCGAGGCGATCAACAACGTCGTCTTCAACGGCATGTTCACCCCCAACGCGCAGGCGATCTCGCCCAGCTCGCCGTTCTACAACAAGGACATCAAGACCCCGGGGCGCGACGTGGCTCTGGCCAAGAAGCTGCTGGCGGAAGCGGGGGTGAAGACCCCGGTCACGTTCAGCATGAACGTGCCCAACAGCCCGGTTTCGATCCAGACCGCCGAGGTGATCCAGTCGATGGTGGCGGAAGCCGGTTTTGACATGAAGATCAAGTCGATGGAGTTCGCAACCTCGCTCGATGCCGGCGACCGCGGCGATTTCGAGACCTACATGATCGCTTGGTCCGGCCGTGCCGACCCGGATGGCAATCTGTGGAACTTCGACCACACCGGCGGGCCGCTGAACTACCCGGCCTATTCCAACCCGGAGATGGATCACCTGCTCGACGAGGCGCGCGCTGTGACCGACACGCAGGGGCGGATCGGCATCTACAAGAAGGTCGCGGAACTGGCGGAGCGCGATCTGCCGATCATGCTGCTCTACACGCCGATGAACATCGTCGGCACCTCCGCCAAGCTGTCCGGCTTCGTCCCGGTGCCGGATGGGCTGATCCGGCCGCAGGGCATCACGATTGCCAAGTGACACAGAGAGCGTAACCCCGATGGGTTGCACGGAACTTGCTTGAAATCCAGGCATGGCGGGGGCGGATCGGCGCTCCCGCCCCATGTTTCGGAGCGATAGCCATGCGCCGTGCTCTGCCTGCTGCCGTGATGGTTGCGATGCTGGCCGTGATACCCCCTGCCCTGGCCGAGACTCTGCCAACGCTGCGCATCGCCCAGACCGATGATCCGGACGCGCTCGACCCCACGCTGGGGCGGTCCTATGCCGGGCGGGTGGTGTTTGCCTCGCTGTGCGACAAGCTGTTCGACATCAACGAGAAGCTCGACATCGTACCACAGCTGGCCACGTCCTATACCTGGCTTGATCCAACCACGTTGCGCATCGATCTGCGCCACGATGTGATGTTTCACGATGGCACAAAGATGGATGCGGCCGCGGTGAAATACTCACTTGATCGCCACCGGACCTTCCCTGGCAGCGCGCGGCGCGGCGAGATCGCCACCATCGATCATGTCGATGTGGTGGACCCGTATACCGTGAAGCTGTTGTTGAAGACGCCATCCGCCCCGCTGCTGGCAACGCTTGCCGACCGCGCCGGCATGATCGTCTCCCCCAAGGCGGCCGAGGCGGAGGGGCGCGATTTCGCGCTGCACCCGGTCTGCGCCGGACCGTTCAAATTCGTCGAGCGTGTGGCGCAGGACCACATCACGCTGGAGCGCTTCGATGGCTATTGGAATGCAAACACCATCCATGTCGGGCGGGTGATCTTTCGCACCATCATCGACAACACCGCGACCATCGCCAATCTGCGCGCAGGCGCTATCGACATCGCAGGGGCCATCGTTCCCACCAACGTCGCCGCGGTAAAGGCCGATCCGAAGACGCGCATCGTCACCTTTCCAGCTCTGGGCTATCTGCGCATCGAGTTCAATGTCGGCCGTGGCCCGCGTGGCCAGGGCCCGATGGCCAATGTGAAGATCCGCAAGGCGTTCGAGGCCGCGATCGATCGTGCCGCGATCAACGATGTCGTCTATGGCGGCATGTACACGCCCAATGCGCAGGCGATCTCGCCAAGCTCCCCGTATTACGATCCAGGCCTGCCGCCACCCGGTCGCGATCTGGCGCGGGCCAGGCGGTTGCTGGCGGAGTCGGGCGTGAAGCTGCCGGTCTCCTTCACCATGAACGTGCCCAACAGCCCGACCTCGCTGCAGACGGCGGAGGTGATCCAGTCGATGGTGGCGGAGGCCGGTTTCGACATGAAGATCAACGCGATGGAGTTCGCAACCTCGCTTGATGCCAACACGCAGGGCGATTTCGAGACCTATCTGATCACCTGGTCCGGCAGGCCCGATCCGGACGGCAATCTGTGGAGCTTTCTGCACAGCGGGCCGCCCGGGGCCGGCAGCGCCACCGGCTATGCCAATCCGGAGATGGACCGGCTGCTCGATGACGCGCGCGCGGAGCTCGACATGCCAAGGCGCGTGGCACTTTACCGCCAGGTGGTGCAACTGGCAGAGCAGGATCTGCCGATCATGAACATCTATACGCCGATGAACATCGTGGGCCTGTCTGCCAAGATGTCCGGCTTTTCGCCCGTGCCGGATGGGTTGATCCGTCCGCAGGGCCTTGTGGTGGGGAAGTAGCGATGCGTGGACATTTCGGGCAGCGCCTTTTGCAGGTGCTGCCCACGCTTCTGATGGTGAGCCTGCTGGTGTTCCTGCTGCAGCAGCTGATGCCGGGTGATCCGGCGCTGGTGCTGTCCGGGGAGGAGCACGACCCGCAAATGATTGCCCAGATCCGTGCCGAGCTGTGGCTCGATCGGCCGCTGCCGATCCAGTATCTGCATTGGCTGGGCGGTGTGCTGCAGGGCAATCTCGGCTTCTCCTGGCATATCCGCCAGCCGGTGGTGGATCTGGTGCTGACCAAGCTGCCGGTGACGTTGCAGCTGGGCTGCATGGCGTTTGTCATCGCCGTGCTGATCGGGGTGCCGGCCGGCATATTGTCCGCGGTGAAGCGCAACAGCTTCTGGGACTATCTGGCCAATGGCGTGGGGCTGGCTGGGCTGTCCACGCCGAATTTCTGGCTTGGGATCATGCTCATCCTGCTGATCAGTGTCGATCTCGGCTGGCTTCCACCGTCCGGCTATGTGCCGCTCTCCGAGGATTGGCGGATGTCGCTTGCCACCACCATCATGCCGGCCTTCGTGCTGGGCAACGCGATCGCCGCCGTGCTGATGCGCCACACGCGTTCGGCGATGCTGACAGCGCTTGATCAGGATTATGTGCGCACCGCCCGCGCCAAGGGGCTGAGCGAGACGGTGGTGGTGCTGCGCCACGCGCTGCGCAACGCGCTCGTGCCGGTGGTCACCCTTGGCGCGCTGGAGCTTGGCACGCTGCTTGCGGGTGCCGTGCTGACCGAACAGGTGTTTTCCATCCCCGGTTTCGGCAAGATGGTGGTCGACGCCGTGTTCACCCGCGACTACCCGGTGGTGCAGGGCGTGGTGCTGGTGACAGCCACCATCTACACGTTGCTCAACCTGGTGGCCGATTTGTTGTATGTGCTGATCAACCCAAGGATGCGCGGCGCATGAGTGCCACTGCCCTTTCCGCCCCGCTTGTCAAAACTCCTGCCGCCCCGGCGGTGCCCTCGCAAAGCCCGGCGCGCCTCGCTTGGCGGCGGTTTCGCAAGCGCCCGGCTGCCCTGATCGGCCTCGGCGTTGTGGTTGTCTTTGTGCTGGCCGCGATCTTCGCCCCCGAACTCGCACCATCCGATCCGGTGAAGACCAGCTGGACGGCGATCCGCAAGGCGCCCTCGGCGCTGTACTGGATGGGCACGGACGAGAACGGCCGTGACGTGCTGAGCCGGGTGATCTTCGGGGCGCGCGCCTCGATGCTGGCCGGCGTGATCGCGGTTGCCATCGCGGCCGGCATCGGCGTGCCGGCAGGTCTGCTGGCGGGTTTCGCCGGCGGCTGGATCGACACCGTGCTCAGCCGCATCGTGGACACGATGCTGGCGGTGCCGAACCTGATCCTGGCGATCGCACTGGCGGCCTTCCTCGGGCCGTCGCTGGAGAATGCGATGATCGCCATCGGCATCACCGCGGCGCCGATCTTCATGCGCGTCTCCCGCGGTGCCACGCTGGATGCCGCCACCAACGACTATGTCGAGGCGGCGCGGGCCTTGGGCAATCCGGGCTGGCGGGTGGCCATCCGGCATGTGCTGCCGAACATCGTGCCACCGGTGCTGGTGCAATCGACGCTGACCATCGCGCAGGCGATCATCGCCGAGGCGGCTTTGTCCTTCCTTGGCCTTGGCCAGCAGCCGCCGGCGCCGAGTTGGGGATCGATGCTCAACGCAGCACAGCGTTTTCTGGAGCAGGCGCCGTGGCTTGCGATCTTTCCAGGTGCCGCGATCTTTCTGTGCGTGATGTCGTTCAACCTGGTGGGCGATGGGCTGCGCGACGCGCTGGATCCACGCGGGAAATAGCGCGTCGCGACGGCGATTGCGGAGGAATGGCGCAGGAGGAAGCGGGTGGTGTGATGCCACCCGCGTCATCCGCGGAACATCAGCGCGTGATCACTTGCCGGTGCCCTTGATCATTTCGTCAATCTCCTGCGACAGCATCATGCCGTTGGGCATCTTGAAGTCGCTGGCCAGATAGAGCTTGCCGTTGTGACTGACGATCATGCTGTGCGCGTCGATCTGGTGGCCATGGCTGATGATCTGGTCCAATTCGGCGGTGTCACGGATCACCGTCTGCTTCATGCCGGAGGCGGTGATGGTGGTGATGACACCCTCCATCACCTCGTCGCGGTCATTGGCAAAGGCGGGGGCGGCGAATGTGCCGAGCAGCAGGGCTACGGCGAACAGGGTCTTGAGGTTGGACATATCAGGCTTCCCTTCATTGAAGTGTTTCATCGCTCAGAAGGGCGGGCATTGATGCTGCGGCATGTCTTTGCCGATATTTGCGTCACTGCGGTCGCTCTTCACACACAGGACCGCAGGGAAGGCGGATCGGTTACCTTTTGACCGGGTTTATTTTCATAAAATAACTTTAATTGGAGTGTGGGATTTTCGGTGTAACAGAATTTTGTGCGGGCAAGACTTTGCAGTCTCGCCCGCAGGTTCTCATGGCAGCAGCATCAGCAGCGCCGAGACCGTCATCACCGCCACCGCCACCCAGGCAAGGCCGCGCACCAGGCGGGTTTCGGTGAAATCGCCCATCACCGAGCGGCGGCCGGCGGTGAGGATGACCACCACCATCAGCGGCACCGCCACCACGCCGTTGATCACCGCACTCCAGAACAGGGCGCGCATCGGGTCGATGGGTGAATACTGAATGCCAAGCCCGGCCAGCATGCTGATGATGATCACCGCATAGAAGCCGCGCGCGCGGGCCAGTTTCTGCTCCAGCCCCCAGGCCCAGCCCATCGCCTCCGCCATCGCATAGGCGCCGGAGCCGGCCAGCACCGGCACCCCGATCAGCCCCACGCCCAGAATGCCGCAGGCAAACAGCAGGAAGGCAAAATCGCCGGCCAGCGGGCGCAGGGCGTTGGCGGCGTCCGCCGCGGTCTGGATGGTGGTGATGCCGGAAGTGTGCAGGGTGACGGCGGTGGCGAGGATGATGAAATAGGCGCTGAGATCGGAGTAGAACATGCCGGTCCAGGTGTCCCAGGTCAGCCGGCGCAGCTCCGCCTTGGCCGGCCCAGGGTCGATGGTCAGCGCCTTCGCCCCCTTGTTGCGGGCCATGTCCTCCACCTCCTCGGAGGCCTGCCAGAAGAACAGATAGGGGCTGATGGTGGTGCCGAACACGCCCACCACGACGGTTGCGGTGTCCGCGTTGAAGGCGATGTGCGGCAGCACGGTGCGCAGCGCCACCTCCCCCCAGGGCACGTGCACGGTGAACAGCACGGCGGCATAGGCGAGCAGCGACAATGTCAGCCATTTGAGGAATTTGACGTAGCGGTGATACGGCACCAGCACCTGCAGGCCGGTGGAAAGCAGCACAAACACGAGTGTCATCGCATGGCGGTTGAGGCCGGTGACGAGTTCCGACACCTCCCCCATCGCCGCCACATCGGCTGCGATGTTGAGCGTGTTGGCCACCAGCAGCAGGGCCACCACCGATTGCAGCACGATCGGCGGGAAGCTTGCCTTGATGTTGGCGGCCAAGCCCTTGCCGGTGACGCGGCCGATGCGCGCACAGATCACCTGCACCGCCGCCATCAGCGGATAGGCGAGCGGCATGGTCCAGAGAATGTTCAGCCCGAACTGGGCGCCGGCCTGGGAGTAGGTGGCGATGCCGGAGGGATCGTCATCCGCCACCCCGGTGATCAGCCCCGGCCCCACGCGTGCCAACGGATGTTCGCGTATACGCCGCCAAATGGACAAGACGCGCCTCCAACAAAACGCGAACCCTAAACTGATAAAAGTTTTTTTGCTTCTTTTTTTTGAAAAAAAGAACCAAAAAACTTTCATTCTCTTTGAGCCGTAACTATTTTACCGGTTGGGTCGCTTTGTGGGCGAGGAGGGCCATGAGCCTGCGGTCGCGCCATTCCTGACGGGCGGGCTGATCGGCAAGCGGGAGATGGGCGCGCATCGCGTCATGCACGTCGGCCACAAGCTCGGGCGTGAGGTCGAGCGGCGTCTGCTCGGCCTGGACCTGGGCGTAGAGCCCGCCATAGCGCGCGCAGTAATCCACCACCCCGCCTGGCGCGTTGAGATCGATGGTCTCGAACGGGCCCATGATCGCCCAGCGCAGGCCGAGCCCGTGCTTGAT
>CAIYCW010000052.1 GCA_903924855.1 uncultured Rhodospirillales bacterium | reverse complement strand
GTGTAGCTGTTGTCGTCCGGCAGATAGGATTGATAGACGCGGCCCTTGGACGGGTTGAGGCAGATGACCACCTCGATCCCGGCGGCCTTGATGCTGGCGACGGCGCTGTTGATCAGGCTGGTGGTGGTTGCGAGGTGTTCGGGGCTGAGATAGCGGAACTCCCCGGTGAGTTCGAACAGCCAGCCTTCCTTGCCGATCAGCACGACGCCGGCGGTCTCGGCCTGGGCGCGGGTGATCCGGCCGATCATCGGGGCGGCGATGGCCGCGGAGAGCAGGCGGCGTCGGGAGACCGAAGCAAGATTGCCGTTCTGCCGGGAGTTGCCTGCCATGGTACGGACTCCAGATATTGCGAATATAGATCACACACAGATCGAACCAGCGCAGCGGATGGTTGTGCGTGATAGGCAGGGTCCGTCAATGTGTTCGGCCGATCACATTTTCCGCGATATGGACATTTTAATGATCCGATGAAGCCGGGTTCATGATTTCTCCACCAAGGGACCACAACAGGGCGGCCTCGGCATGCAAGGTGGTGGTGTCGAACAACGGCACCGCGCAGTCCTGCGGCCCGACCAGCAGCATGATCTCGGTGCAGCCCAGGATCACCGCCTGCGCGCCCTGCGCCACCAGGCGGGCCATCACGTCACGATAGGCGGCGCGGGAGCTGTCCAGCACCCGGCCCTGCACCAGCTCCTCATAGATCACCCGGTGCACCAGGGCGCGGTCCTGCGCGTCGGGCACCAGCACATCGAGGCCGTGGTGCCTTGTCAGACGGCCCTTGTAGAAATCCTGTTCCATGGTGAAGGCGGTGCCGAGCAGCCCCACGCGGGTGAGACCGGCCTGCCTGATCCGCGCGGCAGTGGGATCAGCGATGTGCAGCAGCTCGATGCCGATGGCGGCCTGTACGGCATCGGCCATCAGATGCATGGTGTTGGTGCAGATCACCACACATTCCGCCCCGCCGGCCTCCAGGCGCCGGGCCGCCTCGATCATCAGCGTGGTCGCTTCCTCCCAGCGTCCGGCATGTTGGAGCGCCTCGATCTCGGCGAAGTCGAACGACCAGAGCAGGATCTTGGCGGAATGCAGCCCGCCGAGCCGGTCGCGGGCCAGCTGGTTGATGATGCGGTAATATTCAGCCGAGCTTTCCCAGCTGAGCCCGCCGAGCAGGCCGATGATACGCTGTGACATATGGCCCATCCCGTGCCGTGCTGCGGTGAGCTTAGATGGGGATGGCCTGTGGTGGAACGGCGCCGATCAGCCGATGCGGGCCAGAAGCGGGCGGAAGACGCGATCGAACCCGGTGGGGCGGGCCCGGCCCGGCGCAGGGCTTGGCGGCCTCGTCGGCGTGATGTCCGCCGCCTGGGACCCGTGTGCCGCGAGCAGGGCGTTGGCCATGGCGTCGAAGGCGCGTTGCAGGTCCGGGCGGTTGCTGGCGGCCAACTGGGCGCGCAGCGTGTGCAGGCCAGTGCCGGCCAGAAGCTCATCAACCTGGCTGGACGGCGTGGCGTGATGGTCGAAGAGCGGGTGATGGAGGTCCATCGGTTTGTGTTCCTGCTGCCGGAAGGAAGGCCGACCAATGCACAATAAAGCATCCATCGATCACGCAGAGCCAAGCCAACTCTGCGTGATGATCTTTTCAGGTTATTGCGTAACAAAACCCAATAAATGCGAACAGTCATCCGCGTTTGAAGTTCTGGCCTGTGAAGTCCCGCAGGAAGGCTGTTTCGTTCAAGCCATGGATGGCCTGGTGGATGGTGTTCTCCCGCGCGCCGTTCTGGTTCAGCTGCGTCAGATGACCGTTGATGAACACCGCGGGGAAGGCGAGGTGTCCGAGGATGACGTCATCCATGAAGTCCGCGATCGCCTTTTGCCCGTTGTCCAGCCCGCCGCCGATGAATTTGGTCTTGTTGTCGACCACGTTCTGGATGTCGTTGGTGTAGCCGCGGTAGCGGCTGGAGGGCGGCTTGTTGAGGCCGTGGCCCTGCAGCGCCAGCTCCTCCAGCTGGTCGTTGGATTGCAGCGTGTGTTCCAGCTGCAGATAGGTGGTCTGGGTGAAATCGGCGGACAGCGAGGTGCCGTAGAGCTCGTGGTTGATCTGCATCGCGGCCCATTCGGCGTCGATCTGGCGCTGGATGTCCTCCCGGTCGCGGATCTGGTTGGCCTTGGACTGGTTGGACAGGCCGGTGTTCTCGAACACCGCCTCCGCATTGGCCTCCATGCGCTGCCAGGCGGTGAGCGGGCCGCCAGCCAGCGCGATGGTGTAGTAATTGCGCCATTCGGTCTGCAGGTCTGTGGTGGTGTGGAACAGGCCGTTGGCATCGGCCGTCCAGCTGTGCAGCAGGGCGGAGGTGGTGGTGCCAGGGATGGTGACGGAGAGCGTGGTCGGCACCAGGCCGCCGTCATAATCGGTCTGGAAGCCGGCGCTGGGCGTGGGGTCGGCGGGCGTGAGCGTGGGCAGGGTGGCGGGGGTGGTGGTGGACGCTGTCTTGCTGAAATCGGCAGAGGTCAGCACCAGGTGGAAGGCCGCCTGGTTGAACGCCTCCACCGCGACGCTGATGCGGTCCTCGGCGGCACCGTTCTGGTTCAGCTGCTCCAACTGGCCGTTGATGAACACGGTGGGGAAGGGGGCGTGGCCCAGCACCACGTCATCAAGGAAATCGGCGATGGCCTTCTGGTTGTGATCGAGCCCTGGGCCGACATAGAGCGTGGTGTTGTCCACGTTGTTCTGAATGTCGTTGGTGTAGCCGTCATAGCGCTCATTGGGCTCGTGGTTCAGGCCGTGGCCCTGCACCGCCAGCTCCTCCAGCGTGGAGTTGCCCTGCAGCGTGTGCTCCATCGTGAGGTAATCCGGCACTGAGAGGGGCGCGATGCTGCTCAGATTGGCCTGGATCAGCGCGCCGGCCATGGCATCGTATTCGCGCTGCAGGTCTTCGCGGTCGCGTTCCTGGATGGTGGCGGACAGCTTGTTCAGGCCGGTGTTCTCAAAGACCTGCTCGGCATTGCCTTCCAGGCGCTGAATGCCGGTCAGCGTCGGGTCGTTGGCCAGCATGCGGGTGTAATCCGCGGACCATTCGGCCTTGAGGTCCAGCAACGTGCCGGGATGGTTGGGGTCGACCAGCTCATACAGGCCGGTCTGGTCGGCCACCCAGCTGTGGTTGTTGACCGTGATGGTGCCGGGCTGGCTTGCGCCGTAGAGCCCGGTGAAGCTGTCCCCGGTGAGGGGGGCGGCAGGCAGGAAGGTGACGGTCGCGGTCATGGCTGTTCCGTTCTCGTTGCGCCGGTTCCCGGTGGAAACCATCTTCGCGGCTTGAGAACGGTTAGTCGAATTCAATTAAGAATATGGAATCAAGTATCGGTGAATATTCTATCTGAAATGTAAAAAGTTGTCTCGAATGTGGTGAAAGACAATCTTCACTTTAGCAAAACCATTGCGGGTGAGGACTGCGTGCGGGCATCAACCCGCACGCGCCCGGTCAGGGTTTCAGGAACCCCACAATCCGCTCCGCCTCATCGACGATCGGGTTGGCGATGGCGGCTGCCCGCTCGGCGCCGCGGCGCAGAATGGCGTCGACATGGCCGGGATCGGCGAGCAGGCGGGTGGTCTCGGCGGCAATCGGGCTGAGCTTGGCGACCAGCAGATCGGCCAGCGCCGATTTGAATGTGCCAAAGCCCTGGCCGCCGAACCGGGCCAGCACGCCGGCGTGATCGGTGTCGTCCAGGGCTGCGTAGATGCCAACCAGGTTGCGCGCTTCGGGCCTGCCTTCCAGACCTTCGACCTCGCTCGGCAGCGGCTCGGGGTCGGTCTTGGCGCGGCGGATCTTGGCTGAGATGGTGTCGGCATCGTCGGTGAGGTTGATGCGGCTCTGGTCCGAGGTGTCCGACTTGCTCATCTTCTTCGAGCCGTCGCGCAGCGACATCACCCGTGCCGCGGTGGGCGGGATCAGCGCCTCGATGGCGGGGAAGAATTCCACCTCGAAATCATGGTTGAATTTCTGCGCGATGTCGTTGGCGAGTTCGAGATGCTGGCGCTGGTCGTCGCCCACCGGCACGCGGGTGGCGTGATAGGCGAGAATGTCGGCCGCCATCAGGTTGGGATAGGTGAACAGCCCGGTTGAGACGTTCTCACGGTCCTTGCCGGCCTTGTCCTTGAACTGGGTCATCCGGTTGAGCCAGCCCATGCGGGCGACGCAGGTGAAGATCCAGCCGAGGCGGACATGGGCGTGCACGGCGGATTGGTTGAACAGGACATGCCTGTCCGGATCGATGCCGCAGGCGATCAGGGCGGCGGCGAGATCGCGGGTCTGGGCTGCGAGGGTCTTGTGGTCGTGATCGGCGGTGATGGCGTGCAGATCGACCACGCAGTACAGGCAGTCATGGTTCTGCTGCAGCGCCACCCAGTTGCGCACGGCGCCGAGGTAGTTGCCGAGATGCGGAACGCCGGTGGGCTGGATGCCGGAGAAGATGCGCTGCATGAGCCTGTGACCTGATCAAAAAGGAGCGGTGTTGTCCGGCGGAACAAGGTGTCTGGTCAACCCTGGGCGGACTTTCTCGGCCGACCGCCCTTGGCGCCGTTTGCACGCGCCGCGGCGGCCTTGGCCGGTGAGGTGGCCTGTCCGGCGCGGCGGGCCATGAAGGCCCTGGTGCCGAAGATGCCGGCCATCAGGCCCGGGATGGACAGATCGACGTCCAGCTCCTCCCAATGCAGGCCCGTGCCGCGCCCGAGGATTTCTACCTTCGCCAGCTGGTCCGGGCTTGCCTGCTCCAGCCCCTGTGCGAGGCGTGGCGGAAAGGCGAAGACGCAGCCATTGGTCAGCTCCACGATCATGCGGTCGAGCTGGCGATCATAGCGCGCTGTTTCAGCGCGCGGCTCGGTTTGGAGGGCCAGATTTCCGCGTGCGAGGGCGGCGTCGATCTGGGCGTTGGTGATGTCAGCCATACGCGTCAATCTAGCGTTCCACCCGGTCTGGCTGCCACCTGTTTCGAGGAGGCTGACCGGCGCCGCCGCAGCTGTCCGGCCAGATCGCGCAGGTGGAAGGCGCCGAGCGCCTCGCCAGCGAGGCCATAGGCGAGGCCGCCGCCGCCGACCAGGGCTGCAAGCCCGGCGTAGCGGGCGAGGCCGGTGAGGCCTTCGAACAGCTCGGTGTCGAGGGCCAGCAGGCTTGCCACCATGGCGGCGGCCGCCAGCGCCATGCGCGGGGCGTGGCGCAGCAGCTGTGCGTCCGGCTGGAAGAAGCCGCGGCGATACAGCACCACGCAGAC
>CAIYCW010000051.1 GCA_903924855.1 uncultured Rhodospirillales bacterium | reverse complement strand
GGACATCCCTTCCGTGCTGGTCGAGATGGGTTTCATGTCCAACCGCACCGACGAGGCGGCCCTGCGCCGGGCGGACTATCGCGCCCGCGTGGCCTCTGCCATGAAGCGCGCGGTGGACGCCTATTTCGCAGCCCTGCCGCCGCCCGGTGCCGCCGGGTGATCGGTTGAGGCGCAAACGCGCCCTTCGCTGTATGGAGCGCCATGCCAGAGGATTTCAACGCCGGTGAGCCGCTTGCCCCCCGCTCGGGGCCCCAGCGCCGGGCTCGGCCCCGTGTGGAGCCGGCCCCGCCGCTCGACTTCACGCCACCGGATGGCAGCACACTGAGCCCCACCCCGCGCGAACGGCTGCTGCCGGAGCCGAGCGGCAACGAGGATGACAGGCGCCCCCGTGCAAGGCAGCCCCGCGCACCGCGCGCGCCGAAGCCTGCCAAAGCGCGGCGTGGCCTGGGCATCCTCGACGTGATCGGCTGGCTGTTCGGCCTGGTGACGGCGCTGGGCATGCTGGCGCTGGTGGTGGGCGGGTTGGCCGGCTACAGCCTGTATCAGCGCTATTCCGCCGATCTGCCGAGCATCGACAGCCTGCGCAGCTACGAGCCGAAGGTGATGAGCCGGGTCTATGCCAGCGACAGCCGGCTGCTGGCCGAGCTCGCCACCGAACGGCGGATCTTCGTGCCGATCTCGGCCATCCCGCCTCTGGTCAAGCAGGCCTTCATCTCGGCGGAGGATCAGAATTTCTACACGCACAAAGGCGTGGACCCGGTGGCGATCCTGCGGGCGCTGGCCACCGACCTCGCCCAGTACGGCCAGGGCAAGCGGCCGATCGGCGCCTCGACCATCACCCAGCAGGTCGCCAAGAACATGGTGGTGGGCAACGAGGTCAGCATCGCGCGGAAGGTGCGCGAGGCGCTGCTGGCGCTGCGCATCGAGGAGACGCTGTCCAAGGACCAGATCCTCGAGCTCTACCTCAACGAGATCTATCTCGGCCTGCAGGCGCATGGCGTGGCCGCCGCCGCCCAGGCCTATTTCAACAAGGCGCTGGACGAGCTGACCATCCCCGAGGCCGCCTTCCTCGCCGCCCTCCCCAAGGCCCCCAACAACTACAACCCGTTCCGCTACCCCGAGGCCGCCCGCGCCCGGCGCGACTTCGTCATCGACCGGCTGGAGACAGACCGCGCCATCACCCGCGAGCAGGCGCTGGCCGCCCGCTCCGCCCCGGTCATCCCGGCCAGCTTCCGCCGGGCGGAGACGCTGGTCGGCGGCGAATACTTCACCGAGGAGGTGCGGCGCTGGCTGGTCGACAAATTCGGCGCCGACCGCACCACCCAGGGCGGGCTGGTGGTGCGCACCACGCTCGACCCAACCCTGCAGCTCGCCGCCGACACCGCGCTGCGCGAGGCGCTGTTGAAATACGACCGGCTGCATGGCGGCTGGCGCGGCCCCTATGCGCGGATGGATGTGAACGCCGCGTTCCGGACGGGCTGGGCCGCAGCACTTGCCGCCGCCCCCAGGCCGCCGGGCATGCTGCCGGGCTGGCGCGCGGCGGTGGTGCTCGAAATGACCGACAGCGAGGCGCGGCTGGGCTTTCTTGACCGGCCGGATGACGCACCGCCGCGGATCCCCTCCACACCGAAGGTGCTGCCGGTGCTGCTGTCCGACGTCGCGAGCTGGGCGCGGCCGGCCAAGGCCGGCGTGCTCGGCCCGCAGCCGCGCAAGATGAGCGAGCTGGTGCAGGTGGGCGACGTGGTGATGGCGCAGGTGATCCCCGGCACGCCGTCCGCCCCCGGCAAGCCGGCCACGCGCGGCGAACGCCTCACCTTCCGTCAGATCCCGCTGGTGCAGGGCGCCCTGGTCTCACTCGAACCCGGCACCGGCCGGGTTCTGGCGCTGTCCGGCGGATGGAGCTTCGAAAGCAGCCAGTTCGACCGCGCCACCCAGGCCAGCCGTCAGCCCGGCTCGAGCTTCAAGCCCTTCGTCTACCTCACCGCACTGCAGGCCGGGATATCGCCCAGCCAGCGCTTCATGGATGCACCCTTCGTGCTCGACCAGGGGGCTGCCGGAAAATGGCGGCCGAGCAATTTCGAGCTGGATTTCAGCGGGCCGGTGCCGCTGCGGGTGGCGCTGGAGAAGTCGCTGAACCTGGTCACCGTCCGCGTGGCCGACAAGGTCGGCATGGAGGCGGTGGCCCGCAACGCCATCGCCTTTCATATGGTGGACAACATGCCCCGCGTTCTGCCGGCAGCCCTTGGCGCGGTGGAGACGACGATCATCCGCGAGGCAGGTGCCTATGCCTCGCTGGCCGCCGGCGGGCGCGAGGTCATCCCCACGCTGATCGACAGTGTGCAGGACCGCACCGGCCAGGTGATCTGGCGGTCGCAGGCGCTGAACTGCCGCTGCGGCGATCCGTCGAAGCCGCCGGTCCTGGCCGATTCGCGCAAGCAGATCGCCGATCCGCAAAGCGTGTTCCAGCTGATCAACATGATGCAGGGCGTGGTCACCCGCGGCACCGGCACCACGGCCGGCGCCGGGCTCAACCGCGCCATCGCCGGCAAGACCGGCACCAGCCAGGATTTCCAGGACGCCTGGTTCTCCGGCTTCACCCCCGACCTGGAGACCACGGTCTGGATCGGCTTCGACGCTCCGGCGAGCCTGGGCAACAACCAGACCGGGGGCGAGCTGTCCGGCCCTGTCTGGCATGACTTCATGGCCATCGCGCTGAAGAACCGGCCGAAGCTCAACTTCGTCCAACCGCCGGGCGTGACGATGGCGCAATGGGACAGCGGCAACGGCAGCGTCACCGACGCGTTCAAGCACGGTCAGGATCCCGGCGGCTCCGGCCCGATTGGCGGCCTGCCCGCCGGCGCCAGCGACACCGCGGGCGAGCCGCCACGCCAGGCCGCCGCCGTGGACAGCGGGCTTGGGGGCTTGTATTGAAGTTGTGTCGATTGAAGGCGACGTTTGACGCGTTACGATCATCAGCGATCAATGGTGGTTTACCACCATTTGCAAAAGCTCCGTTTTTGTGAATCAGCCACTCCCCAGGTAGGCCGACGAAGCTATCGAATCCAAAAAAAACGACTGTCAGGGTGTTTGTAAATGCCAGTCATTACGGTCGTACTCTTACGGTGAGCGACACCAAATTCAAGATACAGGATGGGAAGTTCGGCACCAACAACATCGGCCGCACGTCTTTAGAATAACGGAAGATCCTTTTCGACAATATGCCGAGCCTGATTCGGCCAATATAAATTATCAAGCGCATGAGACCTCAGAGAATCACGCAACCCTGGCGACAATTTTTGACTCATTTCGAATCTACAGCACGAATCAGGCAGTTTTTCTATAATATCAAACGACGTTAACATGAGTTTGAAAATTGGCAAAACACAATAGCGTTGACCATGTGATGATCGCCGATGCGTTGCACCCCGTTCGATTTCGAGAAGAGTTTTATTTTATTATATTATGAAAATATATAATTTACATTGCGAAGTATACATCGATTCAGAAAATGGCATATTTGGATTTTAATTTATTATCGCAATATCTTGAAGCCGCACTGCCCTATCAACGGTGGACACAAGACTTTAGGACCTATATCACCCCGACCCAGCAAAATTCCGAATGGCCATGTCCGCAGAATCCGACTCCCT
>CAIYCW010000050.1 GCA_903924855.1 uncultured Rhodospirillales bacterium | reverse complement strand
GCCTCCGCCAGATCAAGGGCTGCCAACAATTTGCGCGCGGCGCGCGTGAAGGCGGTCTGATCCCCGGCATTCGTGGCAAGCTCATCCAGTGCCGCCTCCGCCGCCGGTCCAAGCGTGTCGCGCCAGTAATCCAGCACCTTGCCAGCCTCACGCGGCGAGGCATCGCCCGACATCCGCTCACGTGCCAACAGCCCAAGGGCCGCCGCAATCGGCAGCTGATCCTTGCGCGTCATCCGGTCGTAGCCTTCGGCCTCGCAGGTCTCAGCCAGCTTGGCGCGCAGATTGGCCGCCACACCGGCCATGTTGGCCGAGCCCACAACCTCGACTCGGGCCTGCTCCAGCGCGTCATACACCTCTCGCGCCTCGCGGCGCGCCGGCATGCGAGCGTTGTGCACGTTGTCATCATGATGACGGATCCGCAGCGCCAACGCATCGGCGGCACCTCGAAGCCGAGCCATCTCAGCCGGCGGCAAGGCCCTAGTCGGCAGCGGCAACCGCGCGCGCTTGCCGGCAAGCCCTGACGGTCCCGGCTGATAGGCCACCTGCACCTCGGCATTGCCAGCCACAGCCCGAAGTGCGCCTGCCGTTGCCTTCTTGAACTCTTCGCTGCGTGTGTTGTCCTTGCGGTCGCTCACCGGTCCACCTTCAACATGTCATCCTGCCAAAGGATCAGTTCAGCCGCGGCGCACCATGCCTCCGATCGGCAGGTCCTCGTTGAAGCAGCGCTGATAATACTCGGCAACCGTCGAGCGCTCCGCCTCGTCGCACTTGTTCAGGAATGACAGCCGGAAGGCAAAACCCACATCGTTGAAGATGCGGGTGTTTTCCGCCCATGTGATCACGGTGCGTGGGCTCATCACGGTCGAGATATCACCGTTGATGAAGCCGGCCCGCGTCAGATCAGCCAGTGCCACCATGCTCTCAATCCGCTTGCGCGCCGCCTTGTCCTGGGCGTCGGTGCCCATCTTCGCCATCACAATCGCTGTCTCCTGCGCATGCGGCAGGTAGTTCAGCGTGGTGACGATGTTCCAACGATCCATCTGGCCCTGATTGATCTGCTGGGTGCCGTGATACAGCCCCGTCGTATCGCCCAGGCCCACCGTGTTCGCGGTCGCAAACAGCCGGAAACACGGATGCGGACGAATGACCTTGTTCTGATCCAGCAGCGTCAGCTTGCCCTCAACCTCAAGCACACGCTGGATGACGAACATCACGTCCGGCCGGCCCGCATCATACTCGTCAAACACCAGCGCGCAGGGGTGCTGCAGCGCCCAGGGCAGAATCCCTTCACGGAACTCCGTGATCTGCTTGCCATCCTTCAGCACGATGGCGTCCTTGCCGATCAGATCGATGCGGCTGATATGGCTGTCGAGGTTCACGCGGATACACGGCCAGTTCAACCGCGCCGCCACCTGCTCGATATGGGTCGATTTGCCGGTGCCGTGATAGCCCTGCACCATCACCCGGCGATTGAAGCTGAATCCGGCCAGGATCGCCAGCGTGGTCTCGCGGTCGAACTGGTAGGTCGGATCAGCATCCGGCACGTGCTCGGTGCGCAGGCTGTAGGCCGGCACCTGCATGTCGATATCAATCCCAAACGTGGTCCGTGCATCCACCGTGATGTCCGGCATGCCCAGCGAGGACGTGGGAACGGGGGAAGGGGCAGCGGCGACATCGTTCATTGTGGCTGGATCCTGTGTCATGCTCGGGCGCAGCATACGCCCCGGTTTTTCAGATGGGTAGAGAGCGGTTCAACTACCGAGGCAGATCATCATACAAACTCAACCGGCGGCCTCATGTGTTTCGCCGATCCGGCTGCGGATCGCCGCATAGGCCAGGTTAATCGTCTTCAACCGCTCCTCCGCCGCCCGATCTCCCCCGTTGGCGTCAGGATGGTTGAGCTTTGCCAATTCCTTGTAGCGCGCCTTCAGCACATCCAGGGTCACCGGCCAGGCCAACCCCATGGCCGCCATCGGTTCGCGCAGGTCCCGCGGCATCTCCGGCTCCTGCGCCGCAGCCCGTGCTCGTCCCGCCAGCCCCGCGTTCAGCACATGGTTGGGATCGCGCAGCACCGCCTCATCGATCCGTGCCCCAAGCGTGCCCAGCGGCCATGATGGGCGATGCCAGTGCGTGTCCGCGCGCAACTCCGCCTCGATCTGGCCAGGCGTCATCCCTTTGTAGAAATCCCAGGACGAATTATAGGCCCGCACGTGGTCAAGGCAGAACCACCAATAGCTGTTCAGCTCCGCGCGCGATTTCGGTGCACGGTAAACTCCGCTATGCGGACAGTCCGTGATATCGCATGGCCGGCCCGGCGCGTCCGGATCGGGCGCGTAGGCCCTCGGACGGGATGAGCTACGTGTCATACCGCGTTATGTGCGGGCGTAGGCGATGAAGGGAAGGGGGTTTTGCAGATGAACCGCAAGGATCGGATCGAGGCAGCTTTGCGTCAGGCATTCAGCCCAAGCCTCTTGCATATTGCCGATGACAGCGCACGCCATGCAGGCCACGCCGGCGCATCTGCCAATGGTGAAACCCATTATTCCGTCGAAGTGACGGCCGATGCGTTCAAAGGCCAGTCTCGTGTCGCCCGCTCACGCGCGGTGCACGAGTTGCTTGCGGCCGAATTCAGCTCGGGTTTGCACGCCTTGTCACTCAAACTGCGTGCCCCAGGCGAATAGCCACACATATCTCCACCTCTCCATCAGCGCAGCGCCCAGCCAGCCAACCAGGACCGACACCCCATGCTCCGCAGTGAATTCCTCAACGAGGCCACCGAACGCGGCTTCGTCTTCCAATGCACCGACACCGAGGCACTCGACGCTGCCTTCGCAGCCGGCCCGGTTGCTGGCTATATCGGCTTTGACTGCACCGCGGACAGCCTGCATGTCGGTTCTCTCGTGCAGATCATGCTGCTGCGCCTGATGCAGCGCTTCGGCCACAAGCCCATCACGCTGATGGGCGGCGGCACCACCCGCATCGGCGACCCGTCCTTCCGCGACGAAGCCCGCCAGCTCCTGTCGGATGAGCAGATCGCAGCCAACATGCAGGGCATCAAGCGCTGTTTCGCCCCGTTCATCCGCTTTGGTGACGGTGCATCGGATGCGCTGATGCCCAACAACGCCGATTGGTTGGACCAACTCTCCTACATCCAGTTGCTGCGTGAGGTCGGCGTGCATTTCAGCGTCAACCGCATGCTGAGCTTCGATTCGGTGCGCACCCGTCTGGAGCGCGAACAGGGGCTGACCTTCCTGGAGTTCAACTACTCCATCCTGCAGAGCTACGATTTTCGAGAGCTGAACCGCCGACACAACGTCGTCCTGCAGATGGGCGGCTCCGATCAATGGGGCAACATTGTCTCCGGCGTCGATCTGGTCCGCCGCACCGACTCGCGCCAGGTCTTCGGTCTCACCACCCCGCTGATCGCCACCGCCTCCGGCGCCAAGATGGGCAAGACCGCCTCCGGCGCCGTCTGGCTCACCGCCGACAAGCGCAGCCCGTACGATTACTGGCAATTCTGGCGCAACACGGAAGACGCGGATGTCGGCCGCTTCCTGCGCCTGTTCACCGACATGCCCCTGTCAGAAATCGCCCGCCTTGAGGCTCTGGGCGGCGCCGAGATCAACGAAGCGAAGAAAATCCTGGCCACCGAGGCAACCGCTTTGGCCCATGGCCGCGAGAACGCCGAGCAAGCCGCGGAAACCGCAAGACGCGCCTTCGAGGAAGGCGAGGCGGACGCCAACCTGCCGAGCATCACAATCCCCGCAGCCGAGCTTGTGGTCGGCATTTCCATCATCCGCCTGTTTGTCGAGGCGGGCCTTGCTACCAGCAACGGCGAAGCCCGCCGCCTGATCCGCGGTGGTGGCGCCCGACTGAACGACACGCCCATCAGTGATGAGGCGATGCTGCTCACCCAACATCACATCATAGACGGCGCTGCCAAGCTTTCAGCTGGACGCAAGAACCACCGGCTCGTCAAACCAGTCTGAAGCAGGTCGCGATTGCGCCGAACACGGGCACATGGCTTGGATGGGACGCCGCTTTGCGTCCCATCCAAGCCAGATCTCACGCCACAGCGGGCGACACCCGCCTGCGAATGATCACGGCCGCCAAAGCCGCCAACAGGCAGGCAACGCCTGCTGCAAAAAACGCCGGCAGGTAGGATCCCACAGAATCACGCACCACCGCTCCGCCGGTGGCAGCCACAGCTGCACCCAACTGGTGCGCTGCAAACGCCCAGCCAAACACCATCGGACCCTTCTCGCGCCCGAACTCCTGGCTCGCGATCCGCACGGTGGGTGGCACGGTGGCGATCCAATCCAACCCGTAAAACACCGCAAATAGGCTCAGGCCGAACAGCGTGAAATCCATGTAGGGCAGCGCCATCAGGCTCAGCCCGCGCAGGCCGTAATACATGAACAACAACCAGCGGGAATCAAATCGGTCGGTTAGCCACCCCGAACCGATGGTGCCGACAAAATCAAACGCCCCCATCATCGCCAACACGCCGGCCGCGGCCACTGCCTCCAGCCCGAGATCATGGCAAAGCGGGATGAAATGATTCTGCACCAAGCCGTTTGTTGATAATCCGCACACAAAGAACGTGAAGAACAGCATCCAGAACACCGGCGTCACGGCGGCCTCGGCAAGCACGAGCAGCGTGCGCGAAAACGGATTGCCACTGCGCGAAACGGCCGGACGCTGCGTCACGACGCTCTCACCATAGGCCGGCAGCCCGACATCGCACGGATATTCGCGACCCAAGGTCAGCATCAACAGCCAGGCAATGCCACAAGCAAACGTCGCGGGCACGACGGCCATCCGCCAACCGAACACGTCAGACAGATGGGCCGCCAGCGGCAAAAACAGCAACTGCCCCGTCGCATTGGCTGCCGTCAGCATCCCCATCACCAATCCACGCCGCGCGGTGAACCAGCGATTGGCCACCGTAGCTCCCAGCACCATCGCCGTAAGCCCGGTGCCAAGCCCTACCAGCAGGCCCCAACTGAGCCAAAGCTCCCATAGATGTGTCATCTGCGAAGCCAGGCCCACGCCCGTCATGATCATTATCAGCGCAACCGACACCACTCTTCGAAGCCCGTAACGCGCCATAAAGGCTGCTGCAAAGGGCGCGGTGATGCCAAACAGCGCCAAGCGCAGGCTGAGCGGTCCACCGATATCTGTCGCACTCCACCCAAACTCTGTTTGCAGCGGCAGGATCAGCACCCCGACCAGACCCATCACCGAGGCCGTAGAAAGCGAGGTCAGGAAGGTCAATCCAACCATGACCCAGCCATAATGAATGGAGCGCCGCTGAAGTGCTGCAGCCAAGCGTTCTGCCGTCATATCAGCACCCCTCGATTTGGTCTTCTCCGGAATGTCCCGGGCTTGTCGCTGGCCTCAGTATGGAGTTCCGCTGCGACACCACAAGCCGGAACCAACGAATGTCCGCTATCTCCCAGCATGGTCTCTGTCTGCCGAGCACCGCATCCCTGGTCGTGATGGACCTGGCTTCAGGACCGGTCATGCGCAACATGGCAGATCTCGCACCGGGTGACGCTGTTCTCGTTCAGTCCGAAGGCAAGCTCTGCTTCAAGCCTGTTTCCACCATCGAGCGCAGCCTCTCCCCCTCACTCTGCCTGTCGCTCCCTTCCGGAAGTCTTGGCAACTCGATGCCCTTGAAGGATCTCATGGTTGTTGAAGGGCAACGCGTTGGCATGACCGTCGCCAATTCAAATCTGGTCCAGATCGAGCCTCTCGCCGGAAAGCTCGCAACGAGCAACGATGATGAATGGTTCTCAATCATCGTCCAAAGTGCCGAGTGTATCATTGTTGAAGGGGTGGCATTGGAAGCGAGTTCGCCCGGGGCCGTGCCAGCCTGTTCAGGATCGTCTCAAGCATCAGCTATCTGCGATACCCAATTGCACGCATTCATTGATAATATAGAATTAAATGTTAATAATATAAATTATGAAAGCGGCGTATACGCTATTCAATTTACCATACCAGCAAAGTCCTGCATGGTAGAATTAAGAAGTCGAGTTGCAAGAACAGCCACCGATCACCGATATCTGGGTGTCGCCATACTCAGCGTTTTGCTGTCAGGTAAGGCTCTTGGCTTCAACGACGCAAATTTTGCCAGGGGGTTCCATGCGTGTGAGACAACAGACACGCAGGCCTGGCGATGGACAAACGGAGACGGCCTTCTTCTCATTCCCTCAACCAACGTCGACCAAAATCTGCTGGTCCGTATCACCGACTGGCACGAACGGCTTTCAATATGAAAAAGCGCTGAGCGCTATATTGCGCGCCAAAAAACTTAACTGCCTGAGTATGCGGAGTGATTGAGCAGCCGTGAGGCGGCAACATTAAAGCAACTGCAATCGAGTATCTGGGCGGGCCCAGCGAAGATGATAGCCCGGGCCTCTGTGGGCCCGTTGCTATTCTTCAAATTCCAAGTTTCTGCTTTCACGCTGCTATTTGGCGGTCACATCGCCAAACTGCAGTGCGGACGTATTCAGGAACGTGAAGGTCGAGCCATTGCCCGTTGTCACCGTGGTGACATTCATGCTCGTCCCACCAACAACCGACGCTGCTGTTACGGTCGAAACGCCAAGCCCCGTATTAGATGCCGTCAGGACCAGCTTGTCATGTCCGCTGATAAAGTCGTTGATCGTGGCGCTTTGAACCCCACTTCCCGACGCGCCAGCGACAATGGTGTTGGCACCAGAGATACCGTTGCCATCCAGCGCCCCGCTGGGCGCCGTGTGCAGATTGATGAACTCCCCAACAAAACTGATGCTCGGACTGGTTCCGGTATAGGAACCGGCGGTCGTGCTGTTGGTGGTGTAGATCACGTCACCAACCGTACTGCCCGCAAAAATCACCTGCGATCCATAGGCGCTTCCGAAGATGGTAGAGCCGCCCGCGGCACCCGATCCATCCAGTGTCTCAGCGCCGAGCCCGGCTTGCAGGATGTCCCCCTTGCCAACGGAGGTCAAAACATCGCCGGCACCACCACCGATCAGTGTCGTGCCACCACCTACAGATGATTGCAGCGCATTCGGGACTGCTGGCGAATTCGTGCTATTCGTGCCGCCGGCAAAATAGCCAGTCCCGTTCGAGACATAGAGCGAGCCCGTGAAGCTCGTGCCAAACACCGAAGTGGCGCCGCCGGCTGATGTGCCGACTACAGTCACATTATGCGAGTTCGGTGTAATGATCGCCATCGAGTCATTGGTCTCGACATAATAAATACCACCGCTGCTACCTGCGGTGCCCACAATCGTATCAGTCGATCCGGTGGTGCCGATGATGGTCGTGACGCCACTCGTGCTTTGCACCGTGATCTTGTTATATCCGTCGCCAAGAAACTGGCCGTTATACGAGTTGGCCGCAAAAGTGATGTTGTTGTTGCCACCACCAGTGAAAATCTGATCACATGCGCCATTGTCGGTGAACGTGAAGCTGCCGTTGCCGGCCATCACCGTCTCACGGGTGATCCCAACGCCATCGGCGTTGGACGCAACAACCGGATCGGTGTTGTTGACAAGCACCACTTTGTTGCTCTGGCCAATCCCATTCACCGTCTCTGGCCCATAGCCACCTGGCACGCTTCCACCAATCGACAGCACTGTCGGCCACAAGCCGCCACCGAAGTTTGCGGCGTTTCCAGCGGTCGGGTTTGTCGCGATCAACGTCGCTATCGCCTGGGTCGCCTGCTGGAGGATCGCCGACGTCGCTGTCGTGG
This sequence comes from uncultured Rhodospirillales bacterium, assembly GCA_903924855.1. Lineage (GTDB taxonomy): Bacteria > Pseudomonadota > Alphaproteobacteria > Acetobacterales > Acetobacteraceae > CAIQQQ01. The sequence goes on along the minus strand of CAIYCW010000050.1, from coordinate 50,020 downwards.
TCACAGTGATATCGGTGACGCCGCCTGCACTTGAGCCGGGAATGGTGACGTTGGCCATGGAAGACTCCGAAATCAGAAATGCTGCTGTGGCGATCCAATAGCGGATCGACCGCGGCGCAAGCAAGATAGAAATGTCCAATTTCATGTGAAATCGACGGAAATGTCCATCTCTGGCGTTAATTTGTCCAATTTGTGCGCATTTTGGGAATATTAACGGACGGACGAGGCGCGAACACAATCGCGCGATTGCGAAGTGTATCAAATATATTGAAAATCTGCGCCTTCTTTAATCAAATCACTCCGGTAAATTTCGATCTCAATCTCTGGGGTGTTCTCAAAAAATCGGACGGCAGACAGATAATTTCAATAAAATCATGAAAAAAAAGGATTTGTTCTGCGCGGTCGTTCGGAAAACTGGGCGCAATTCAAGGTTGATTTCTGTAATTATCTTTTCGTGCTTCGTAAAGCTCTGGCCAGTCGCAGCAATGTGGCTTGGTCCTCAGGTCCGCATTCTCGATACAATCGCAGAAGCGCAAGTTCCGGCCCCTTCAAACCGTCTCCCGCATCTTGGTTTGTCGACACAACGTCACTCAAACCGCCCAACAATAAATGCTCAACCCCAACACCAAGCACTGCAGCGATTTTTTCCAGATGGCCGCCCACCTGGCCCGCACGCCCGGTCTCCCATTGAGCAACAGCACTGCGCGTCACCCCAACCCTCTCTGCAAGGCCCGCCTGGGTCAAGCCGACCCGCTCTCGCCCAGCCCTGATGCGCGCACCAACCTCATGCAGATCCATCCTCTGGCCCTTAGATAAATATTCTAACAAGTTTCTAACATTTTCCTTGACCCAGCAAGGTGAAAATAACTAACTAACTATCTCCTAACCGAGATGGAAGTGCCGATGTCCGAAACCATCCTTACCAACCGTGTTCGCCCTGCCCGGCAGATCCTCTGGACTGAGACCGCAGATTATCACCTCATACGCATGCGCAAGGCTGGCGCATCGCTGCGCGCCATGGCCGCCGCATTCGGTCTGAGCCGATCCGCGGTCACCGAACGCAGCCGCCGTTTGGGACTGACCATCCCTTCAAAATCGGAACCAACCCCACGGCCAGCCATGGCACTCCAAGACTCAAACCGGGAGCCATTGCCAGCAGGCCATATCCTTTCATGGGGCCTGATCACGCAGGGCACATGCCTGGAAGGCGAGCCCTATACCCCTCCAGTCCCCATCCGCTGCCGGCGGAAGGCTCAATAAAATATTGTCCATTTACTGAGATATAGGATGAAGAGCGATGCCAAATACCTCAAGAGGCGGGAAACTGCTCCAAAACTTGCAGATCTCTGATCAAATAACGCCAAAAGGCATTGTTGCTGCGCTTGAAGATGCGGGAGGCGTTCTGCTCTCGCTGCCCAATGTTGGGTTCACCACGCGGTTACGCACCGCACATTACGACATCGTGCATGCGGCCATCGAGGCCTATGGCTGGGCATCGGCTGAATCCCGCCTACGACCACCCGTGCCGAACTCCGCCCAGATCACTCTGATGGACGAAGCATTCGCCTGGCTCACTCTGATCCCGTCGGACAAATACGTCCTACGCCGCATCGTGGGCGCCCGTGCCCTCGTCAGCCCATTGACCGGCCGACATCTGCATCCCTGGCGCCGACTGGCAACCCTCTTGGGGGCAGATCACAAAGCGATCCAGCGCTGGCACGGGCAGGGGATCGCCATCATCACACAGGCCCTCGCACGGCAAATCCTGCCGGCAACGCCTGTCCATCTCACATCGGCTGAAGTGTCACCATCGCAACACCTGTGCCCAGCATCCCCAATTCCTTCGCTGCGGCGCGCGACAGGTCGATAATCCGAGTCCGCGTTCCAGGCCGGTCATTGATGGTCACCACAACCGCCCCGCGCCCATCAGCCCGCACAACTCGCACCCTGGTCCCAATCGGCAACGTGGCATGGGCCGCCGTCAACTGGTTCTGGTCGTACCGATCGCCGGAACTGGTCCGGTGTCCCTGCCAACGGCTGCCACCATACCAACTGGCCATCCCGGTCTGCTGCCAGGTGGTAACACTCCCACGCTCATGCCAGAACGTGCCGTCATCGATCAGCGCGTGGTCAAACTTACCCCCTGCAGCAAGCGCAACGCGTTTCACAGGAGCATTGACGCCACTTCTTTGCGACGCGCTGATCTTCGCCATTGTCGCGGGCCTTGCATTCGGGCCGGCCTTCACGCTGCGCTCAGAGCTGCTCTTCGCAGCCACTTTTCGCGCCGGACTGGGCGTCTGCGCCTTTGCCGGATGCACCAAAGGATGTACGGCAGCCGCCTTCACCGCAGCTCTAGCCTTCGCCTTCACATCCGATTGTGACGCCACATCAGCCGGGGTGCCGGCGTGGACAGGTAAGGAAAACATCAAAGAGAATGCGATCAATGACACCAGATCGCCGCGAATTGCCGTTTTGGATCGCTCGGTCATGCCGTCTCCATCTTCACAGCCCTGCACCGCAACGCGGCCATGGCCTGAGAAATGTCCGATCACCGTTCATTCAACGAAGGTCGAACCGTTCACGCATGTCTGACACCGCCAACATCATGCAGGTCAGGGAGCATAGACCCCAGCAACGCCCTCAAGATCAATCCCAAATGACAGCCCCGCTTGCCTTGCTTTTGCCGCAATTGCCGCGGGCGCCCTACAGCACCAACTTGGCGCCGATCCACAGAAAACTGCCAAATCATTGAAAACAGCAATTTTTTTTTATAAGCTCTCACGCCCCAAACCCTTCATCGCAACCGCCACCCACGCGCCACAGCCCGACAAAGTTTTGATCAACGCTCATCCTCTGGAGCTCACGATCAGGAAAAAAATCATACGTCAGTCAGGTTTTCCTTCCCAGCCACCCCAAGCTGTCCTATAACGCCTGACATCATCGCGGAGCTGTGGCGCACAACGCACCGGCATCCGGCGGTCATCCCAACAATTCTCGCGAAGCAAGGCTGCCCATGAAACCCACGGGTGATCCCGCGCGACGCAAGCCATGCCATGCCCGATGATGATCAGGCCAAACCGTGCGGGATCAGCCTGCTGACATGGGCCGAGGCAGCACTCGCACCGCTGTCCCAGACACCCGCCCGCCATCATCTCCTCATGCTGCAGCATCTGTCCCAGCTTGCCGAAGGACAGATCGACCGCCTCATGCTTCTCCTTCCACCCGGTCACGCCAAGTCAACCTACGCCTCGGTTCTGTTTCCGGCTTGGTTCCTCGCCCGCCATCCACGCAGCTCGATTATCGTCGCCTCCCACACCGCCGATCTTGCGGAGCATTTTGCCCGCAACGTCCGCGAGACTATCCGCCAACACGGACATCTGCTGGGCTTGGGCATCACCCGGGAAGATCGTGCCGTCGCCCGCTGGCGCTCCGATCAGGGCGGCGACTACTTCGCCTGCGGCATCCGTGGTCCCATCACCGGCCGCAGGGCCGATCTGGTGCTGATCGATGACCCGGTCAAATCACACGCCGAAGCCGACAGCCCATCCGCTCGCAACGCCCTATGGAACTGGTATCGGTCCGACCTCGCCACCCGCCTCAAACCTGGTGGCCGTATCGTCCTGGTGATGACCCGCTGGCATCCAGACGACATCGGCGGTCGTCTGCTGGAAAACGACCCAAGCTGGACCGTACTGCGCCTTCCAGCCCTCGCCGAAGCCGACGACGCTCTGGGCCGATCCCCGGGCGAGGCGCTTTGGCCGGAATGGGAGGATGAAGAAGCTCTGGCCCGCAAGCGCCACATCGTCGGCGCCCGCGTCTGGAATGCGGCGTTTCAACAAAATCCGGTGCCGGACACCGAATGCCTGTTCCCCATCACCCGCATCCCAATCCTCGACACCGCCCCCTCCGGCCAACGCGAAATCCGCGCGTGGGATCTGGCCGCCACCGCCGCCACCGAAGGCCGCGACCCGGATTGGACAGTTGGCCTCAAGCTTCTGCAATCCGCGGCCGGTCTGCACGTCATCACCGACATGGTCCGCTTCCGCGGCGGCCCGTCCGAGGTCGCCGACGCCATTCATGCTACCGCAACCCAAGACGGCAACAACGTCACCATCGCCCTCCCACAGGATCCCGGTCAGGCCGGCAAGCAACAGGTCGCCTGGCTCACGCAACGCCTCGCAGGCTTTCGTGTCCGTGCCAGCCCTGAGACCGGCTCCAAACTGACGCGCGCCACCATCCCGGCCGCAGCCGTCGAGGCCGGCACACTCTGCCTTCTGCGTGGCGCCTGGAACCGCAACTTCCTTGATGAACTGCGGGACTTCCCAAACGGCCGCAAGGACGATCAGGTCGATGCACTGAGCCGCGCCTTCACCTGCCTGGGCACAGCCACCGCGTCCCCGTCACGCCTCACCATCCCACTCTTCGGCCGCTGACGCATGACAACAGCCAAAGAGATGCGTCCGCCACAACCATCATCATGAAGGCGCCTGCATGCTCGACACCATCGCCGGCCTCTTGCCCCCGGATCCCGATTATCCGGCCCGCACCAGCCGCCTGGCCCTCTACAAGCGCGTCCACGACGGCACACTTTACGACGCTCTGCCGTACGAGTTCCAGGATGAGCGAACTGCCGCCGGCGAATACATCCCGTTGCGCCAGCGCCGGCCGTCGGTGCGCTACCCACTCGCTCGCATTGTCGTCGATGACAGTATCAGCCTGCTCTTCGGCAATGGTCACTTCCCACAGATCGACACCGACGACGCCGTGCTGCGCACCACACTCGCCGCTCTCACGGCCGAATGTCGCCTCAACGCGACCATGCAGGAAGCAGCTCTTCGCGGCGCCATCGGCTCCGTGGCCATCCTGCTCCGCGTTCTGAAAGGCCGCATCTTCCTCAAAGTGCTGGAAACGCCCTACCTCACGCCGGCCTGGCAGTCCGACGCACCGGACACCCTGTCCACTGTCATCGAAAAATACAAAGTCCCCGGCAGCACCCTCGCCACAATGGGCTACCCGATCGACGACCCGGGCGGCCAATACTGGTTCATGCGGGTCTGGGACAACACCGCCGAGACTTGGTTCCAGCCCTGGCCCATCACCAGCACCGAGATCCCTCGTATCGATCCGGACCGCAGCACCCGCCATGACCTTGGCTTCGTGCCAATCGTCTGGGTGAAAAACCTGCCCGGCGGGCCGGACGGGGCCGATGGCATCGACGGTGCCTGCACCTTCAAGCCAGCCATCGAGACCGGCATCGAGATCGACTACCAACTCAGCCAGGCCGGTCGCGGGCTGAAATACAGCTCCGACCCCACCCTGCTGATCCGCGAGCCGGCCGGTGATGCCAACGAACTTGTCCGCGGCGGCGGCAACGCCCTGGTCGTCTCCGAAAAGGGCGACGCCCGACTGCTTGAAATCAACGGCACCGCAGCCTCCGCCGTCATCGAATATGTGCGCGCGCTACGGGAAATGGCGCTCGAAGGCGTTCACGGCAATCGCTCCAGCGCCGACCGTCTGTCGGCCGCCCAATCCGGCCGCGCACTGGAGATGATGAACCAGGGCCTTATCCTGCTCGCCGACAATCTACGCGTCAGCTACGGCGATGCCATCCTGCAGATCGCCCGCATGATCATCGAGGCCAGCAACCGCTACCCGCTGATCACGCACAGCCAGCCACTGCCCAAGCTCGACCGCACCGCCCGCCTGCGCCTGCACTGGCCGCGCTGGTATCCGCCAGACGCCCAGGATCGCGCCGCCGAAGCCCAAACCTTAGCCACCCTGATCGCCGCCCGCGTGCTCTCGCCGGAGACCGCCATGCGCAGCATCGCCGATCTCTATTCGGTGCAGGACATCGCCCTCGAAGGTGAGCGTATCGCAACCGCCTAACCCGCAGGACCCATCGCACATGACCGACCCGTCCCAAGCGCCTGCCCAAATCCTCCCGTCCGAGCCAACATCTGCGGACCCCCGGGTCGCCGAACTCGAACGCAGGCTGGCCGAACAGGCCCAGTCCCACCAGACCCGCCTCGCCATCGCCGATCTGAAGCTGCACGCCATCCGAGCCGGCATGATCGACCTCGACGGCATCAAGCTCATCGACCAGTCCCAGATCCGTCTCACCGAAGCCGGTGAAGTCGATGGCGCAGACCGGCTGATGACCAACCTGCGCCGCGACAAACCATGGCTGTTTCAGGCCGTCACCACCTCCACCCTGGCCCCGGCTCCACCGGTCACCAGCCCCACGGCGAAGCGGGCCACGGAGATGACCCACGCCGAATGGCAGTCCGCCCGCGCCGCCCTGCTCAAGCGCCGCTGAGCACCCAGCCTGGGCACACGCTCGCCCACGCATCTCGCACGTGCACCTGACCCTTCTTCACGCGGCGCCCAACAAGGTGCTGCGTTTTTTGTCGCACCCATCCTCAAGGACATCATTCTATGGGCATCCAGAACTTCCCGGCCGCTTTGCAGCCGATCATCCAGCAGGGCTTCCTGGAACGTGAATTCGAGGCAGCCCTCAGCAGCCGCCTTGGCTACCGCATGTGCGCCGATCGTGAAGACTTTGCCGTCGGCATCGGTGAAACCCTCACCAAGACACGCGCCGGCCTGAAACCCTCGGTCACCAGCCCGTCCGTGCCGTCCACCAACACCAATCTGGACAACGGCCTGACACCGCAGAACTTCGGCGTCGAGCAATACACCATCTCGATCAACCATTATGCCGCCACCACCGACCTCAACATGGTCACCAGCCGCGTCGGCATCGCCAGCCAGTTCCTGCTCAACGCCGCCATCAACGGCGAGCAGGCCGCCCGCAGCCTGGACGAACTGGCCCGCAATGCGCTGTTCAATCCGTATTTCGGTGGCAACACCCGTGTGCGCACCACGCTTTCATCCGCCGGAACCCAGGTCGCAGTTGACGATATCCGTGGCTTTCAGACCGCCTTCGTCAACGGCGTGCAGACCCCGGTCGGCGGCGCCGCCAGCCTCACGGTCACCGTCGGCGCCAGCAACTACACCCTGGTCGGCGCCACCGCGGATGCCGCAAACATCTCAACCGCACCCAACGGCATTTCCGGCGTGCTGAGTTTCAGCACCAACGTCACCGTGTCGGACGGCACCGCCGGCAACACCGTCACCGCAACCACTGCCAGCTCGATCATGCGGCCCAACAACCGCACCAACACGGCAGCACTCACCACCGGCGACAACCTCACCATGGCAACCCTGCTCAACGCAGTGGCCCAGTTGCGCCTCAACGCGGTGCCTGAGATCGACGGCGTCTATAACTGCTATCTTGATCCGGTCAGTGCCCGCCAGCTCTTCGCCGACAATGATTTCCGCCAGTTGTTCCAGGGTGCCACCTCGGCCAACCAGGTCTTCAAGAAGGGCATGATCAACGACTTCCTCGGTCTGCGCTTCATCCCAACCACCGAAGCCTATGTCCAGAGCCACCCCACCCTCGCCGGTGCCGTCATCCGCCGCCCGATCGTCGTCGGCAAGGGCGCTCTGATCGAGGGCGATTTCGCCGGCATGGCCAATGCCGACGTTGCTCCCGCAGACAGCCTCATCGCCCTGGTCGACGGCGTCTGCATGGTCACCCGCGAGCCGATCGACCGCTTGCAGCAGATCATCGCGCAGTCCTGGTACTGGATCGGCGGGTTCTGTGCCCCGTCCGACGCCACCACCAATCCCACGACGATCCCAACCGCCACCAACGCCAACTTCAAGCGTGCGGTGATGGTCGAGCACCTCGGTTGATCAAGGGCTGATCAGGCAGGGCAGGGGCTTTTGCACAAGAACCCTGCCCAAACCTGCCGGCACGCGCGGCCACCGCACTCAGCCGCACGCAACCCCGCGGCCACGCCCCAAGGTCATCCCAGGAGCCCTCATGTCGTTCACCGACAGCGAATTGACCGATCTGCGCCGTCACACCGGCTATCCCGCCTACGGCATCGGCAACGGCGGTTTCAGCAACTGGCGCTTCTACCAGGCCTACGGAATGCTGGAATACCGCCTGCAACGCCTCTCTGCGGCGGAGGAGGCGGTGGCCCGCACCTACATCTCCACCCTCGCCCAGCTCGAACAGGCGGTCTCGGCGGTCTCGGCAACACTCGACACCGACAGTGCCGCCGCCTGGGTCCGCAACGCCCGCGAACTGGCCGAACGCACGCGGTTGTTCGACGACTGGCGCCGCCGCCTCTGCGGCTTTCTTGGCGTTCCACCCGGCCCATCGCTCGGCGATGGTGGCCTGCGCATGGTGGTGTGATGAACGGCGCTTTCCTGCAGGACCGTCTCTATTTTGGTGCCGGCCGCGCCGCCGCCCGCATCGGCCTGCCTTGCGATCTCTATCGCCCCGGTGGTCCGAACCATCCAACCGCGCCCGCCCATCGCCGGCTGCAGCTCAACGCCATCTTCCTGCCCCCGGGCGGGCGCATCCGCCGTCCGGTTCCGGCCACTGACCCACTCTGGGAAGCCGCCCTTGACGCTGCCTACACCAAGCCCGGCGACATCCTGATCCGCAAATCCGATGGCGCGGTGTTCTTCATCGCAGCCCAACAGCCGCTGCTGCCGGTGCTGTGCGTGCACGCGCCGCGCCGCGTGACGATCGCCCGTCCAGCCTCGGCCAGCTTCGCCGGCCTCAATCTCTACGGGGGGGCCGTCACCGCGACCGACTCCATCCTGGCCCGGGACTGGCCCGCCTCGATCCTGGCCGCAGGCTCCCAGGGCACCGGTCTCGCCAATATCGAGGCCGAACTCAATCCAGGCACCTGGCAGGTTCTCCTGCCCCCCAGCCTGAGCCTGGCCTTGCTCACCTCGGACACCATCACCGATGACCAGGGCCGCATCGGGGTCATCGCCACCATCGAAACCACCGAGATCGGCGCCCGCCTCACCGTCAAGCAAGCATCCACCTGAGGCAGACTGCCATGGCCGATCTCTCCGACGTCGAAACCACGCTGGCAGCCCTGGTGGAAACCCTGGTCTATCCCGCCGGCACCAACGCCCCCTCGATCAATAACGCGCTGATCCGCGTCTACCGCGGATGGCCCAGCCAATCTGCCCTCAACGCGGATCTCGCAGCCGGCACCGTCAACATCACCCTGTTCCCGGATGCCAGGGCCGCCCAGATCACCACCCGCTATCTCGATCCACCGATTGCCCTGGCACCGGCGATCCCAACGCTCAGCGTCTCTGTGTCCGGCCAAACCGCGACCTTTGCAGGCAGCGCCGGGCTGGGCCAGTTGGCCGGACTGCTGATCGACAATGCTGCCTTCGTCCACCGCACCCAGTCGGGCGACACCCCCGAGGCTGTCGCTGCCACGTTGGCCACATATATGCGCACCCAGCGCATCGCCCAACTCAATGGCGCAAGCCTCACCATACCAGGTGCCGGCAGCATCATCGGCCGCGTCGTCGCCGATCAGCAGGCCCGGATCGAAACCCGCCGCCAACATCAGATCATCCGGCTGTCATGCTGGTGCCCAACACCCGCCACCCGCGATGTCATCGCCGCGGCAGTCGACCAGGGTCTTTCGCAGACACTCTTCCTCACCTTGCCGGACGGCTCATCCGCCCGTCTGCGCGAAGCCGGCACCCTGGTCTTCGATCAGAGCCAGAACGCCAATCTCTACCGCCGCGATCTGCTTCTCGATGTCGAATACGCCACCACCATCACCGAAACGCTGCCCGCGCTGATCTTCGGCAACAGCCAGATATCACCCAACGGTGCCTCCTCCACTTCCCTCCTTGGCTGAAGGATTTTCCATGAACGTCCATCTCGTGGTCGTGCAGCCGTTCGGCACGCACGCCAAAGGCGACCACATCACCGATCCCGCCGACATCGCCGCCATCCTCGCGTCCGAATATGCCGGGCATGTGGTGCGCGTTCTGGCGAAGGAGGCCTGATCCATGCCCATCGTCCAGCAAGGCAGCATCAACACCACGTCTCTCGTGGTGCCTGATCTCTATGTTCAGATCGTCCCGCCGCAGAACCTGTTGCTCAACGGCGTGCCAACCAATGTCGTGGGCGTCGTTGGCACCGCCAGCTGGGGCCCGATCGGCCAGCCCGTCATCGTCGCCACGATGTCGGACTACGCCAGCAATTTTGGCCCGGTCATCGCCCGCAAATATGATATGGGCACAATCGTTGCGACCGCCGTCCAGCAGGGAGCCGCCAACTTCCGATGCCTGCGCGTCAGCGACGGCACAGACACATCGGCGACTTTGACGCTGCCGGGTACCAGTTTCACACTGGTCGCCCTCTACACCGGCTCGCTGGGCAACCAGATCACGGTCTCGCTCGGCACCGGCAGCAAGGCCGGCACATGGCGCATCACCCTCGCTCTGCCTGGCCTGCATCCGGAGGTGTTCGACAACATCGCCGGCAGTGGCACTGTCTTCTGGACCAACCTTGCCGCCGCCATCAATACCGGCACGGGCCTGCAACGCGGCCCCAGCCAACTCGTGGTCGCCACGGCCGGTGGCACGTCGGCCACACCCACCGCCGTCACGATCAGCTTCGCAAGCGGCACCCAAGGCACCGATGGCGCCTCCTCCGCCACCGCCGCCACCCTCGTTGGCACTGACGTCATCCCGCGCCGCGGCATGTATGCGCTGCGCGGCCAGGGCTGCTCGATCGGCGTCCTCGCCGACACTGACGATCCGTCGCAATGGACCACCCAGGCTGGCTTTGGCCTGCAGGAGGGCCTGTACATGATCCTCACCGGCCCCGCGTCGGACAGCATCACGAACGCCGTCACCACCAAGCAGACGGCCGGGCTCGACACCTATGCCTGCAAGCTGATGTTCGGTGACTGGATCTGGTGGAACGACCAGGTCAACGCCACCCAGCGCCTGGTGAGCCCCCAGGGCTTTGTCGCAGGCCGGCTGGCCAATCTCTCGCCCGAGCAATCCAGCCTCAACAAGCCCCTCTACGGCGTCGTTGGCAGCCAGAAATCCGGCACCCCCGGCTCCTCCCAGGCCACCAGCTATTCGTCTGCGGAGCTCGGCGTGCTGCTCGCCGCCGGCATCGACGTCATTGCTAACCCACAGCCGGCCGGCAATTTCTGGGGCGTACGGGGTGGCCACAACTCCAGCAGCAATGCCGCCACCAATGGCGACAACTACACCCGCCTGACCAACTATATCGCAGCCACCCTGGCCTCCGGCATGGGCCAGTATGTCGGCCAGGTGATCAACCAGTCGCTGTTCCGCCGCATCCGCTCGACTCAGTTGAGCTTTCTGCAGGCCATGCTCAGTCAGGGCCTGCTCGGGTCCACCAACGGCGCACTGCCGTTCAGCGTGATCTGCGACATCTCCAACAACCCCTCCAGCCGCACCGGTCTCGGCTACGTCCAGTCGGACGCCCAGATCCAGTATCAGGCGATCAACGAGAAATTCATCGTCAACATGGAAGGCGGCCAGACCGTGCAGGTCCAGCGCCAGACCCTGCCCGGCGCCCCCGGCAGCCTCACCGCATAAGGACCAGCCCCCATGACCAGCAGCGCCTTCTCCGTCGGCCGTGACTGCCAGCTCGTGGTGATCGGCCCCTATGGCCGCATCGATCTCACCCACGTCACTGGCTTCGAGGCCCGTCAGCACACAACTCCAATCCGCGTCGACCGCATCGACGGCTCTCAACTCGCCGCCGAGCTGCCAAAAGGCTGGGACGGCCAGTTCGACCTCGAACGCGGCGGCCCCGCGGTGGATGACTTCATCGCTCAGATCGAAGCCGCCTACGTTCAGGGCAGCGCCGTGCCCACGGGCACGCTCTACCAATACGTCTCCGAGCCGGATGGCAGCATCAGCACCTACCAGTTCGACCAGGTCGTCTTCAAACTCACCCAGTCCGGCCAATGGCGTGGTGACCAGAGCGTCAAGCAGCGCCTGGATTTCTTCGCAGCCCGCCGCCGCCGCGTCTGACTGTAAGGCGGCCGCCGCCTGGCCAAGGAATTCGCATGACCCCCACCGAAGCCCACCTGGCTGCGCACACCGCGCCTGTCACCGTACAGGACAGCCTCGGTCGCACCCTCGTTCTGCGTCGCCTTACGGCGCTGGACAAGCTGCGCCTGTTCAAGGCCGCTGGTCCCACCTTGGCCCAAAACCCGCTCTGGCTGGGCATGGCCACACTGGCCTGCGCGACAACCGAGATTGACACCATCCCGGTCCCACCACCCGCCAATGAGGCACAGATCGAGGTGCTGGTCTCCCGTCTCGGCGACCCCGGCATCGCCGCCATCGCCGCGGCCCTGGCCCCATCCGCCTCTCCGGAAATGGCCGCCATCTCGGGAAACTGAGCCGGCACCCCGATCTGGTGGATTGCCTCTACCTGCTCCGGAACGGGGTGCCGTTCGACATCGCCTTTTCGCTTCCCCCGGAAGAACGCCTCGCCTGGATCGTCGCCTTCGGCCAACTGGACGGCGAGCGTTTCGACTTCACCCGCATGGAATGGATGCGCGCCCCATGATCCAAACCATGAAGCTGAGCCGTCTTGCCAACGATCTCGGTCTCGCCCTCGAAACCCATCTGGCACAGGCTCTGCAGCGCGAGGCGGCTGCCATCGCCGCTTCTCTCGTCGAAACCCTCGCCACTCCGCCAGGCGGGCCGCACCAGCATCCGTGGCAACAAACCGGCACACTGCACGACAGCATCGAAACCGAGATCACCGCAACCGAAGCCATCATCGCCAGCACGGACCCGGTCGCCCTCATCCAGGAACACGGCACCACAACCATCCCGCCCCGGCCGAGCTTCGGCCCGCTGGCGGCCCTGGCCGCCCCCGGCATCGCCCATCGCATCGGCGAGGCCGCCCTTCATGCGTTGATCGGAGATTAGCCATGGACGACTACGTCATCGGCATCCGCCTCGCTCTGGAAAATGGTGTCAGCGAGGGCCTCGCCAGCATCCGCGCCGACCTCGCCAGCCTCGATGCCGCCATCGCCCATTCGGCGCAGGCCATCCAGGCCCTCAACACCTTGTCCCTGACCGCGCCCGCGCCGCGCACCATCGCAGAACAACCGCTTAATCCAGGCAAGTCGGCCGATCAGGCACCAAACATGCCGTCCAGCCCGCCTCAGCCAACCCCCAGCCTCCCAACAGCACTGCCACCGGTAATCCCGTTGGAGGTTCCACCCGTCGCTCCTGCGCCAGCACCGCAATCACCACGGACGCCGGAACAACCAAGCCCACAGAATGCTGCATCACCGCTGCCGAGTGCCCCAACCGCACCCGTCACGGCAAATCCGCCATCTGCAGGCGCGGCAATATCCACAGCAGCTTCCGTCCCGACGCGGGCTGCAACCATGCCAACCCCAGCCGCACAGCCAAGTCTCCGGCATTCAACGCCCCCCAGCGCTCCCGCCATCACGATCACCTCAACCGTCCTGCGTGAGCCACCCCTGGCCGACCATCGGCAGGTCGCTCCAGCGACCCATATCGATTTGCCCGGGCGGAACCTGACGCCGCCGCCGTCAACCCTCACAGCCTTGCCGCAAATCCAACCGAGACCACCGATCCGGCCAACGCCCCCTGCCACAACGCCGGGCCATGCAGCCCCTGTCCCGGACGCAGCACCGAACGCTCCGTCGTCGCAGCGTCCCTTGCTGCAGTCGCCCGCCGCGCCGCAGAGTCGACGGGAGCCCTCAGGCCCCACCACGGGTGACATCTATCTAGACGGCGAACGTCTCGGCCACTGGCTCGCCAACCATCTCGCCCATGCCGCCGAAGCGCCGCCATCAGGCGGCACCGCCTTCGATCCGCGACTCGGCATCGCCTGGCCCACCCAGGGAGGTTTCTGATCCATGGCAACCACATCGCTCCTCCTCGGCCCCATCGAATTCCAGGACTTCGAGCTTCCGGCCACGATCAGCTGGGGTGGCCGTCAGGCCATGGCCATCCATCGCCTGCCCGGTGGCACACGCATCATCGACCTCATGGGGCGGGATGATGCGCAAATCACCTGGTCGGGCATCTTCACCGGCAACGACGCCACCACCCGCGCCCACGCAATCGATCTGCTCCGTGCGCAAGGTCTGCCCTGGCCGCTGGTTTGGGATGATTTCTTCTATTCCGTGATCATCGCGTCGTTTGAAGCCGAGTATCAGCGCAGCAACTGGGTACCCTACCGCATCGCCTGCACCGTCATTCGCGATGAGGCCAGCAGCCTCATCCTTGCGGCCACCGACCCAGCCCTCGCCATTTCTGCCGACCAGTCTATCGCCGCCGGCTATGCCAGCGGCGGCACCACGATGGCCACAGATGGGTTTCCCTCCGGCGCCACCAGCCTGGCCTCAGCGGTCAACCTCTCAGGCGCAGCCGCCCAACAGGCGGCCGCAGCCGGCTACAACGCCAGAGCCGCCCTGAACCAGACCCTGGGGGCCACACTGTGAAAACCATCAGCACCGCCGGCGGCACACTTTATCACCTCGCCGCCACCGAACTGGGCGATGCCACCCAATGGATCCGCATCGCCCAGCTGAACAATCTCTCCGATCCCGTCCTGCAGGGCCTCGTAACACTTCATATCCCGGCACCCGATCCATCAAAGACCGGCGGCCTGCCCGTCATGGCCTCCTGACATGAGCGGCCCAATCCGTACACCCCGCATCCGCGCCCTTGCCAACGGCACCCTGCTCCCCAGTCTCATCGCAGCCCAGATCGACTCCACCAGTCACGCCACCGCCGATCGCTTTCGCCTGACCATGGCGCTCCCTGCGCCCCCCTTCGGCACCAACGTGGCATCCATCCTTCAAAATGCTGGTCAACTGCTTGAGGTCCAGGCGAGCACCGATGGCCTCGCATGGACCAGCCTCGTGCAAGGCGAAATCGATCATCTCCGCCTTGATCCGGTCAGCCAGCGCCTCACGCTCGAAGGCCGCGATCTCTCCGCCCGCCTCATCGAAAGTCGTCTTACCGAGACCTTCACCAACCAGACAGCAAGCGACGTCGCCACCACCCTGGCCGGTCGTCATGGGCTTGCCGCCAATGTGCAGACCACCGCCACACCGATCGGCGCCTACTGGCAGCTCGAGCACGACGTCGTCTCCCTCGACTCCTTCTGCCGATCGCACAGCGAATGGGATCTCCTGCTCACCCTCGCCGCCCGCGAAGGCTTCGATCTCTGGGTCAGCGGGACCACTCTGAATTTCCAACCCACCGCCCAATCAACATCCGCACCAACCACCATTGCGGTGTCAGATTGCCTGTCCATCGTCCTGGAACGCAGCCTCACCCTGGCACGAGACATCGAGGTGACCATCAAAAGCTGGAACAGCCGCGAGGCCAAGGGGTTCAGCCGCACCGCCCGCACCGCCCGCACGGGTCCGAGCGCCGGCCTGTCCCCGCTGCGCGCTATCCAGATCATCCCCAATCTCAGCCTCGCCGATGCCCAGGCCATCGCCCAATCCCGCCTTGCAGACCTCACTCGCCAAGAGCGGATCCTCACGGCGAACATGCCTGGCGATCTGATCCTCGCACCTCGGCAGCAATTGGCACTCGCCGGCACCGCCACGGATTTCGACCAGCTCTACTGGATCGAACGCATCACCCGCAGCCTCACCTGGCGATCCGGCTTCACCCAAACCATCCGCGCCCGCAACGCCTCACCCGGCATCGAAGTGGAGTTCCTGTGATGGATCGCTTCCTCAATGCCCTGAAGGCACAATCCGCGGCCCAGGATCACAGCTTCGGCCAACCGCGCTTCGCAACCGTCACCTCGGTCGATCCAACCCGTCCGGCCGTCCGCGTTGCCGTCCAGCCCGAGGGCGTCATCTCCGGCTGGCTGCCTTTGCTCTCGCCTTGGATCGGTGCCGGCTGGGGCATGGCCTGCCCACCCAGCCCCGGAGATCAGGTGTTAATCCTGGCCCAGGAAGGCAACGCCGACCACGGCGTCGTCATCGGCCGTGCCTGGTCCGATCAGGCCAGAACCCCTCAGGCGCCCTCCGGCGATCTCTGGCTGGTGCACCAGACCGGATCGTACATCAAGCTCACCCAGGATGGCACCATCCGCATGCAGGGCGACCTCCATCTCACCGGCGGTCTGTATGCGACCGGCAACGCCACCATCACCGGCAACGTGAGAACTGTCGGAAGCATCACCGCGACCGGCGATGTCTCGGACGGTACCGGCAGCCTGTCCCGCCTGCGCGGCCATTACGATGGCCACGTCCACGGCGCCTCCACCACAACCTCCCAGCCGGATTGATCCCAGCATGCCCGACCTGTCTCACCAGTGGGGAAGCGATCTGTCGCTCTCCGCCACCGGCGATCTCGCCCTTGCATCCGGCCCAGAGCTCACGCGCCAACGCGTCATCAAGCGGCTGCTCACCAATCAGGGCGACTATGTCTGGCAGCTCGATTACGGCGCCGGCCTCGCCGGCTTCGTGGGCCAGCCGGTCAACGCACCGCGTATCTCGGCGCTCATTCGCAGCCAGATTTTCAAGGAATCCAGCGTCTCAAGAACGCCGGAGCCAGTCATCACCATCGCGGGCAACGTCCCCGGCACCGTGGCCGCCGAAATCCGATACGTGGACGCCACCACCGGCGACACCCAGCTGCTCACCTTCTCCGCCGGAGCCTGATCCATGCAGCTGCAGCTTCAGAATTTCTCAACCATGGTCCAGAACGCTGCGGCCGCCGTCCAAGGCGCTGCCAGCCAGCTCATCGACCTCACAATCGGCAGCACGCTACGCGCGATCCTCGAGGCCAACGCCTCAATCGGTCTGTGGATGCAATGGCTGATCGTCCAGGTCCTCGCCACCACCCGTGCGGCCACCAGCAACGGTGCTGATCTGGACAGTTTTGTCGCCGATTTCTCGTTCTCCCGCCTGCCGGCGTCCAACGCCTCGGGTCTCGTCCAGGTCTCTCGCTTCACGCCGACCCAAGCCGCCTTGATCCCCCTGGCCGCGACCGTACGCACCGCCGATGGCAGCCAAAGCTTCGCCGTCACCTCGGACACGACAAACCCTGCCTGGTCGGCCACTCAGAACGGCTATGTCGCAGGCGCGGGTATCGCCAGCATCACAGTGCCGGTTCAGGCCCTGATCGCGGGCAGTGCCGCCAATGTGCAGGCTGGTGCCATCACTCAACTCGCCACCGCAATCGCCGGTATCGACACTGTGATGAATCCGGCTCCCTTGGCCGGCGGCCTGGACGCAGAATCAGACACCGCATTGCGTGCCCGCTTCAGCCTCTATCTAGCCAGCCGCGCCCGCGGCACACCCAATGCGATCGGGGAGGCGATACTCGCCGTCCGCCAGGGGCTTGACTACACGCTGCAGGAAAACACCGCGCCGGATGGCTCGGTGCGCGTCGGCAGCTTCGTCGTCACCGTCGATGATGGCTCCGGCAGCCCCGCCTCGGCGTTGCTGGCCTCGGTCGCAGCCGCCGTCGAGTCCATGCGCCCGATCGGCAGCCTTTACACGGTGCAGGCGCCAGCTCTGCTCACCGCCAATATGTCCCTGGCCATCGCCACAAATCCTGCGGTCAACCACCTCACCATCACCGCCAACGTCACCCAGGCGCTGACATTGGCGATTTCCGCTCTCACCATCGGCGCCGGACTTCCTTGGTCCAAGCTCACCCAGCTCGCCTACGAGGCCGACCCCAATGTCACCAATGTCTCCAACGTGCTGCTCAATGGCGGAACCGGTGACCTCAGCGCCACCGCATCACAGCTGATCCGCCCCGGCACTGTGTTGGTGGCCTGACATGACCGGCACCCCCACCGATTTCATCACCCGGCTCAAGGCCACGTTGCCCACCAACTGGTTTGCCGACACCACGCCCATCCTGGACGGCCTGCTCGCAGGTCTCGCCAATCTCTGGACCAGCATCTTCGCCTTGCTGCAGTTCACCCGGCTCCAGACCAGGCTTGCCACCGCAACCGATGGCTATCTCGATGCCATCTCAATGGATTTTCTGGGTGCGGCATTGCCGCGCCACACCGCCGAGCCAGACTCAGCCTACCGCAATCGGATCCACCGCGAACTCCTGCGCGAGCGCAACACAAGGCTCGCACTCAGCTCCGTCCTCACCGATCTCACCGGCCGACCCCCGGTCATCTTCGAACCCGGCCGCCCCGCCGACACCGGTGCCTGGGGCGGCCCCCTCGGCTACGGCCTCTCAGGTGGCTGGGGCAGCCTGGCGCTGCCTTTCCAATGCTTCGTCACCGCCTTTCGCGCCCAAGGCAGCGGCATCTCCCTGGTATCGGGCTGGGTCCAGAGTGCCGGCGGCTATGGCCAGGGCGCACTCACATACGCCTCGCTCGACATGATCCAGGGCGCCATCACGGACAGCGATCTGGACGCGGCGATTGCCCGCGTCATGCCGGTCTCCACCGTCGCCTGGACCCGAATCTCGAACTAACCCTCCTCGAAAGAGCCGCCAATGGACCGCAACATCGTCTATCCGGGCAGCATTCCGCTCGACACCGATCTGTTGAACATCAACCGCAATGCCATGGTGGCGCTCGGCGTTCTGGCACAGGCCACGCTCGGCAGCACAACGGTCGTGGACGGGCTGTCCGTCTCCCCCACGTCCCCCGCAGGCCTGCAGGTCACGGTCGGTCCCGGCAGCATCACCCAACTCACCTCGGTCGACCAAAACGCCTATGGCTCCCTGGCCGCTGACGTCACCGATTCTCTGGTCAAACTGGGCATCAATCTGGGCTCAACCAATTTCACCCTGGCCGCTCCCACAACCACCGGCCAGTCGATCGCCTATCTGCTCGAAGCGGCCTTTCTGGAAAGTGACACAAGCCCGGTGGTGCTGCCCTACTACAACGCAGCCAATCCCGCTGTGCCCTACCTCGGCCCCGGCAATGCCGGCACCGCCCAGAACACACAGCGCATTCAGCGGGTCCAGTTTCAGCTGAAGGCCGGTGTGCCCGCGGTCACCGGAACCCAGATCCTCCCCAGCACAGATGCTGGCTGGTCCGGTCTTGCCATGATCACGGTCTCCTACGGTCAGACCCAGATCACAGCGTCGAACATCGCAGCCCTGCCCACAGCACCGGTCATTCCCTTCAAGCTTCCAACCTTGCGGCCTGGCTTCTCACAACTGCAATCCTTCACCAGTTCCGGCACATTCGTTGTTCCCAGCGCTGTCACAAGGTTGCGCGTCACCGTGATCGGCGGTGGCGGTGGCGGTGGCAGCAACACCGCAGCACCTGCCGGCGGTGGCGGCAGCGGCGGGTCATCGCTCTCGATCCTCACCGGCCTTACACCTGGCACATCCATCCCCGTGACGGTTGGCGCCGGTGGAAATCCCAGTGCCGGAGCATCGGGTGGGGTTGGCGGAACATCCAGCTTTGGCACCTACGTCTCCGCAACCGGCGGCAGCGGCGGTGGCGGTGGCAGCAGCTACGCACCGATGCCTGGGGGAGCCGGCGGTTACGGTGTTGGCGGTCAGGTCAACTACAGCGGCAGCTACGGAACGGACTGTGTTCTGTCATCCGCGCGCGGCGGCGACGGCGGCGGTCCAGGTGCCGGCCGTGGCACCACCGGCGCGCTGACCGCAATCCCCGGACAAGGCTATGGCGGGGGAGGTGGTGGCAACGGGTCCAACAACACCTCAGGCGCCGGCACCGGTGCTCTCGGTGGCGCTGGCGCCTCCGGCATCGTGATCGTGGAGTACTGAGACATGGCAATCTACGCCCGCCTCCAGAACGGCGCTGTGGCCGAACTGATCAACATCAGCGTCGAACCGCAGCTGTTGTTCAACCCGTCTTTAACCTGGGTGCTGGTCACCAGCTCAGCCGTCGCGGTTGGCTGGACCTACACCAACGGTGCGTTCGCCGCCCCGCCACCTGCCGTCCCCCCCGTGCTGACAACGCCCAGCCTGGCGCAGCTGCAGGCCGAGCTTGCCTCTCTCTCGGCCCAGATCGCAGCCCTCACAGCCAGCAGCACCACAGGCGCGACCAGCACAACCAGCGGAGCCTGACCCATGCCGACCACGGCCACTCACGTCTGGCGCCCCAGCGGCGCACGTCGCGTTGTTCTCGACGGCTTTGCCCCAGTCCCACGCGGCACAGTTGCCGCCGCCCCGGCCCCCTTGGCCTGGCCGGCCAAGGACCCCGCCGATGTGCTCGACTATGAACTGGAGATATCGGCGGCTCTGCTCGGCAACCATGGCGACGGTATTTCCACCATCGACGTCACCATCACCCCATCCGGCAACGCCGCCGATCTCACGCTCAACAGCACCACCGCCGACGGTCCCATCGCAGTGTTCTGGTTCGGTGCAGGCAATATCGGCACAGTCTATGTTGTCCAGATCAGCATAGGTACAAATTCCGGCCGCACCCTGTCGCGCGCCGTCCTGCTGCCGGTGCAGGCCCTAACAGCGGTCACCGCACCTGTGTCGTCTCTCACCACCGACAGCGGTGCCATCGTCACCGACCAGAACGGCAACCCGATCCTGATCGGAGCGTGAACCCATGCCGACCATCCCAGAGTTGCCTTCTGCCATCGCCGCGGCAACCATCGATCTCTTCCCGATCAGCCAAGGTGGGGTCACCCGCGCAGCGTCACTGTCGCAGGTCACCGCGGGCCTCCAGCCCTCCCTCGCTTTGGCCAGCGGCCAGGTGCTCGGCCGCATCTCCAGCGGAACCGGCCCCGTCGAGACCATCACAATCGGCGCCAATCTGTCTTTGGCCAATGGCACGCTCGCGGCCAACGCGACCCCGTTCACCATTTCGACCCTGCCAGCTGGTTCAACGCCGTCTGCCGCCGACCTGGTTGCCATCGCCCAATCCGGGACCAACAAGGCGCTGTCCTACAGCCAGTTGATGGCTGGTCTGTCCAACCAGACTGGACTCGATCTATCTACGCTGTCCGTCATACCCACCGGTGTCGGCATCGCCCGTCATCTCGGTGACCAGATGGCCGATGCTATGCCCATCGAAACCTTTGGCGCAAAAGGCGACGGCCTGACGGATGACACCTCTGCCTTCGTCTCCGCGATCACCTATGGCGTCCCGATCCGTCTCGGTGCCAAGACCTATATCATCAACGGACAGCTGACGATCGGCACCGCCAATGTGGCGTTCCTCGGCATTCCAGGTCAGACCACGCTGCGCCGTCTGCAGCAGAAAAGCGGCAGCGCGTGGATCTCAATCCAGGCCAGCGGTTTTCACGCCGATGGTGTGGTGTTCGATGCCAACAAGGCAGGCGTCAGCGCCAATAGCTGGTCAGTGATCGTCACCAGCACATGCCTTTCCAGCGATTTTCATCGATGCGTCTTCACCAATGCCGCAGGCTCCACCCTGGGCCACGGCCTGACCTTGCAGTCGAGTGACCCATCCATCAGCGCCCACTCGGTGCGTGATTGCGAGTTCAGCAACAACACCTTGCACGGGATTTGGGTGCAGGCGGTGGGTGGGGTGACGGTGCAGTCCTGCCTGGCCCACGACAACGGCCAATACGGCATCGTTTGCGATTTCAACGATCCGACCTTTGTTCAGAAAATCCGCCTTGGTCGGGTCTGCGGCAATCGGGCTTGGAACAATCTGCGCGGCATCGATGTTGGCAACTACAATGCCACGAACACCACCGTTCCAGTTTGGGGAAACGCCAATCCGGATGCCCTCAATACAGTGATT
This sequence comes from uncultured Rhodospirillales bacterium, assembly GCA_903924855.1. Classification (GTDB taxonomy): domain Bacteria; phylum Pseudomonadota; class Alphaproteobacteria; order Acetobacterales; family Acetobacteraceae; genus CAIQQQ01. The sequence continues at coordinate 28,422 of CAIYCW010000050.1, read as the reverse complement.
TCGGGCAATGTCTGCCACGACAACACCTATTATGGCATCTCGATTTCGGGCTCTGGCCTGTTGGTTGAAGGCAATCTGCTTTCCAACAACGGCTCTTCCACCAACAACGGCGCCGGTATCCTGGCGAACATGTCCTACAGCCGTGTTATGGGCAACGTGGTCGTCGGCACCGCCCAGTTTGGCATCGATGCCGGCGGCTCGCTTTCGTCCGAGATCAGCAGCAACCACGTCAATGGTGGCGTGATCGGCGTCAACTGCGGTGGCGGCACATCGGTCAAAGTCGAGGCCAACACGCTGCTTGGCATCTCGCAATGGGCCGTTCAGGCCAACAATGTCGAAACAGACGGTAATGGTATCAATTTCGGGCAGTCCTGCTCGCAATTGGCCGTTGTCGGCAATTGGATCTCGATGAGTGGCTCCAGTGCCGGCGGGATCATTCTGCGCGACGGCCCGCAAGCCGTGCTGATCGCCCGAAACCACTTCATCGGCAGCGCCGGTGCCTGGATCGGCAACGCGCTATGGCCCAACACCGAACAGGTGATCATCGAGGAAAATCGCTGGAACTTCACCCAGCGCTTCTTTGCCAACCCCACGCTGGCAAATGGTCTGCAAACCATCCTGCTGCCCGATGTGATCGACACAATCATGATCAGCACAGCCCCGAACGGGGTGCAGTCAATGTTGACCAACTATCAATCGGCCACCTCAGGCCAGATCACCTTTATCCGCGTCACCGCCCCCGGCAGCGGCTATACGACAGCCACGATCTCCCTGGGTGCGCCTGGTACCGGCGCCACAGCCCGCGCCGTGATCAGCGGCGGCACCATCATCGGCATCGTCGTCACCGCCACAGGCTCCGGCTACGGCGTGGCAGGCGCCACCGTCCCGGTCACCATCACCGGCGATGGCAGCGGCGCCACCGCAATCGCCTATGCTTCGGTGCCCATTCCGGACGAACGCAGGCTGCGTGTAAGGTGCAACGTGCCGGTCAAGTTTTTTCGATCGGGTTCAAACCCGGTGCAGGAGAACTGGACGGTCACCGACATCACGGTGGCGGCCAATGCCGATATTGAATGGATCGGAACCTTTAACACCTGGCGTGCTGCGTTCTTTTCCAGTGCCGATTACCTGGCCCCGGACGGCACCGGCGGCGCCTCCCTGCACAGCAACAACAATGCGGATGTCCAACTCCATGCCGGCGGCACTGGCCGCGTGCGCATCACCACGGATGCCGAGGCTACAGGCGCCCTTGAACTCGTGGGCCGCGGCAGCCCGCAATCCGTCGTCACAGCCCCGCCCGGCTCAACTTTCCGCAACCTCAATGGCGGCGTCGGTGCCAGCTTTTTTGTCAAGCAGAGCGGCACCGGCAACACCGGTTGGGCCGCGATCGGCTAAAGCTGAACCGTTCAAATCTGACAGCAGCCTTTAACCGCCCCCGCACTCAAAGTCCCATCGTCACCAACCCCTGCAAAAGGGGCGGGGAGAACACTTATGCCCAGTCTTGAACAGCTTGCCCAGGCAGCGGTCGTCAATCCGAGCGACCTTTTGCTGCTCGACCAGAACGGCACCAGCAAATCGGTTTCGGTCAACACGCTGCAAGCCGGCTTGCAACCGAAACTCACCTTGGCGCCTGGTGCGCTGCTCGGCCACGCAAGCCCTTCACCCGGTCAACCGGAACCGATTGGTATCGGCAGCGGTCTGGTGATGAGCGCTGCGGTGCTGCAGATCGACCCCTCCGTCGTGGCAGATCTGTCCTCGCCGGCCTTCACCGGAACTCCAACTGCCAGCACGCCGCCCGCTGGTGACTATAGCACACGGCTGGCCACAACTGCGTTCGTGCAGCAGCGTCTTGCACAACCGATCACCCTGACCGGCGATATTTCTGGCGCCACCCAGAATGGGAGCCCGATCGTCCAGACATCGCTTGCCACCATCACCACGCCCGGCACCTACGCCACGGTGAATGTGAATGCCAAAGGCCAGGTTACTGGCGGCAGCGTATTGTCAACCGGCAACGCGGTTGAACTGCAATCCAACAAGGCAACACCGGGCGGCTATGCCAGCCTCGATTCAACCGGAAAGGTTCCCACTGCCCAGCTACCAGCCGCAGTCGCGGGTGGACTGCTCTACCAGGGGACCTGGGATGCCAATCTGAACATCCCAAGCCTCAGAAGCGGCACCGGCACCACTGGCTGGTTCTACACCGTCAAAACCGCCGGAACCACGTCCCTGGACGGTATCTCCCAGTGGAACATCGGTGACAAAGTGCTGTTCAACGGGAGCAGTTGGGAGAAGATCGACGGTATCGCCAATGAGGTGATATCGGTCGCCGGCATGACCGGTGCGGTCACCGTAGCGCAGGTCGCAGGCGCGTTGGGATTGGGCAGTCTCGCGGGACAGGCCGCCAACGCAGTGACTTTGACCGGTGGCTCCATTGACGGAGCGGCCATAGGCAATTCGATCGCAAACACCGGCAAGTTCACCACATTGTCGGCCACGGCGCAGGCCATCGTTCCAACCGTCGCTGCGACCGACAATTCAACCAACGCCGCCTCGACCGCCTTTGTGAAGGCGCAAGGCTACATCACGTCCGCCGCATCACTGGTACAATCGGTCGCCGGCAGAACCGGCACCGTCACTCTGACGGTGTCGGATATCACCGGAGCCGCCCCGCTGGCATCCGCAGCCCTGACCGGCATACCCACCGCGCCCACGCCCGTAACCACGGACAATTCAACGGCAATCGCCACCACATCCTTCGTCAAGGCGCAGGGATATCTCTCCACTGCCCCTGTGCAAGCTGTGGCCGGGCAAACCGGAAATGTCACCGCAGCACAACTCTCAACGGCGCTCGGCCTTGGTTCCATCGCCTCTCAGCAGGCCAATGCAGTCGCGATCAGCGGCGGATCCGTCAACAACACGACGATTGGCAGTGTCACGCCGGCCACCGGAAACTTCACAACACTCAACGTCACCACGCAAATCACGGTGCCAACACTGTCCGGCACAGACAATTCCACCAACGCCGCCTCGACGGCCTACGTGAATTCCAAGGGCTATATCACCGCCTCTGGTGCGCCCGTTCAATCAGTGGCCGGCCGGACCGGCAGCATCAGCCTCGCTGTTGCAGATGTCTCCGGCGCTGCCAGCCTCGCATCACCAGCTCTCACGGGCATTCCCACGGCACCGACAGCAGCCGTCGGTACCAATTCAACACAACTCGCGACGACTGCGTTTGTTGTGGGCCAGGCTGGGACAGCCTCTCCGAGCGCAAACGGAACCGCGGCGGTTGGTACCAGCCTGTCCTTCGCCCGACAGGACCATGTCCACCCCACTGACACCACACGTGCCAGTTTGGCATCTCCGGCACTGACAGGCGTTCCCACGGCGCCCACAGCTGCTGTCGGGACCAATTCAACACAACTCGCCACCACGGCCTTTGTCGTAGGCCAGGCTGGGACAGCCACTCCAAGCATCAATGGAACAGCGGCCGTTGGCACCAGCCTGTCCTTCGCCAGACAGGATCATGTCCACCCAACTGATACCTCGCGTGCAGCCCTTGCCTCTCCCAGCTTCACCGGCACGCCCACAGCACCCACGCCGGCGACGACAGATAACTCAACAACCTTGGCAACGACCGCCTTCGTAAAGGCACAGGGTTACACGACTGCGGCTTCGACTGTGACATCCGTCGCTGGGCAGACGGGAGCAGTCACCGATCTCAGCGCCGGCACCGTCAAGGCCAGCGGCGGATCTACGGCACGCAGTCTGTCCGCGCGTGCAACAGACGTACAAACTGCGGTGGATTTTGGTGCGGACACCACCGGAGCATCCGACAGTCTGCATGCCTTGCAGACACTTGCGACCGGAATGGCATCCAATGGCGGGACGATTGCCTTCACCCCGGGCGTCTACCAGATCAGCGCCGCCTGGTACATCCAGGACAACACGCTCATCGAGGTCGATGGCGGGGCAACCTTCCCAAACGCCAGCAACGTCAATGCAGATGCTGACGGCACCGTCCTCAAATACCAGCAGGCCCGTAAATCCTGGCTGGGTGTGACCAGCACGGACGCCAACGCCTTCACCACGTTCACATCTCTGGTGGTCTCCGGCACGTCCGGCTCGACCAACTATGAGAAAGCCGCGGGCTACGACGCAGTCTTGTCCTATGACGCCAGCAGCTACACGGTCGGTGCGTCCTATGACACCCCAATTTACACCAAGGACGTGGTCGGTCGTCAGATGTCTGCGATCGTCAACGGCACGACCCTGGGCCGTGCATGGGGCACTGTCGCCGGCGCCACAGCTCTCAGCGGTGCGGATGGACTGCTGATCGGGGCTGAGATCGACGTGATCGCTCAGGTCAGCCAGGGCGAACACAGCCGCAAGAATTCAAAGACTGGCGTCATGGCGGTCTCCATGGGGGCTGGCCAGCCAACCACCGCATTTCTCACCGCGGCAACGTCTGCCGCGTGGTTCGATGGCTACACAGTGCTGAAAAACACGGTAAGTCGTTACGCATTCGTCGTGCGTGACCTCTCAGTCTACCCATCCGTGACCCCATTCAGTGTTGACCCTTCCGGCAACGTGGTCGTCCAGAGCCTCAACAATGCTGGAAATCAACAGATCAGTGGTCTTGCAACCTTCAACGCCGGCATCGCGGATGCAAGTTTTTCAAGTCAAACCCCAACATCAGGATTTGCGATCACGGTTCCAAACGGTGTTCTCACTCTCCAACTGACCCCGGCATCAACCCTGGCCTCTGGCACGATCACGATGCCATCTGCCCCCGGCAACGGCCAATGGCTCTTCGTGACATCCACGCAGACCATTTCGAGCGTTGCCTTTACACCAGCAACAGGCCAGTCAGTGTTGGCCGCCCCGAGCCTGATCCCTTCCGGTGTTGAAGTTGCATTTCAGTATCAGGCCAGTGCAGCGCGGTGGATATGCCAATCGGGCAATGATTCGCGGATCGCGAACGCTGCAACTGCCGCCTCACTGACCTTCGGCACAGGTGCCGATGGTGCCTTTTCCGCCAGCAGTGGCACCACGACGCTGACCCGAGACATGCATTGGACCAGCTGCACGCTTTCCGGTTCAGCAAGCATTGTCACCAACGGGTATCGCGTCTTTGTCAGCGGCACGCTCGATATCTCAGCGGCGACAGCCGGTGCCATCTCGTGCAACGGAAACAATGGCTCGTCTGCCACTTCGGCTTCTGGTGCGTTTGGCCCCGGTGGTTTTGCGATGCGCACCGTTGGCCAATCTCCCACCGGCGGCGGCGGCGGCGGCACGGCGACGTTGGCAGCCGGCAGCGCGGGTGTTGCTGGAATCTCCAATGCCATCGGTAATGGTGGCAGTGGCGGTGCGGCCGGAGCCGGAGGGGCATCCAGCGGAAGCGGTGGGGCAGCAGGCATCGGCGGCGCGGTGGGGGGACAGATTGCGTTGTCCACACCAACGACCGCGTTTTTCATGCCGGCGATCGGTGTCTCTATCTGCGCGGGGCTTGTTGGTGGCGGCGGCGGCGGTGGTGGTGGTGACGGCACAAATTATGGTGGCGGTGGTGGCAGTGGTGGCTCATTCGGCGGCACGATTGCCCTATACGCCAGGAATATTCAGCGAGGATCCAACACAACAGTTGGGGTCATCCAAGCTAAGGGGGGCTTTGGTGGCGCTGGATATCAGGCCGCTGGTGGGAACGCTGCTGGCGGTGGTGGTGGCGGCGGTGGCGGTGGTGGCTTTGTATACATAATTACTGAGACACTTCAGGGAAACGCGATGACCAATGGCATCGACGTCTCAGGCGGAAACGGCGCCAATGGCGGCGTTGGCGCTGGCACCGGCAAAGGTGGCGCAGGCGGCACAGGTGGTTCAAGCGGTTCGGTGCAAATGATCAATCTGCTTGCCCCGTCATACTATGCCAGCAGTTGGAATATTGCGGGCGCAAACGGTTCTATTTCTTCTACAACATCTGGCGGCGCCGGAGGAACTGGTGCAATCCTGCACGTGGCGCTATAGTATTATTTTTGAATAAAATGGAGAAAAAATGTGCCACCAGAATACATTGTGGCCACCATAACCTCAGCTGGAGCTCTTTTTTTTGGCATTGCCTCTTTGTCGCTCAAAAGAATTCTTGCAAGAATAGACGGCATTGACAGCCGTATGACGGCGCTTGACGCTCTGACGCAGGCACGTATCCAAAGTCTGGAACAGACAACCCAGGCCCGAATTGCCAGCGTCGAGCACGTCACTGACGCGAAAATTCGAGAATGCCAGGCAGGTCACACTGGTCGTGAGGATCGCATCCTCACCATGCTCATCGAGCATGTCAAAGAATCAGATAGAAAATTCGCCACAGTCAGGGAGATTGTGGCGGTTCAGGAACGATTGCAGGCAATAGATTTGAATGTTTTAGCCGTTCTGAGTGCTGTGGATCGATTGATTGGGGACGAAAAATGACATCTCCATCTCGAAATTCGATTGAAATGATTGAAAATTTTGAAATTGGTGGTGTCAGTAACTACATCTGCCATCCAATTTGGCCGGGAGGATCGTCCGGCGTGACAGTTGGGGTTGGATATGACCTGGGATACGCGACGTCACAGCAAATCGCAGCAGATTGGAGTCATCTTCCAAAAAATACAAGCATAAAATTACAAGAATTGGCTGGAATTCGTGGCGCGAAGTGTCAAGAGCTGACGCAAAAAAATATGGATATTGAAATTTCTTTAAATGATGCAATTTCAGTTTTTGAAACAATAAATGTGCCGCGCGTAGTGTGGCAGGTAGCGTCATCGTTCCAAAATACATTTTTGATTTCAGATGATAGTTTTGGTGCTCTTGTCAGTCTTGTCTTCAACAGAGGGGCAAGCATGGTTGATACACAACCCAACAATCGTCTTGAAATGCGTCAGATACGTGACGCAATGGCCGCACAGGAATTTGCGGCTGTTCCCGATCTGATCCGCTCAATGAAGCGGCTTTGGCAGGGTACTGGACTGGCCGGTTTGCTGACCCGCCGTGATGCCGAGGCTGCTTTGTTTGAACGCGGATTGGCCTCCCAGCAATCTTAAGGAACTGAAAATGGACCAAAATCCTGTCGCACTTCTTGTGACGGCACTGCAGGGCACCAGCCTTGCCCCTGTTGCTGTTTATCTCCCGATCATCGTGGCGATTGCCGCCATTCTGGCCGCAATTCTGCCGCAGCCGGCCGAAGGCAGTCCGTGGCTGCCTGCTCGCAAACTGCTGGATATGCTGGCCTTCAACATGGGCAATGCCAAAAATACGCCTCAGGCAGGTAAGCCGGGAACGGGTATTGTTCCCTCCATGGTCCTGGTGGTGGCGGCTTCGGTCATCACATCGGCCTGCTCTGCGCAGCAGAATGTCACACTCACGGCTGATGCCCAGGCAACCAGCCAGGTAGTGGCAGCAGACTCAAGACTTGCCTGCCAACTCAATGCAGACGCAAGCACAGTCCTGTCATCCGTCGAGGCGGCGGGTGTCAAGCCTGGAGCGAGCGTCAATGCGGCGGAAGTCACTGCGAAAAACATCTGTAATGCTCTGGTCATGCCTGCCCCGGTCCTGGGTCCATAAAATTCTTCCAATTTCAAAAAAGCTGCCTGGAAGTGACGCGATCAGCCTCACTCATCTGAAGTCACGCGAACGCGGCAACTCATCGGCCCTGGCGAGAACGCTGACGCCATCAATCTGTCGCAACAACGCAGTGCGATCTTCAAGATGTTCCGCCACCAGGTGCACAACATGCTCGCGACTGCGTTGAACGCGGCCGCGTACTGCCAACACCGCCGCTCCTAACATAACTCTTCTGTAGGACTCAAGCAGTGTTGGCCAGACAACAATGTTGGCCGTGCCGGTCTCATCCTCGATCGTGGCAAACACCACGCCACGGGCACTGCCGGGGCGTTGGCGTACCAGCACCACGCCCGCAGTCCAAAATGGGGCCATATCCGGCAGAGCTGTGGCTGTTGCGCATGTGACCATGCCATCTCTGGCTAACACGCTACGCAAACTGCTGAGGGGATGGGCCTTCAATGACAGGCCCGTGCTGCGATAGTCGCTTGCCACCTGCTCGGGCAGTGCCATGGGCGGCAACCGAACCTGGCTGGGGCGTGCAGGCATACGTTGCAGCAGCGGCAGGTGCGCGGATTTGTCCAATCCGCGCACCTGCCACAGTGCTGTCCGGCGGGTCAGGCCTATGTTGCGCAGGGCATCCGCCTCCGCCAACGCCAGCAAGGCTGCATGCGGAATGCCAGCACCTGCCATGGTTGGCAGATCAGAAAACGGCCGTGTAGCAATCAGTGCCTGGGCCCACTCCTTGCGAAATCCATCAATCAGTCGAAATCCCAATACCAGGCTGCCATCACGTTCCAGGTGGCAATCCCAGTCACTCTTTCCGGCATCGATCGCCTGCACCGACACACCATGGGCACGTGCGTCTGCGACGATCTGGGCAGGCGCGTAGAAGCCCATCGGCTGGGAATTGAGCAGCGCACAGGCGAAGGCTGCTGGATGGTGGCACTTCAACCATGCCGACACATAGACAAGCAGTGCGAAGCTCGCAGCATGACTTTCGGGGAAGCCGTAGGTCCCAAAACCCTCGATCTGGCGAAAGCAGCGCTCGGCGAAGTCCCGTTCATAGCCGCGCTGCACCATGCCCTCCACCATCTGGACAAAGAAGGTCTGGATCGTGCCGACATTGCGAAATGTCGCCATGGACCGGCGCAACTGGTTCGCCTGTTCCGGGGTAAAGCGGGCCGCTTCGATGGCGATGCGCATCGCCTGTTCCTGAAACAGCGGAACCCCAAGTGTTTTGCCCAGCACACGCTTCAACTCATCTGCATGGCCGTGTTCGGGCGCAGGAGATGGGAAACGCACCTCTTCCTGCCCCTGCCTGCGGCGCAGATAGGGGTGCACCATATCGCCCTGGATCGGCCCCGGGCGGACGATAGCAACCTCAATCACCAGATCATAGAATGTCTGAGGTTTGAGGCGTGGCAGCATGTTCATCTGTGCCCGGCTCTCGACCTGGAACACGCCAAGCGAATCAGCCTGGCACAGCATGCGATAGACTTCGGGATCCTCACGCGGAACGTCTGCCAGATCATTGATAATGATACCGCGGCTGCGCAGCAGATCGAAGGCGCGGTGAATGCAGGTGAGCATGCCAAGCGCCAGCACATCGACCTTCATCAACCCCAATGCATTGATGTCGTCCTTGTCCCATTCGATAAAGCTGCGCCCTGGCATCGCGGCCGGGCCGATCGGCACAATCTCATCCAGTCGACCGCGGGTCAGCACAAAGCCTCCGACATGCTGCGAGAGATGCCGCGGGAAGCCGATCAGTGTTCGCGTCATTTCGATGCTGCGTTGGATCGCAGGGGCGCTTGGATCCAGCCCGTGCTCACGCAGCCGTTCATCGGACCACAGCATGGCACCCGCGTGCCAGCTTTCGGACGCGAGGACCGTGATGGTGTCCTCGTCCAATCCCATCACCTTGCCCACGTCATGGATCGCCATCTTGGGGCGGTAGTGGATGATAGTCGCGGCAATGCCTGCGCGATCACGGCCATATCGCTGGTAGATGTACTGGATCACCTCCTCGCGCCGTTCATGTTCGAAATCGACATCGATATCCGGCGGTTCGCGCCGTTCGACCGAAACAAAGCGTTCGAACAGCAAATCGATCTGGGTTGGATCAACCGCAGTGATGCCCAGGCAGAAGCAGACCGTCGAATTCGCAGCCGAGCCGCGGCCCTGGCACAGAATGCCGCGCGACCTTGCGTAGCGCACGATGTCGTTGACGGTCAGGAAATAGGGCGCATAGGAAAGCTGGGCGATCATCGCCAACTCCTTTTGTAAGGTCTCCTGCACCTTGCCGGGAATGCCCTGCGGATAGCGGAGGGCGGCACCATCCCATGCGAGGTCAGCCAGATGTTCATCCGGCGTGCGTCCTGGTGGCACCGGCTCGTCCGGGTATTCATAAGACAGTTGATCGAGGCTGAAATGGCACAGCGCTGCCAGATCGGCGCTGGCGGTGATGGCCTGTGGATGCTCACGAAACAGCCGCGCCATTTCGGTCCGCGGTTTCATGTGTCGCTCGGCATTCGGCAGCAATGCCAAGCCGGCCTTTTCAATGGTGGTTCCAAGGCGGATGCAGGTCATCACGTCCTGCAACGGGCGCCGCTGTGGGATGTGGTACAGCACATCGTTGGTGGCGAGCAGACTTACGCGATGGCGGGCGGCCAACTCGGCCCGTGCAGCCAGTATCACGCAGTCATGCGGGCCATAGGCACGGCTGGCGGCGAGCCAGGCTCGGTGTCGAAACGTGCTGACAAGCTCTGGCAAGGCAGCCTCGGAACCGCTGTGAATGAGGATCGCCATGCCATCGGCATGGGCGAGCAGGTCGGGGCGTGTGAGGTGGCATTGGCCCTTCACCGCACGGGTCTTGCCAATGGTGAGCAATCGGCACAGACGCCCCCAGGCGGCGCGGTCGGTCGGATAGCAGGTGATGTCAGGTGTGGCATCGGCAAACACCAGTCTTGCTGCTGGCAGCAGGCGCAGCCCGGCATCGCGGGCGGCGACATGGGCGCGAACCTGGCCGGCCAGGGTGTTGCGATCTGCGATCGCAAGCGCTGCGATGCCCAGAGTGACGGCGGTCTCCACCAACTCCTCCGGATGGCTGGCGCCATGCAGGAAAGAAAAGGCGCTGGCAGCCTGCAGTTCCGCGAAGCTCATCCGAACAGGCCGTGCATATACCAGCGCACCGGCCGCGCAGCACCAGGCAGGCTGGTGCGGAACAGCCAAAATCGGCCGCCCAGCTGATCTTCCACATAATAATAGTCGCGAAAGCGTTCATCGTCTGATGGGTCGCTGCGGCGCCACCATTCATGGGCGATGCGTTCCGGGCCGCTGGCGGCTTGCACGCGGTGCAGGGCGCTGCGCCAGCGGAACATAACCGGCGGATCGTCCGGGACAGGGGCTGTGGCCTCGATGGGTTCGGGAGGCGTGAGCAGGCGTATGGGCCTCGGACCGGGGGGCGTGGGCCAGTTTTGTGGGGACGCCACTGAGGTGCTGCCGCTGGCGCGTTCGGGCACATGACTGGCGACTGGCTTGGGGCGCCACAGCCGATCCGGGCCAATGCGGTTTGCCAAAGTGTCCAGCATGTCCAGCAGATCTTCCGAGGGGGAAGGGGCATCAAGGCCGGGTTGGCGCAGCGTGAGGGGGGCCACCTCCATTGCTTCGAGCAGCAGAGCTTCCACGCCAAAGCCCGGATCGATCTGGTCCAGCCGTTCCGTCAGCAGGCGGGTGAGACGTGCTGCGTTGTGCAGTGGTCGGGCGGTGGCCAGGCTGAGATCAAAGGCTTCGTCGTCCACCCTGATGAAACGGGCGCGAAACCGCAGGCCGCCCAGTCCTGCGGCTTCCAGGCGTGCGGTCAGTTGCGAGGATAGCTCGGCAAGGGCGTGGGTCAGTGCCTCCGGTGTGCTGATCGGCTCCACGAAGCGGTGGTGCTGGTGCCAAAGGCAGGGCGCGCGCAGCCAGATGATCGGCTCGGGCTGCAGACCCAAGGCGCGGTCGAGTTGCAGGCTGGGGCTGGGCCCGAACCTGGCGGCAAGCTCGGCGCGGGGGATGCGCCGCAGGGCTTCAACGCTGCGCAGTCCCACACGTTGCAGGCCAGCCACTATGCGGGTGTCCAGGCGCAGCAGGCCGATCGGCAGCGCGGCGATGCGATTTGCATGCTGGCCTTGCGGTACGATCTCCGCAGTGTTGCGCGTGGCAGCACGTGCCAGGGCCCAGGCGGCGCCTGCGGTGTCGGCGATGGCCAGGCGGCAGGGCGACAGGCGCTGCTGCAGCCTGTCTGCCAATCTTGCTTCGCCCCCCTGCAGATGCGCGCAGCCGGTGATGTCGATCCACAGCCCATCTGGTGGATCGGGGCTGGTCAGGGGAGAGAGGCGTTCACACCAGTGGGCCAGGGCGATCAGGCCGCGCAGGTCGGCTTCGGGATTTGCCTCATCGATCTGCAGACCAGGGCAGAGGGCTCGAGCCTGGGAGAGCATCTGGCCCGGGGTGATACCCTGTGCTGCAGCAATGTCGCAGGCGGCTTCGATCCGGCGTTGACCCTGCCTGGTCTCAACCGTGGCACATGGTTGGGGCGTGGCGTTCTGGTTCTCAGCTGGCCAGACGCCGCAGCGCTTGCGGCGTCTGATCGGCCAGTTTGGCAACCAGACGGAAAGGATGCGTTGACCTGGAGGCGCTTGCATCGGTTTGCTCCTGCTGTTCGACAATCCAGCTTCCGGTGATGCCGTGACGGTTGTGCAGCAATTCGGCGTGCCAGCGTGGCAGGCCTGGGGCGCGCAGCCCGGGTGTGTTGGATGCACCAGCGCTGGGCGCGGCTGTGATCTGCCAACGGCTGACAGCTGCGGTGAGAGGGGCGGCAGGATGGGCGCCAAAGGGAAAACGGCGCAGCACGAAGCCAGTGCTGCCGCGCCCCAGGCAGGACAGTTGCAGGCGGCGGCCAGCCAGGGGGCCAGCGCGTCCGATTTCTCCCACCACGGCGGCAGCGACGCCTGCGCGCAGAATGGTTTCCATCAGGCCGAGCGCCTCATCATCGGAGGTGGCGCGCAGCTGGATCAGGCGGGCTGGATCAAGGCCAAGCGCCATCAGGCCTGGCGGGTAAAGATCGCAGCACCTGGCCACCCAGAACAGCGGCGCGGTACCCGGCAGACGGGTGAGCAGTGCGGCCAAAAAACGTGCCGGTGCCGCGGCACATTCGACATCCAGGCCGCGTGTGGTGATCTCGTGCAGTGCCGCAAGCCTCAGGCCACCGCCGAGAGCCGCATCGAGCGCACCACCATCGAGCGGCATGGCGTCGTGCGATGCCGGAGTGCTCTGCCGCGGGTGAAAAGCTGGGCGCTGGTGTGGGAGGGGAGGGATCGGCATCGGGTAAATTTGTTCCTGTTTTGTTCGATTATGGATTCCCACTCCAGCTGTGCGTGTCAATGTGATTGTGCGAAGAGCCTGCCTACGATGCGTGGCGAGCGCGCCAAAAAATCATTACTATTTCAGATTTTTATTTTGTCGTGAGCGCGATCACATTTGGCGTGAAGCACGCGGACGTTAATTCATTGCCTGAGGTGTCTGTTTTACGAAGCGGTACGTATCATGCCGGCCTCGATCGGCCTTCATAGTCGTTTCGCTTCGATGCTGACGGATGGCTAACAGCTGGGCTTCATCGGGCGTGTAACATGTTGTCTGTGAAGCCGTTTTGGCTGCCAGCAAGAACGAGGAACGCGTGATGAAAATCGATCCGGACCGGCTTTTGACGATCCTGCATGGAACCATCTGTGCGGCCGTTCGTGCGGATTCGCCGGATTTGTCGGCGCGTCAACTGGCGTTGCTGCTGGTGATCGAACTCGATGGTGGGATGCAGACGGTGCGCGGTTTGGCGAGCCAGTTGAACATTTCAAAGCCTGCGATCTCGCGTTCGCTGGATCGGCTGTGTGATCTGGGGCTTGCTGATCGTGAAGCCGATCCGCGCGATCGCCGCAGCGTTCTGGTGGTGCCGACCGCAGCCGGGCGCGCGCATGTGGCGGATTTGCGGGCGATGCTGCAGGAGGCGGCGCGTCCGGTTCCGGTGCGGCGGGCGACCCGGCGTGCCGCGCCGGCAGACGCTGAACTGCGGGCCCACACAGCTTGATTGGCATCGCCAAGCCAGGCTGTGAGCACAGGGCGATGGTGATCTCATCGTTAAGCTGCTAATCTCTACCGGTTATCGGGTGCGTATCAGACGCATTCAGCAAGCTGCCGATTCTGTTGCACAGACATCTATCGTTTGTGATACAGACTGCGGTAGGTGTGCCAAACGCGTTACCTGCACTCGTGGACCTTCAGGAGATTTCTGATATGACGCTTGCATTCCTGCAATTTTATAACAATGATCCTCAAGATTTGACGAGTGGACTGACCACATATCGTGATGGGTCGGGCAACTATTACAATGTTGTCGGCTCGACATCAGAAGTATTTCAATATCTGTATTTTTATGATGACAATTACAGCCCGCAGATCGGTTATAATCTTGATAATGTAAATCCAAACCCAAATACGGCGTCTCAGGCCACAGGCTTGGCGTTGCAAGAGTACAACGATATTTTGTCTGGGGCTGATCTCAACGCCAATGACAAGGCGGCGACAGTCGTGGTAACAGTTGTTGGTGGCACTCTCAGTGCTCCCAATGACCCAAATGCTGGCACAAATCTGACAAATTCAGGTTCGACTTACACTACAACGGTTGGATCTGGTCTGATCCAAAAACTGGTATTCAATCCGGCTCCTGATGGCACGGCGTCCAAGATCACAATTGAAATCAAAGGCAGCGCCGGTGTTGCTGACACGACTTCTGGATTTTACGTGTATGCCAACTGCTTCACGGCCGGCACCATGATCGCATGCCCGGATGGTGAGCGTTCGGTTGAGAGCCTGAAGGCCGGCGACCTGGTCATCACCGCGTCTGGAGATGTGAAGCCGGTGCGCTTTCTGGGTCGGCAGAGCATCGACCTGGGCGCTGCACCGGATCGGGCGCCGGTTCGTATTCCTGCCTCGGCTTTTGCGGACGGGCTGCCCCGCCGTGATCTGCGCCTGAGCCCGGATCATGCGGTGGTGTTTGACAATGTGCTGATCCCGGTGCGCAGCCTGCTGGGCGGCGCTGTGGTTCAGGAGGCGATCAGTCAGATCACCTACTACCACATCCAACTGGACTCGCATGACGTGGTGCTCGCCGAGGGCCTGCCGTGCGAAACATTGCTGGAGACCGATGATCTGTCGTGCTTCGACAACGCCGAGGAAGCTGTGCCCAGCGATGCCTTCCTGGCACCCTGCCTGCCGCGCGTGACGCAAGGCCCGGCGGTGGAGGCGGCGCGTGCCGCGATCCGCGCAAGGGCGTTGGCGACAGTCTGATCTGTTCAAGGTTGACCAAAAAACTGCCGTTCCTGCTCGTCAGGAACGGCAGTTTTTTTGTGTCTGCGGTCAGGCGGCGGTGATGCGGTCGATCTCCGCCAGATCGTCAGCCGACAATTTCCAACTGCCGGCCTTCACATTCTGCGCAATCTGTTCGGGGCGTGTGGCGCCGGCGATGACGCTGGACACCGGGCTTTGCGCCAGCAGCCAGCTGAAGGCGAGTTCAAGGGCGGTGTGGCCCTGGCTTTCGGCAAAATCCGCCAGTTTTTCGCTGATCTGCCAGTTGCGCTCCGTGAGGTAGCGATCGGCCAGCCTCTGTGTGTTGGTCAGGCGAGCACCCTCCGGCATCGGCGCGTTGCGGCGGTATTTACCGGTCAGCAGGCCAGAGGCGAGCGGGAAATAGGGCAGCAGGCCCAGGCCGTATTCACGCAGGGCGGGGATCAGGTCGGCCTCGTGGTCGCGTTTGACCAGGGAGTATTCGTCCTGCGCCGAGACGAAGCCCGCAACCCCCATCTGCCGTGCCGTCCATTGTGCTTCCACCATGCGCCAGCCGGTGAAGTTGGAGCAGCCATAGTAGCGGATCTTGCCCTGGCTCTGCAGGTCGGACAATGCGCGCAGGGTTTCCTCGATCGGTGTGAGCGGGTCCATACGGTGCATCTGATAGAGGTCGAGATAATCCGTCTGCAGGCGCTTGAGGGAGGCTTCAACGGCACTCATGATATAGCGACGTGAGCCACCCTTGAGGGTTTCCGCCGCATCCATCGGCATGCAGAACTTGCTGGCCAGCACGATCTGGTGGCGCAGCGGGCCGATCACCTGGCCCATGAGCGTCTCGGAGCCGCCTTTCTCACCATAGACATCCGCAGTGTCGAACAGGGTGATGCCGGCATCGAAGGCTGCGTGAATGACGGCCTTGGTGCCGGCCAGGTCGAGCCTGCCGCCAAAATTGTTGCAGCCCAGCCCAATGGCCGAGACGCGCAGGCCGGAGCGGCCGAGATTGCGGATTTCCATGTCAGATCATCCTTTGCTGTTCGATGCGCCAGTGTGGCATCGGCACAGCCTTGCGGAAAGTCTCACCATGGTTGAGCGCGCCTTCCAGGTCAGCGCGGTCCGGCATCCTCCGGCGGGGCGACGCGTTCGATCCAGGCGGAGACCCGGCGCAGTGCGACATGGGCGAAGAAGACGCAGACGGTCAGTGTGATTGCCATGCTGTATTCGAGCACGCCGGCCGCCGTGCCGATGGCCGCCACCGCCCAGAAGGTGGCCGCCGTCGACAGGCCGCGTACCACGGTGTTGCCGTTGGCAGCGCTGTGCAGAATGGCGCCAGCCCCGATGAACCCAACGCCGGATGCAATGGCTCCAAGCGCTGGACCCGGGGCGCCGGCGCTGTGCAGCTCCGCAATACGGGCGAAGGCGGCGGAGGCTGCCGCGACCAGGGCGCAGGAGCGCAAACCCCCGGGATGGCGGCGCCATTCACGTTCGGCGCCCACCAGAGCCCCGAGAAGGATGGCAATCAGCACCGCAAGCGCATTGGTGGAGAGTGGGACCTCCGGCATGGCTACTGGCTCGCCCAGACGATGCGATGGATCCAGGCGACTTCATTGAGGTCGAAATTGTAGTCCGGGTGTTCGGGGTTGAGGCTGCGCAGTTCCACCCTGCGGGCCGAGCGGCGGGCGAGTTGCTTGGCCATCACCTCCCCTTCGCGGGTGCGCAGGACGACGCGATCGCCACGGCGGATCGGAGCGTTCGGGGATACGATGACAATATCGCCGTCGCGAAACACCGGCTCCATGCTTTCGCCGCTGATCTCCAGCGCATAGGCGTTGCCATCGGCGATCTCAGGGAGCGTGACCTCGTCCCAGGCGCCGCCGACCGGATAGCCTGCGTCATCAAAAAATCCATCTGCGCCGGCCTGGGCCAGGCCGATCAACGGGATGCGGCGATTCTGCTGGCGAGATGGCTGGTTGGCGGGGATGGCGCGGGCCCCCATGACCAGGGCGGTGAACACGTCGAGCGTGGCGCCGGTGGCCTCAAGCACTTTGGCCAGGCTTTCCGTGCTGGGCCAGCGCGAGCGGCCATCGGGCATCTGGCGTTTGGAAGGGTTGAAGGTGGTTGGATCCAGCCCGGCGCGACGCGCAAGGCCGGACGCGGAGAGGCCGTTTTCAGCGGCCAGAGTGTCGAGTGCGCGCCAGATATCGTCGTGTTTCATGGGGGCCGAGCTGGGTTATGCGTGGAAACTGGCATGAAGCGGGCGAGTCGGGGCCGGATTTTCCGATGGTCAATTCGCTGTCAATTCCCTGTTATAGGACTTGGCGCCGATCTGCCTAGGAATAATCGCTTATTAACTTTCGATTTTGACGCAGCCTTGGGTAAATGTTCCTGTTATGTTCTGGCGCCGTGAAGCCTCCGTCATCCTGGCCGGGGCGTGTGATGTGCCAGGACCGCAAATGACGGAGGACGCGATGGAATTCACGGTGCGCAATCTTTCGGTGCTGGCCTACGCGCAGGGCTTCACGCTGTGGCACTACAAGGCGCCGCTGGCAAAGCTGCGCACATTGTCTCAGCCCGGCTATTTCGATCATGCGGCCGATCTGCTGACCGCGGGTGACATGATGATGATGTCGGCCGGCGATGGCGGGCGGGTGGCGTTCATTGCAGATGCGACAGACAAAGTGATGCTGTCTGCGCTGGCGTGACGGCGGCGTTTGCGGCATCACGGTGTTATGACACCCGATATTGCCTCTGCCTTTGGGCCGCTGCTGCGGCTGATTGATCCGGAAACGGCGCATGGCCTGGCCCTGCGGGCGTTGCGATTGGGCCTGGCCGGATCGGCGCGGGTCGATGATCCGCGCCTTGCTGTGCAGACGCTGGGGCTGAGTTTTGCCAATCCCTTGGGTCTGGCTGCGGGATTCGACAAGAACGCGGTGGCGCTGGCGCCGCTGTCCCGCCTGGGTTTTGGATTTGTTGAGGCCGGCACGGTGACGCTGCGACCTCAGCCGGGCAATCCGCGGCCGCGGCTGTTCCGGCTTGTGGAAGACCGGGCGGTGATCAACCGCATGGGCTTCAACAATGACGGGATTGAGACGTTCCTGGGCAATCTGGATCGGCGGCCGCGGGGTGTTCCGGTTGGCGGCAATATCGGCATCAACAAGGAGAATGCCGACCCTGAGCGAGACTATCCGGCACTTGTGCGCGCCCTTGGCCGCAAGGTGGACTATATCACCATCAACATCTCATCCCCCAACACACCGGGTCTGCGCGACCTGCAGGGGGAGGCGCGGCTGAAGGCGATCCTGGCGGCGATTGCCGCCGATATGCCGTCGCATCCGCCGTTGCTGGTGAAGATTGCGCCCGACCTTGCGCCAGAGGGTGTTGAGGCGGTGGTGGCCACCTGTATTGATGGCGGTGTGGCTGGGCTGATCGTGTCCAACACCACGATTGCCCGGCCGAAGCTGCGCTCGGCGCAGGCGCATCAGGCGGGCGGGTTGTCCGGCGCGCCGTTGTTGCGGCCATCCACCGAGGTGCTGCGGCTGGCAGCACGGCTTGCCGCCGGACGCCTGGTGCTGATCGGGGTGGGGGGCATTGCCAGTGGCGACGATATTTTGGCCAAGCTGAAGGCGGGTGCCTCGCTGGTGCAGATCTATACCGAATTCGCCTATGCCGGCCCGGGTCTGGTGCCGCGCCTGTTGCATGAATTGCTGCATGCGCTGAGCCGCGAGGGATTTGCCTCTGTGCAGGCGGCGATCGGCGCTGATCTTTAACGGAGCGTGTGATGCGGTTTCTGGATGGGTTTGCGCCGCTGATCGGCGCGTATGACGGCTTTATCGTTGATCTTTGGGGTGTCATCCATGACGGGGTGACGCCGTATCCTGGGTCGAAGGAGACGCTGGAGGCGATAAGCGCTGCAGGCAAGACGGTCGTTCTGCTGTCCAACGCGCCGCGGCCCTCTTATTCGGCGCAATTGGCTTTGCGGGCGATGGGGTTGGGCGATGAGCTCTACACCGGGATCATGACCAGCGGTGAGGCGACGCGGCAGGCGCTGATACGGCGTGATGACGCCTGGTTTGCCGCACTTGGCCGCAAGGTGCTGCATATCGGACCGGAGCGTGACCGCGTGACGTTGGACGGGCTGGATGTGGAACTGGTGGCTGAGCCGCATCAGGCGGAGTTCATCGTCAACACCGGGCCGGACGAGACGCTGTCGGTTGAGCTTGTGGCCTATGAGGCGCTGCTGCAGGCCTGCCGGTCGGCGGGGTTGCCGATGATCTGCGCCAATCCGGATCTGGAGGTGATCCGCGGTGGGCAGCGGGTGATCTGTGCGGGTGCCTTGGCACAGCGCTATGAGGAACTGGGGGGGGATGTGCGCAATTTCGGCAAGCCGGATGCTGCGATCTATCGCCCGGTGCTGGAGATGCTGGGGGTTCCGGCTTCGCGGGTGCTGGCGGTGGGCGATGCGCTGCGCACCGATATCGCGGGCGCCAAGGCGGCTGGGGTGGATGCGTGCTGGGTGTTGGGCGGGATTCATGGCGCCGAGCTGGGCCATGATGAGGCGCGCATCGAGGCTGCGGCGGCGTCTGCCGGGTTGAGCCCGGTTGCCTGTGTGCCGGCGTTCCGGCTTTAGGACTGGGCGCCGACAATCGTTGTTTGGCGTGCAGAAGGGCAATCCGCCGAGGCGTTACGCGCGTCGTGGCTCGGTGGATTGCTTCGCAGCGTGCAATGACGAAACGACGATGGTCGCGGCGCTGCTGATCCCGCTTTCAGACCTCAGCCGCGTCGGCGGCGGAGGCCTGCAAGACCTGCGATGGCGGTTGCGAGCACGGCCATGGAGGCAGGTTCCGGAACCGGGGGCGGTGTGGTCGGTGGCGTGGTGGGGGGCGTCGGCGGCTGGTAGGTGTAGTTGTGCAGCTCACGGCCGATGCTCAGATTATAGGCGTAGACGCTGCCCTGGATGTTGTTGTTGGAACCGGACGCCACCGATGCGCCGCCGGCGAGGATGCTGCCGTCCCACTGACCGTTCAAGTTAACGGAGGTGGCGTTTTCGAAGTTCCACAGCACGTCGTTGGCGAGAAGGGTTCCATCGAGTACCAGTGGGGCCCCGTTGCCGCCCGAGTCCGAAATCTGCGCGCTGGTTGTCAGCGTGGTACCGACGACGTTGATCACAACTGACGAATTGGCCGCTGCGGTGCCCGTAAAGTCGATAAACGAAACGCTTGCCAGGTCGGACGCGTTCACATTGAAGACGTATGTGTTCTGGCTGTTCACCGTTGTCAGAACGAAGTTAAGGGTGTTGCCACCTGTTACAGTTGTACTGTTGTTTGCGGTCAGCGCCGCGAGTGATGTTTGCAATCCGTTCAGGGCCGTTTGAAACGGCGCCATCGTGAACGTTGGCGTATTTGTTACCGTGTTGCCACCGTTCGCCGTGACGGGAATGCTTCTTGGCATGTTCAGAAGATCGATGCCGCCATTGGAGGTGATGCTGTTCACATTGTTGTTGAATGTGATCGCATTGACGCTTGTGAACGTGGTTGTGTTGGTGGCCGGATTTGGGTTGCTGGTGTCGGTCAAAGTGGGCGACGTGGTCGTGCGACCCCCAGCTGAATAGAATTGCGGCGCGCTATTCAGGGTTCCGTCGATCGCTTGCGTGATCACCCGGCCTTCGACGTCGGTGAACACCGTCAAATTGTTCAGCACGATGGCGTTGAACGTGCCGAGGATGGCGTAGGGGTCATAGACCGGATCGGCGGCAGCGGCGATGCGGGGTGCCAGCAGGGTGCAGGCCAAAGCGGTGCCGCAGAGCAGCGCGCGTGGCGTGACATGGTGTCGGCCGACCCGGACGTTGCGCATCATCGACATTGTTGACCCTATCACGGACAGTTGATCGTTGTACTCCCGTTTTTTCTGATCAACCGACAAAAATCAACAATTTTTTAACAAGGGCGACAAGGAAATTTTGTGACTCAAGCAAACGATGTATAAATCAAATTGTTACTTTTTATGAAGTTTCGCCTTTGCACGCAAGTGATGTCAGGCGGATCCCGACAATGACGAGAGGCGGCCAGGCTGAATGTTCAGCTTGGCCATGGCGCGGGCCCATTTTGTCTCATGGGCTGGTCCGAACAGCAGGTCCTGATCCGCGTCGGCGGTGAGCCATGCGTTCTCCCGCATCTCGCGGTCCAACTGGCCGGGCCCCCAGTTGGCGTGGCCAAGGGCGAGCACGCCGTGCTGCGGTCCGCCGCCATTCGCAATCTCCTGCAATACGTCCAGGCTGGCCGTCAGCGCGATCCCTTCGGCCACCACAAGACTGTCATCGCCTGTCCAATCCGTGCTGTGCAGCACAAAGCCGCGGCCATCATCCACTGGCCCGCCCTTGCACAGGCCGATCGAGCGGGCGGGTTGGGGGGGGAGGTTGAGTTGGCGCAGCAGGTCCGGAAAGCTGGGCTGGGCGAGGGGGCGGTTGACGATCAGGCCCATCGCGCCGTCTTCGCCATGGGCACAGAGATAGATCACGCTGTGGCTGAATTCCGGATCATCAAGCCCTGGCATGGCGATCAGCACCTGGCCGGTGAGGTTTGTGGCCGTGCGTGTGACGGCATTGTGAGCCGGGGGTGCCGGGTGCCGGGTGCGTTTGACCTTGCGGCCAGGGATGGAACGGTCTGACATGGTGCTCATGTTGGCAGGACGAGCGTGACAGGCAAGCGTCTCGCGGCTAGGAATTGACACAAGAGACGGGCGGGTTGGCCGAACGTTGCAGTCGAGGGTGCTCCATGATGTCCCAGGTCATCGAGGTCGGTGCGGAAATTCCGTCGATGAAGCTGATGACGGCCACGGCCGACGGGCCGCGCGAGGTTTCGACGGATGAGCTGTTCAAGGGGCGCAAGGTGGTGATGTTCGCCGTTCCGGGCGCGTTCACGCCGACCTGCAGTGCCAAGCACCTGCCGGGGTTCATCCAGCACGCATCGGCGTTTGCCGAGAAGGGTGTTGATGCGTTGGTGTGCCTGGCGGTCAACGATGCGTTCGTGATGGGGGCCTGGGCCCGCGATCAGGGTGTGGACGAGAAGATCGTCATGCTGGCCGATGGCTCGGCGATGTTCACCAAGGCGCTGGGATTGGAACTGGATCTGACGGCACGCGGCCTGGGCGTGCGCAGCCAGCGCTTTGCGATGGTGGTGGAGAACGGCGTTGTATCGGCATTGTATGTCGAGGCACCGGGCGGGTTCGATGTGAGCCGCGCGGAGGCGGTTCTGGCAGCCCTCTGAGACGCTGTCTCAATTGATGATTGGCTGGCCTGATTATGGTGCGTTTTGTGTCGGAATTTTTGGCTCCGACATCACATTGTTATGAATTGTAGGGTTTGTTGTTGAGTTTCTCGGGGGTGACGAGGAAGGTTTGAGGGTTGATGCCGCCTGGTTCGGCGCCGTGGTCATGGCGGTGAGGCAGGTGGCAAAACACCGCCCGGCTGTGCCGGGATGGTCAATGGCCCGCAAGGATTTTGCCTCGTAAGGAACACGCCATGAGTGGTTATCGGTTGACCGCCCCGATCCATGACCATGCCCTTTACCCGTCGCCGCTGCCCTGGGCCTGCGTGATCGCATTGCTGGCAGCCCTGTGTTGGACGGTGATCGGCGGTGTGCTGACCGTGATCGGGCTTTTCCTTTAACGGAAGCCGGCTGGGCGGCGGCGGTCACGGGGTGTGATCGCCGCCGCTCATGCTCATTGTTGGCGATCGCACCCCATTATCATTGGCCGTCCATCACATCGGCATCGTCGTCGGGCGTTGCGGTGGGCGTGTTGCGCAGGTCGCGGGCTTTCCTCAGGTAATCGAGGGCCAAACCGTTATAGCCGCGGGCACGGGCGATGTTGGCAGCCTGGAGGGTGAGGTTGGCGTCACGCGGCGTGATCTTCAGGCCAGCCTGCACCAGATCGTCGGCGAGGCCGAGTTGGCCAGTGCTGACAGCAGCGCCGATGGCGCCCATGCGCAGGCCGGTGTTCTGAGGGTCCTTGTCCAGCGCATCGAGCAGGGTCGAAAGACCTGCTGAGCCCTGACCCTTGGCGATCTGCACGCGCGCCATGGCGAGCTTGAGCGGCATGCTGGCGGGTTGGGTTTCCAGCAGCGGGCGCAGCATGCGTTCGGCGCGGTCTGGCTGGTTCTGAGCCACCAGGCGGTCTGCCCTGGAGGCGATCAGGGCGGTGCGCAGCGCATTGTAGCCGGTGCGCTGATCGGCGGTGAGGCGGGTGAGGTCGAGCCCCTGCAGGACGGAGGTTGCGGCGCCGAATTGGCTCGCCTCCATCAGCACGCTGGCATAGCCGAGGCGCTGTTGCGCGCCAGGTGGGGTGGTTGCGGTGAGGCCGGCGCTGAGAGCCTGGCGCAGATTGGCGATGTCGCCCAGCTTGAGGAAGGCATGGGCGATGGCGGTGCCACGGGTGCCGTCTGGATCGGGCTGGGATGCCAGGGCGAGCAGGCGGGCAGCGGTGCCTGGTCCCTGGTTGCCGCCCTGGGCGATGGCATCGACGGTCTGGGCGAAATTGGCCTGGTCGAGGAGGCGCTGCATGCCCTGGGAGCGGCTGTTGGCCGGCACCAGGCGGGCGAGCGTGGTGGCGCGGTTGGAGTCGCCGCGTTCCTGCGCCCAGATGAAGGCAACCTGAAGCGCGTCCTGGCCGGATTGGGTCTGAAGGGCGCCGGGGGCGATGGCGGCCTGTTCGGCCTGCGTCATCATTGCCTGTGCGTCGGCGCCGCGCGCGGTGCGGGCCATCACGCGGGCGATCTCAAGACGGGTCCACCAGCTGGAGGGATCTTTTGCCAAGGCTGCGCGCAGAGCGGTCTCGCGGGCGGGGAGATCGGCGATGCGCGCGGCGTCCAGGCGCATGCGGTCTGCCTGGGCCTGATGCAGCTTCGTCAGGGCCTGCGTGTTGCCGCTGCGGGAGAGCTCGGCCTCGGCGCGGTTGAGCAGGGTTTCGGCATCCGCGGTGCGGCCCTGGGTGGTGTAGGCGGCGGCCAGGGCAAGATTGGCATCGGCGTTGGAGGGGGCCAGATCGACGGCCTGACGCAGGCTTTCGGTTGCGGCCTGGGTGTTGCCGGCGCGGGTCTGGATATCGGCGAGCTGGAGGAAGCCGCCGGCGTCGCGGCGGTTGCCGAGCAGCTGACGCAGCAGGGCTTCGGCGTGGCTGTAATCGCCGCTGTCCGTCAGGCGGGCGACTTCCTTGTATTGGGCGGTGACGGCACGGGCGGCCTCTGCCGCGGCCTTGGCATTGGAGGCCGGGTCCAGGCCGGTCATGGTGAGGAATTCCTCCCGACGGTCCGGCGCCATTGCGATCGCCTTGTCGACGAGGGTGCGGGCTTCGGCGGCGCGGTTCTGCTTCAGGCGGATCACACCCAGCATCACCATGGCATCGGCGTCGGTGTTGTCCGCGTTGAGGGCGTTGCGGAAATCGGTCTCGGCGTCTTTGAGGTTGTTGGCCTGGATTGCCTCGTAGCCGAGCATGCGGGCGCGCAGGGCCGGGGTGGGCAGGCTTGCGCGGAACTCGGCCAGCTTCGCCTCGATCGCGGGGTCGGTCGGGTTTTCCTTCAGGTATTGGGTGAGCTGGTCCATCGCCTGGGGATCAGGGCCCTGCCACAGCAGTGCTTCGCGCCAGATCGGGCGGACCCGGTTCGAGAGCTGCGGGATGTGGGACAGTTCGCGCAGCAGCGCGATGCCGTCGGCGCGGGTGCCCTCGCCGATGATCATGCCTTGGGCGAGTGCCAGCTGGAGCGCCTGGTCCTTGGGTTTGCGCTCCGCCACCTGACGCAGCGCCGTGAGAGCGGCGTCCGCGGCGACCGAGTTCTGCGGCAGGCTTGAGATCAGCAGCGGATAGTATTCGGCGGCGAACTCGTCGGGCACCTGATTGTTCGGCATCAACGAGCGGTATTTCGCCAGCGCATCCTCCCGCCGGCCGAGGACGGTGAGGTGGCGGGCCTCGGTGATCGTGGCGGCTTCCTCGGCGGAGCGGCGTTTGGCGGTGTCGACGGCTGCGACCCAGGGGTCATCCGGTGCGACCTTGCGCAGGCGGGCAATGTAGGATTGCACCAGATCCTCGCGCCCCATGTCGACGGCGACCTTGGAGGCACCGACCAGGGCATCGACATTGGTGGGCTCCAGGCTGAGAACTCGGTCGAATGTCTCGATGGCGACGTTCCAGTTGCCGCGTTCGTACCAGAATTGCGCCTTGCCGAGCAGCATGGAGACCGGTGATTCGACGGCCGGTTGCTGGGGCGGCGCCGCGGTGTTGCTGGTGTGGGACGGCGCGGCTATGGGGACCGATGCCGGGCTCTGATGCGATAGGCACACAAGCAGGGCTGCCATTGCCACGGCGGGCAGGCGTTGGCGGTGTTGCAGAGTGTGGGCCAAGTGGCCAGGGTTGCGCTGCATTCCTGCCGCCTTCATTGCCGGTCTCCATGAATAAACGCTCATGTGCCGGGAATAACAGGAAGAGGGAGGAATGTTCTCCACAAAACGATTGCTGCACGCAGTCGTGATCTGGTTTGTGCATCGACGATACATCAAGTCTGCTTGGTAAAATGGTGCGGTCCGGCATGCATCAGGTGAGCAGGCCGGCCCAGGCCCCGCTGAGACAGGTTGCGAGGGTGCCGGAGAGCAGCGAGCGCAGGCCGAGGCCGGTGACTTCATCGGCCCGTTCCGGGACCATGGCGCGCAGGCCACCGACCAGGATGCCGACGCTGGCCAGATTGGCAAAGCCGCACAGAGCCACCGTCATGATCAGGCGGGAATGCGGGCTGAGGGCTGTCTCGGGCAGGGCTGCCAGGTGCAGATAGGCCACGAATTCGTTGAGAATGGTCTTGGTGCCCATCAGCTGTGCTGCTGTGGCGGACTCCGACCAGGGGATACCGATCAGCCACATCACCGGGCGAAATGGCAGGCTGGCGATCCGCTCCAGGGTCACGGGCTGACCTGCGATGTCTGGCAGGTGGCCCAGCACGAGGTTGATCAGGGTGACGAGGGCCACCGAGACGATGAGCATGGTGGCGATGCCGACCAGGGGCCCCACGCCATCGGCGGTGCCGCGCACCAGGGCGTCGAGACTGCCGGCCGGTTTGTGCGGCAGGACGAGGCGGCTGTCATCGGTGTCCGGTGGTCCTGGCGGGATCATCAGGCCGGCCACGGCCAGGGCTGCGGGGGTTGAGATGATGGCGGCCGAGAACACGGTACCGAGCGCATCCGGGATGACGCGGCCGAGGATGACGCCGTAGATCGCCATCACGGTGCCTGCGATGCCGGCCATGCCGCAGGTCATCAGCGCGAAGATCTCGCCGCGGGACATGCGGGCGAGCCAGGGGCGGATCAGCAGTGGTGCTTCGACCATGCCGACGAAGACATGCACGGCCGCACCAAGTGACAGCGCGCCACCGATGCCCAGCGTGCCGCGCAGCAGCCAGGCGAAGCCCCGCATGGCGGCCTGCAGCACGCCCCAATGCGTCAGAAGTGCCGACAGTGCCGAGATGGTCAGCACCAGTGGCAGCACCTTGAAGGCCAGGATGAAGCTGGCGCCCTGTTCGGTTTCGGCAAAGGGCAATCTGCCGCCGCCGAGATAGCCGAAGACGAAGACGGTGCCGGAATCGGTTGCGATCTGCAGAGCGTCCACCGCGCGGTTGAGGCCGAGCATGAGAAAGCGCGCGGCCGGCAGGTCGATCAGCAGCAAGGCGAGCGCCAGTTGCAGTGCGAGGCCGCCGCCGATCGCGCGCCAGTTGATGCCGGCGCGGTCTTCGGACAGGGCGTAGGACAGCCCGAGCAGCAGGGCGATGCCGAGGAGGGCCTGCACGTGGTTAGAGAAGCCAGGGCGCGCCAGCATCGGCTGCCAGCGCCTTGATCTGGGCGAGCAGGCCGGGGCCGACCGGGACGCCGTCCTTGGTGCGCCGCGCCGCGGTGGCGCGCTCCGGATCGCCTGCGACCATCACCGGCTTTGCCGGATCGATCGGCGGTGTGGCGCGCATTTCGGCGCAGAAGCGCGCGATATCGGCGTTGAAGTCCGCCGGATCGCGGAACAGGCCGGGGTCGAAGGCCATGAAGAAATGCCCCATGCCGAGGCGCGGGCCCTGGGCGTGATCGGGGCTGGAGGGGAAGCTTTCGCCGGCGAGGCCTGCCGCCAGAATGTCCGCCATCATGGCAAGCCCGTAGCCCTTGTAGCTGGAGGCTTCCGGTGCCCCGCCGAGCGATGTGAGGAAGCCCGGCTTTTCAGTGACGTCACGCGGGTCGGTGCTGGGGTTGCCTTGGGCGTCGACCACCCAGCCCTGAGGTGTGGAGAGGTTTTCGTTGGCCTTGTTGCGCACGCGGCCATAGGCGACGGTGGTGGTGGCCATGTCGAGCAGGAACGGGCGGCCCGGCTCGGCAGGGACGGCAAAGCACCACGGGTCGGTGCCCAGGCGCGGTTCGGCGCCGAAAGTGGGGGCGACGCGAACACCGGGGGTGGAGGTGGTGACCATGCCGATAAGGCCTGCGTTGACCGCCATCATGCCGTAATAGCCGCAGGCGCCGAAATGCGAGGTGTTGCGCACGGCGGTGATGCCGACGCCGCTGGTCTTGGCCTTCTGGATGGCGGTGCGCATGGCAAACGCACCGGGCACGTGGCCAAGCCCGCCATCGCCGTCGATCAGGGCTGAGACCGGGGTTTCGCGCAGGATGCTGGGGCGGGCCTGCATGTTGAGCCGGCCTTCGCGGCGCCAGACATCATAGGGCGGCAACATGGACATGCCGTGGCTGTCGATGCCGTGCAGGTCGGCATAGCCCAGGATTTCGGCGGTTTCCTCGGCGGCCGCCTCGGTCATCGTCCAGGCGCGCAGGATGGCGGCGATCTGGGCCTTGTGTTGGGCGAAGGGCGCGAGGCTTGGCGCGGTGGATGGCATGTGCGGGTCCAGTTGGCATGTTTGTTGGGACGTTTCCGCGTGAAGCCTTGCGCAACTGGGCGGTGGCGGCAAGGCTTCGGCCGGGGGATGCAGGGATGAGTGAGAGTGCTGTGACGGTGCGGCCGGCTGCGAGCGTGCTGGTGGTGCGACAGGACCCAACCGGTCCCAGCGTGTTGATGGGGCGCCGAGCGGCGTCTCACCGGTTCATGCCAGGGGCGCTGGTGTTCCCGGGCGGGGCGGTGGATGCCGAGGATCATCAGATGGCGCCGTTGCTGTGGCCGCTGCCTGGTGTGATGGCGCAGCTGGAGCGTTTGGCAGGCAACGGGCTGGGACAGGCGCTGGCGTGCTGTGCGGCGCGTGAGCTGGAG
Source organism: uncultured Rhodospirillales bacterium (assembly GCA_903924855.1). GTDB lineage: Bacteria > Pseudomonadota > Alphaproteobacteria > Acetobacterales > Acetobacteraceae > CAIQQQ01. The sequence continues at coordinate 186 of CAIYCW010000050.1, read as the reverse complement.
GAGGAGGCGGGGCTTGGTCTGGGGCGGCCGCCTGATCTGTCCGGGCTTGAGCTGTTGTGCCGGGCGGTGACGCCGCGGCGGTTTTCCACGCGGTTCGATGCGTTCTTCTTTGTGGTGGACGCGGCACGGACCACGGCTGGCATCGATGTGTCCGGCGAGTTGGAGGCTCTGGCCTTTGTGGGGTTG
>CAIYCW010000049.1 GCA_903924855.1 uncultured Rhodospirillales bacterium | reverse complement strand
GGCCGCTGTCGGGCGAGAGATCACGCGCTGCCGACGGCGCTGCGCTTCATTGATCCGGTCATAGGCGGTCACTCCAACCAGCCTTAGCTGCGTCTTCTGGCCGTCTTCGCCATAGGTGAAATGCACGCCGGCGATCAGCATCTCCTTGTCGAGATCGGCATACGGATCGGTCACCTGCACACGGGTGTTGGGGCGCCAGAGCTCGCCGTTGCCGCGCCATTCCAGCACCGTGTAGGTCAGGACGTCCGCCTGGCCACGCGCCACGCGCAGCGCCCATTCCGCCTGTTCCTGCGTGGTGGACATGCCGGACTGGCTGCGCGTCAACCGCACAGTGGGGCGATACCGCGTGATCTCGGGGTCGCGCGCATGGCCCGTCATGAGTGTTGTGCTGCGGGCCGTGGTCTGGACAGCATAGTTGGGCTCGTAGCCCGAGCTCGGGGGCACAACGAGGCTGGAGAGCGCTGGCGCCCCGCCGGCCGTGGCCCGCCGGGTATCAGTCTGGCCCTTGACGTAATAGTCCGAGAACCTGGTGCGCCAGGTGGAGCGCAGACCGCCGCCGGCGATGTTTCCAGGCCGCGTCAGCGGAGCGGCGCCGCGCGTGGTCCCGCCGCGTGTCAGTAGCAGACCGCCGATCCCATCGCTGACCAGCAGCACCGAGCGCTGGCGTGCCCCTTTTTCCAGGAAGGCCATGGCGGTTTCATGCGGGGCGAGCGCCAGGCGTTCGAAAGTCTCGCCGATATCAACATCGGCCGATGCCGTGATGCCGTAGGGAGCGCAGACAGTCCGCGCAACGGTAAGCAGGTCCACCTTGCGGAACTCGGACGGGCCGTCCGGCAGCGCGGCGCAATCCACCAGATCGCCGGTCTTATCTCGGCCGGTGATGGAGGCGCGCAGGGATGATGCCTCCCAGCTGATGTTCACGTCATCGATATAGCCATCCAGCACAGTCTCGCCGTCGATCGAGATGATGCACGCCATGCCTGCTCGCACGATCTGGAAGAACGGGGGCGGCATCAGCAGATCCGGCAGCGACTGGGCGATGCGGCCATCATCGATATATTCGAGCTCGAACCCACCGCTGATGTTCTGCAGATCCCGGCTGACGCTGGCATGTGTCCACCGCGTCCATTCAACACCCGCATCAGCCAGCTTGATCGACAGCTGCGACAGCGACCAGGCGTTCACGCCAGCACCTCGATCGGGCCGCCCGGGACCAGTGCCGGATGGACAACCTGGTTGCGGGCCACGATGTCCAGATAGGTGGCGCGCACCGAGCCAGGGTCTCCATCAGCGACAAACTGTGCCACGAGCCATGCCGGCATTGTGGTGGGCAGCGTCAGGATCACCACGGGCGGCAGACTGCCAATCTGGGCATTCAGATCGGCCAGGAACGCTGCGCGGGCGCCCAGCAATCCGTTCCAGACCGGGCCTGCCGCACCCGGGTCGGAAGCAGCCAACTTGGCCGCTGCGGAGATCACCAGGTCCATGCCTGCCACGATCCGATTGCGCCAGGTGATCGCATCCTGCTGGCTGGTGTAGACGATGTCGCTGGCCGCCTGCAGGACGTTGGCCATCACCACAGCCTGCATCGCGCACGCCAGGGCTGGTCCAGGTGCGGGATCGGACGCCGATACCCCGATCTTGACGCTGGCCGCCAGCAGCAGCTGCACGGCATCACGCGGATCAGCAGCCGGCGGAGTGACAGTCGAACCACCAGGGCCAACAGCTGCCACCGGTGTGGGGATCGCGGCGCCCGACACTGCATCCGGCACCCCCGCCAGCAACGCGGCCGTGCTGGCGCCCCACGCGCCGGAGGTGCCGGAAGGATTGGAGTTGAGCAGCCCCAGCGCGCCGGTGATGGCCGGGCCCAGAATATCCAGGCCAGATCCGCCGGCGGTCAGGCTCGACCAGATCCCGGAGACCTGGCTGACAAAGCCCTGGATATAGCCGAACACGGCCAGCGCGCCGACCACGGGCGCCAGCAGCCCGGCCAGATACGCCTTCGCCTGGCTCTCCAGCGATTTCACGGCATCGAGCAGCCTCTGGAGCATGTTGGGCTGATCGGGCGATGCAGGCAGATACAGCTCGAGTGTCGCCTCGAAACGCACGATCCGCATCTCATCACCGGTGAAGGTGATGCTGGCTGGCTCGGTCAGGATCACCTGGGTCGGATCATCCAGCCACGGCAGCACCAGCGTGGCCGGCCCGGCCGTGCGGAACGCGTCGTGCAGCAGGCGACCCTGGCGCACGTAATCGTCGCCGGAGATCAGCCCCGTCACCCGGATCGGGCCGTCCAGCGCGCCCAAATCCTGGAAGCTTTTCGTATCCAACCCAGGGAACAGCTGCCGCTGCACCCGCCGGCCGACTTCCTGACGGGTGTCGATGACCGCGAACGTGACGCCACGGAACGAGGCGTCGAGCAGGCTGCTGTAGAGACCCTGGATGTCGATCATGGGCGGCCGAGCACCTGGCCGAACGGGTTCAGCGGCTTGACGTTGAAATCCATGCCCGGCACCGACGGTGGCGCTTGTCGCACACGCAGCTCCGGCGCCAGCTCGATTGTCATGGTCGTGTTGGCAGCCTGCGGGATATAGGGCCGCTCTGCGATATTGCCGTCACCATCTTCATGGCCGACACCCGGCACCGGAACCACAGACCATCCCATCTGACGGCCAAGCCAGCTGTTCTTCAGCTTGTTCTCGACCTGGTCGAATTCCGTGGTGATGCCACCAAGAGCTTTCGACCAACCATCGCTGGTCCAAGCGTCAACCCATTTGCCCAGTTGCGTGAAGAGATCCCTGAAGACTTTGAACTCGCCGGCGAACCAGTCTTTGACGCCGCTCCAGACCTCCTCAATGCCATTCAGTGCCCGCTGCCAATCGCCGGTCACCCAACCCGCGACGAACTGATAAGCCCCTCGGAAAACCTGTTTCACGCCGTCCCACATTTCCTGGAAGAACGGCTGGAGCTCAGACCAATTGTCGACAATGTAGCCTGCGGCCTCAGCGAGAATGCCGGCCACGACAATGATTGCGCCGATCGGTCCGAACAGAAGACCCAAGCCCGCTTCGATTGCCGGCAGGGCCACGCTCAACGCTCCGAGTGCTGCCACCAGCACAAGGAACGCGGCAACTCCGGCGAGCACCTTGTCGGCCAGGCCGGGCCACCTCTTGTCCATCGCCTCCATGCGGCTCAGAAGCTGATCGATCACCCAGTTGGCGACCTTGATCGCCGGGGCGAACCCCTGGCCGATGCGGCGGTTGAGCTGCTCGATACCTTCGCTGAACAGGCGCAGCTGCACCTCCGGCGACTCAAACATCGTCTTGAAATCTTCGTTGAGCGTTTCCTCGGTGATCCCGTGCAGGTTTTTCCGGAGTTCCTCGAACTCCTTGTTGTGCTGCAACAGGGCGGTGAAGAAATACCCTGATTGCTGATCTGGGAAAAAGCTCTTCACCACCGATGCCGCCTTGATCTCATCGAGGCCCTTCGTTTTTGTCTTCAGCAAATCAAGGATGGTGGCGATCGGGTCCATCCCTTTCGCCTTGCCGGCTTCCAAGATGCCAATCAGGTCGATCCCCTCGCGTTTGAAGTTGTGAATGCCCGCGCGCGATATCACGTGGCTCAATGCCTCGGTGATGTCCGCAGCCGCCTGACCGGGATTGCTGGCATTGTTCATCACCGTTTCCATGGCCGCGAAGGTTGTGTCGGCCGCGCCGCGCCCGTGCATGCCCATCGATCCCATCATGCCGGCGATGCCTGGCAACTCTCGGGAGAAATCGGTGATTTTGAAACGCCCTTGTTTGCTGGCAGCGGCCATCGCTGCCAGGGCGCCTCCGATATCGTCGGGGCCGATCTGGAAGCTCTTCAGCATCGCCGACACCGCGGGGCCCAGATCCTTGGCACTGATGTCATAGGCGGTTGCCGCCTTGGAATGCTTGTTGATCACCTCATCCACCAGGTTGGCCGGGATGCCCATTTGCACGAGCTCCTTATAGGCATCGGTGATGCTTCCGCTGCTTTGACCCGTTTCCATGGCGTCGCGGTTGAAGAGTTTGTTCAAGCGGGAAATCTCTGGCGGCACCGCCGAGCCCGTCTTGCCTTGTGTGATGGCGATCTGACGCAGATCTTTGTCGCGCTCGGCATAGGCGCGGATCGGCTCCATCACGCTGATGCCGGCCCCAGCACCACCGATGATGCCAATCCGATCTGCCGCCTGCTTGATCGCGCGCCCCGCCTGGCTGGCCATATGGCCCAGCGCACTGGCGGCGCGCATTGCCCCTTTCTCGATGCTACCCAACCCGCTGGCCATGCGCCGCGCTGCCGCAGCGCCTTCATCCAGCAGCCGGTTGCCTGC
>CAIYCW010000048.1 GCA_903924855.1 uncultured Rhodospirillales bacterium | reverse complement strand
TTCAGTGGATTGCTTCGCTTCGCTCGCAATGACAAAAAAGCTACAGCGCCGCGGTCGTCACCAGCTTGGTGTTCAGATAGGCCTCGATCGCCTCGCTGCCGCCTTCCGAGCCATAGCCGCTGTCCTTGATGCCGCCGAACGGCACTTCCGGCAACGCGATGCCGTGATGGTTGATCGACAGCATGCCGACCTCGACGCGCGCGCCCAGCAGCGACACCGTGCGGTGGGACGAGGTGTAGGCATAGGCGGCCAGGCCAAAATCGAGCCGGTTGGCTTCCGCCACCACGTCATCCAGCGTGCCGAAGGCCTGCACCAGCACGAGCGGGCCGAACGGCTCCTCGTTCATCGCGCGCATTTCGGTGGTCATGCCGGTGATCACCGTCGGCTCGAGGAAATTGCCGACATTGCCGATGCGCTTGCCGCCGGTGGCGATGGTCGCACCCTTCTGCACCGCATCGGCGATCAGCGCCTCCATGGCCGGCACGCGGCGCGCATTGGCCAGCGGGCCCATGGTCACACCCTCGTCCAGCCCGTTGCCCACCTTCAGCGCTTCCGCCTTGGCGACCAGCTTGCCCACAAATGCGTCATGCACCTTCTCCTGCACCAGGAAGCGGGTGGGCGCCACGCAGACCTGGCCAGCATTGCGGAACTTGTTGGCCGAAAGGATCGTGGCCGCGGTGTCCAGATCGGCATCGTCGAACACCATGGCCGGGGCGTGGCCGCCAAGCTCCATCGTCACGCGCTTCATATGCGCGCCAGCGAGCGCCGCCAGATGCTTGCCCACCGGGGTGGAGCCCGTGAATGTCAGCTTGCGGATGATCGGATGCGGGATGAGATATTCGCTGATCTGCGCCGGCACGCCATAGACCAGGTTGATCACACCGGCCGGCACGCCCGCATCCAGCCAGCACTGCACATAGGCGGCAAGTGACCCTGGGGTTTCCTCCGGTCCCTTGACGATGATCGAGCAGCCGGCGGCAAGCGCACCGCAGATCTTGCGGTTGGCCTGGTTGATCGGGAAGTTCCACGGGCAGAACGCGGCGACGGGGCCCACCGGCTCCTTCATCACCAGCTGCTGGATGCCCTCGGCGCGGGACGGCACCACGCGGCCATAGGCACGGCGCGATTCCTCGGCGAACCATTCGATCACATCGGCGGAGAACGCCGTCTCGATCTTCGATTCGGCGAGCGGCTTGCCCTGCTCCATCGTCATCAGGGTGGCGATGGCATCGACCCGGCTGCGCAGGATCTCGGCCGCCTTGCGCATGATCTTGCTGCGATCATAGGCGGACATCTTCTTCCACACGCCAAACCCCTTCTGGGCGGCGGCAAGCGCCCGGTCGAGATCAGGGATCTCGGCATGCGCCACGGTGCCGATCGCCTCGCCGGTTGCGGGGTTGAGCACGGGCAGTGTCTTGCCGGCCGCGGCCGGGCCCCAGGCGCCATCGATGAGCAGCTGAACCGCTGGATACATGTGAACCTCCCTCTGTCAGCGCACGGCGCTGTTCTACGATACCATGCCCGCTGCGGGCCTGCAGGTCGAGGGGGCGACACTCACCCCAGTCCCGCGCCCGGCGACAATGCGGGGCAACGTCATCAAACTGAAACACCACTGTCACCAGGGCGACCCGCGCGCGTGCTACCCGGCAGGCGTCGAAGGAGAGCGTGATGGCCCATCGCAACGTGCTGCTGATTGTCGTCGACCAGTGGCGGGCCGACTGCATGCCCTATCTGGGCACACCCCATCTGCAGACGCCCAATCTGGACCGGCTGTGCCGCATGGGCGTCACCTTCCGCAACCATGTCACAACCGCGGTGCCCTGCGGGCCGGCGCGCGCCAGCCTGCACACCGGGCTGTATCTGATGAACCACCGCCAGGTGCAGAACTGGATCCCGCTCGACCATCGCCACGCCACCCTGCCCAAGGAGGCGCGCGCGCTGGGCCATGATCCGGCGTTGGTCGGCTACACCACCACCGCCCCCGATCCGCGCAGCACCTCGCCGCGCGATCCGCGCCTGACCACCATGGGCGATGTGATGGAGGGCTGGCGCCCGGTCGGCGATTTCGGCCCGGGGCATGACCATTATTTTGGCTGGCTCGCCCAGCTCGGCTTCGAGGTGCCGCCGGTGCGCGAGGATATCTGGCTGCCGGAAGGCGTCGATGCCGTCCCCGGCGCCACCGATCGCCCGTCGCGCATCCCGGCCGAATTCTCCGACAGCGCCTTCTTCACCGACAAGGCGCTGGCCTATCTGAAGGGCCGCGACGGCAAGCCGTTCTTCCTGCATCTGGGCTATTACCGCCCGCACCCGCCTTTCGTGGCCAGCGCGCCGTATCACGCCATGTATCGGCCGGAGGACATGCCAAAGCCGGTGCGCGCCGAAACTGCGGAGGCCGAGGCGACGCAGCATCCGCTGCTCGACTATTACCTGAAGACCTCCAAGCAGAGCAGCTTCTTCCGCCGCGGCGAGGGCCTGTCAGCCGAGCTGGACGAGGCGAAGGTGGCGCAGATGCGCGCCACCTATTACGGCATGATGTCCGAAGTCGATGACTGCCTGGGCGAAGTGTTCGCCTTCCTCGACGAGACCGATGCGTGGAAGGACACGCTGGTCATCTTCACCTCCGATCATGGTGAGCAGCTCGGCGATCATCATCTGCTGGGCAAGATCGCCTATTTCGACCAGAGCTTCCGCATCCCGCTGGTCATCCACGATCCGGACGCACATGACACGCGCGGCCTGGTGGTGGATGCCTTCACCGAGAGCGTGGATCTGATGCCCACCATGGTGTCCTGGCTCGGCGGCGAGGCGCCCAATGCGGTTGATGGCCGCAGCCTGCTGCCGCTGGTGCATGGCGACACGCCCCATGATTGGCGCGATGCGCTGCATTACGAGTTCGATTTCCGCAGCGTTCATCCTGGCGATCCGGAGGCGGCGCTCGGCCTGTCGATGGATGAATGCACGCTGATGGTGCTGCAGGATGCGGAGTTCAAATACGTCCATTTCACCGCCCTGCCGCCGCTGCTGTTCGACCTCAGGGCCGACCCCAACCAGTTCACCAACCTGGCCGGCAACCCCGCCTACATGGCGGTGGAGCAGGTCTACGCGCAGCGCGCCTTGTCCTGGCGGATGCGCCATGCCGACCGCACGCTGACGCATTACCGCACCACGCCGGACGGGCTTGAGATCCGCAAACCCAGCATCCGCTGATCCGCATCACTCCAGGAGAGCCTCCATGACGAGCCTGACCCGCCGCCACGCGCTTGCCCTTGCCGCTGCCAGCAGCACGCTTCCGCACTTTGCCATCGCCCAATCCGACACCCGCCCCACCATCACCGTGGCGGTGCAGAAAGTGGCCAACACCAACACGCTCAACCAGCTGCGCGAACAATCCAATGTCGGTGAGCGCACCAGCGGCATCGTGACGGAGCGGCTGATCGATCTGGACTGGCTGAACGGCGCCAAGCCGCGCCCCGGCCTTGCCAGCGAATGGCGCCGCATCGATGACAGCACCGTGGAGCTGTCGCTGCGCCCCGGCGTGATCTGCCACAACGGCCAGGAATTCACCGCCGAGGACGTGGCGTTCAGCTTCTCCGCCGAGGCGATGTTCGGCGAGACCACGCCGGATGCGATGGGCCGCATCATGCCGGACACCGGGCGGCGCATCATCGGTGTCGGCAGCAAGGCGCTGCCGCCCGAGATCCCGCCGGTGGCGCGGCGCATGTTCCCCTCGCTGGCGCGGGTCGATGTGATCGACAAATACACGGTGCGTTTCATCAACGCGACGCCGGATGTGACGCTGGAAGGCCGCATCGCCGCCACTGGTGCCGAGGTGTTCAGCCGCAAAGGCTACCAGGACGCCGCAAGCTGGCTTGATTTCGCCCGCAAGCCGGTGGGCACCGGGCCTTACAAGGTGCGCGAGTTCAACCCGGACAATTCGCTGATCCTGGATGCGCATGACGCCTACTGGGGCGGCCGCCCGCCGATCAAGACGCTGCGCTTCGTCGAGGTGCCGGAAGTCTCCAGCCGCATCAACGGCCTGCTGAGCGGCGAATACCAGTTCGCCTGCGACATCCCGCCCGACCAGATCGCCTCGGTCGAAAGCCATGCCGGCTTCGAGATCGTGGGGGGGTCCATCTACAACATCCGCATCACCGATTTCGACCAGACCAACCCGATCCTGGCCAATCCGAAGGTGCGCATGGCCTTCGCCCACGCCATCGACCGCAAGGCGATCATCGACAGCCTGTGGGCCGGCCGGACCACGGTGCCGAAGGGCCTGCAGTTCGAATATTACGGCGACATGCTGATCAATGACTGGACCGCCCCGGAATACGACCCGGCCAAGTCCAAGGCGCTGCTGAAGGAAGCCGGCTACAAGGGCGACGTGATCCCCTATCGCCTGCTCAACAACTACTACACCAACCAGGTGGCCACCTCGCAGGTGCTGGTGGAGATGTGGAACCAGGTTGGCCTCAATGTCGAGATCGGCATGGTGGAGAACTGGACGCAGATCCGCGACCGTTCCCATGTCCGCGGCGTGCGCGACTGGTCGGCCGGCTCCGCCTTCAGCGACCCGGTGGGCTGCATCGTCTCGCAGTTCGGGCCGAACGGCTCGGCGCAATCGGCGCTGGAATACAAGAATGACGAGTTGAACAAGCTCTGCGTCGACATCCAGACCAGCACGGACCGTCCGGCGCGCAAGAAGATGTTCCGCCGCATTCTGGAGATCGCCGAACGCGAGGATCCGGCCTATACCGTGTTGCACCAGAACGGCGCCTTCACCGCGAAACGCCGCGATATCGCCTGGAAGGCCTATCCGAGCTTCGTGATGGATTTCCGCGCCAGCAACTGGGGATGATTTTGGGGATCAAGGGTGAGCGCCAGTTTGGCTGACCGGAAAGCCGCGTCCACACCACCGGATCTGGTCGAGATCCGCGATCTGGTTGTCACCTTCGGGGACCAGCCAGCGGTTCGTGGCCTCGATCTCACCCTCAGGCGGGGCGAGGCGCTGGGCATCGTTGGGGAGAGCGGCTGCGGCAAGTCGGTCACCTGGCTTGCAGCTTTGGGCCTGCTGCCCCCCACAGCCACCGTCGAAGGCTCGGTGCGCCTGGCCGGGCAGGAATTGCTGGGCGCCGCCCCCGCGACCCTGGACACGCTGCGCGGCGGGCGGATCGCCATCATCTTCCAGGATCCGACCAGCTCGCTGAACCCGGTGCATCGTGTGGGAACCCAGGTGCGCGAGGCGCTGCGCCTGCATCGCGGCATGGACCACAGGGCGGCCGCCGCGGAGGCGCTGCGGCTGTTCGACCTGGTCGGCATCCCGGACAGCCGGCGCCGCGTCGACCTCTATCCGCATGAGCTGTCCGGCGGGCAGAACCAGCGCGTGATGATCGCCATGGCGCTGGCCGGCCAGCCGGACGTGCTGATCGCCGATGAGCCGACCACGGCACTCGATGCCACCATCCAGGCGCAGATCCTCGAATTGCTGCAGAAGGTGCAGCGCGAGACCGGGATGGCATTGGTGCTGATCAGCCACGATCTCGGCGTGGTGGCCGAATTGTGCCAGCGCGTGGGCGTGATGTATGCCGGGCGCATGGTGGAGATGGCCGAGGCATCCCAGTTGTTCGCCCACCCGCTGCATCCCTACACCAAGGGCCTGCTGGCGGCCCTGCCCGACCTGTCCGGCCCGCGCCGCCGCCTGGTGCCGATCCAGGGCTCGGTGCCGGAGCCCGGCGCCATGCCGGCCGGCTGCGCCTTCATGCCGCGCTGTCCGGATCAGCAGCGGCAATGCACCGCTCTGCCGGCGTTGCGCGAACTGGCACCAGCCCATCACGTCGCCTGCGTGCGCGCGCCGATCATGAGGGCTGCGCCATGACCCTGCTGCATGCGATCAACCTGACACGCGACTACGCCACACGGGCCGGGCTGTTCTCACGCCTCCAGAGCGTGCGGGCGGTGGATGGTGTGTCGCTCACCCTCACCCCGGGGCGCACGCTCGGGCTGGTGGGGGAAAGCGGCTGTGGCAAATCGACCACCGGCCGGCTGGTGCTGGGGCTTGAGCCGCCAAGCTCGGGCGAGGTGCGATTTGCCGATGCCGCCATGCCAAAGCCCGGCAGCAAGCAATGGCGGCAGTTGCGCGCGCGCATGCAGATGGTCTTTCAGGACCCGCTTGGCGCGCTGGACCGCAGGATGACGGTGGCGCAGTTGGTGCACGAACCGCTGGTCATTCACGGCATGGCCGCCGGGCCGGAACGCACGCTTCTTGTCGCTGCGGCGATGGATGCGGCAGGAATTGGCCCGGATCTGGCCCCCCGGCATCCGCATGAGCTCTCCGGTGGCCAACGCCAGCGCGCGGTGATCGCCCGCGCTTTGGTCACCAACCCCGATCTGCTGGTCTGCGACGAGCCGGTCTCGGCACTTGACGTCTCGATCCAGGCCCAGGTGATCAACCGCCTGGTGGATGTGCAGCAGGAGCGCGGCATCGCCATGCTGTTCATCAGCCACGACCTCAAGCTGGTCCGCCAGATCAGCCACGAGGTGGCGGTGATGTATCTCGGCCGCATCGTCGAACAGGGCGCACCGGATGCCATCTTCACCGATCCGCTGCATCCCTACACCAAGGCGCTGGTCTCGGCGATCCCGTCCATCACACGCCGCAGCACCCCGCGAATCGTGCTGGACGGCGATCCGCCGAACCCGGCCAACCGCCCCAGCGGCTGTGCCTTCCACCCGCGTTGCCGGGAGGCGGTGGCCAGCTGCCGGGTCGACACCCCTGCCCTGCGCCCGACCGCTGACGGCCGCAGCGTCGCCTGCCATCTCGTTCCGTCCGTCACAGTGAGTGAAGCCGCATGAAACTGACCCGTCGCGCCACCATCGCCTCGGCCGCCGCCACCGCGGCGTTGCCCCGGTTTGCCATCGCGCAGAGCGACACCCGGCCGCATGTGAAGGTGGCGGTGCAGATCATCAGCAACACCGGCACGCTGGAGCCGCTGCGCGAGCAGAGCTCGAATGCCTCCGAACGCTGGGTGAACTCCATTCTCGAAACGCCGATCGCGCGCAACCAGCAGGGCCAGCTGGAACGCGTGCCGGGCATCGCGCAAAGCTGGAAGCGGATCAGCGACACGATTGTGGAGCTGGAGCTGCGCCCTGGCGTGAAGCTGCACAACGGCGACACGCTCACCGCGGAGGACGTGGCCTTCACCTTCGGCCCCGAGCATATGTTTGGCGCCGGGCTTCCGGCCGACATTCCGCCCATCGCCAAACGGCATTTCCCGGCTCTGGCCCGGGTCGAGATCGTCTCCCCCACCACGGTGCGCTTCGTGAACAGCACGCCGGATGTCACGCTGGAGGGGCGGCTTTCCGCCGGCGGCAGCGAGATCATCTCCGGCCGCGCCTGGCGCGAGCACGGTGACTGGCAGGCCAACAGCCGCAAGCCGGTGGGAACCGGCCCCTATCGGCTGGCCAGCTTCACCCCCGGCTCCTCGCTGGTGCTGGAAGCGCATGACGAGTACTGGGGTGGAAGGCCGCCGGTCAAATCGGTCACCTTCGTCGAGGTGCCGGAGACGGCGTCTCGCATCGCGGGCCTACAGGCCGGCGAGTTCGACTTTGCCTGCGACATCCCGCCCGACCAGATCGCGGTGATCGAGCGTGACCCGAAGCTGATGGTGCAGGGTGGGCTGGTGCTGAACCACAAGATCGTGGTGTTCGACAAGAATTCGCCGCCGCTGTCCAACCCGCTGGTGCGCCGTGCGATGTCCCATGCCGTCGATCGCCAGGCGATCGTGGACAGCCTCTGGGCCGGCCGCACCCGCGTGCCGCCCGGCCTGCAATGGGAATTCTACGGTGAGATGTTCATCAAGGATTGGCAGGTGCCGGCCTATGACCAGGCCATCGCCCGCGATCTGCTGCGCCAGGCCGGCTACAAGGGCGAGGAGATCATCTACCGCGCCCGCAACAACTACTACACCGCCGAGAACGCCACAGCGCAGATCCTGGTTGAGATGTGGAAGCAGGTCGGCCTCAACGTGAAGCTGGAGATCAAGGAGAACTGGGGCGAGGTGCTCGACAAGAAGGGCCCGCGCGGCGCGCGCGACTGGTCGAACTCCGCGGTGTTCGACGATCCGGTGTCCTCGATCACCAACCAGCACGGCCCCAAGGGCGCGCAGCAAACCAACGGCGAGTGGACCAACGCCGAGGTGAACGAGCTGTCGGTGGCACTCGAGACCGGCACCGACATGGCCAAGCGCCGCGCCGTCTTCCGCCGCATGCTGGAGATCTGCGAGCGCGAGGACCCGGCCTATATCGTGCTGCACCAGAACGCGGTTTTCACCGCCCACAAGCGCAGCACGAAATGGCAGGCGCCGCCCTCCTTCTTCATGGATTTCTCCAGCAGGGCCTGGAAGGCCTGATGCTGCGTTATCTCGCCCTCAGGCTGGGACGCGCGGCATTGACCATCGTGCTGGTGGTGACCTTCGCCTTCGTGGTGCTGCGCCTGTCCGGCGATCCGGCGGTGATCATTATGAGCCCGGAGGCCCCCCAGGCGGCGATCGAGGCGTTCCGCCACGCCTGGGGTCTCGATCAGCCGATCTGGGTGCAATATATCGACTATTTCTCCGCCATCGCGCATGGCGAACTCGGCCAGTCCTTCCGCGATGGCAGACCCGCCATCGATCTGGTGGCCGAGCGGATCCCGGCCACGCTGTGGCTGACCATCCCGGCCTTGTGCCTGAAACTGCTGATCGGCATTCCGGCCGGCATCCACGCCGCCCTGCACCGCAACTCGCTGACCGACCGGGTGGTGATGGCCGGTGCCGTTGCCGGCTTCACGGTGCCGAGCTTTGTGCTCGGGCTGATGCTGGTGTTGCTGTTCTCGGTGGAACTCGGCTGGCTGCCCTCCGGCGGGCAAGGGTCGTGGCAGGCGGGCATTCTGCCAGTGATCACGCTGGGCTTTGGCGGGGCCGGCATTCTGGCGCGCTTCACCCGCTCCGCCATGCTGGAGGTGCTGGGCCAGCCCTATATCCGCACCGCCAGCGCCAAGGGCGTGCCGTGGGCGCGGGTGGTGCGCGGCCATGCGCTGCCCAACGCCGCCATTCCCACCGTCACCATCGTGGGTTTCATGGTGGGCAGCCTGATCGCCGGTGCCGTGGTGGTGGAGAGCGTGTTCAGCTGGCCCGGCGTGGGGCGGCTGCTGGTGGTTGCGGTCTCCAACCGTGATCTTGCGGTGGTGCAATGCATCCTGCTGCTGGTGGCCACCACCATGGTGGTGTCCAACCTGATCGTCGATCTGCTCTACGGCGTGCTCGACCCGCGGCTGCGCGGCGGGAGGAGCTGAGATGGCCGCGATGACCAAGAAGATCATGCCGGCTTCGGTGATCGTTGCCCTGTGTTGGCTGGGGCTGATGCTGCTGGTGGCAATCTTTGCCGACCAGCTGCGCCCGGCCAGCATCACGGCACTGGACCTGCGCGCACGGCTGGTGCCGCCGGTGCTGATGGGCGGATCGATCAACCATCTCCTTGGCACGGACGAGCTTGGGCGGGACGTGTTCTCCCGGCTGATCGCCTCTGTGCAGATCAGCCTGATGATCGCCATGGGGGCCACGCTGATCGCAACCGTGTTCGGCACCACGATGGGGTTTCTGGCGGCGCATTTCCGCGGCTGGGTCGAGCAGTTCGTGCTGATGCTGATCGATTTTCAGGCCAGCATGCCCTTCCTGATCGTGGCGCTCGCGGTGCTGGCGTTTTTCGGCAACGATCTGAAGCTGTTTATCTGCCTGATGGGGCTCTATGGCTGGGAACGCCACGCCCGCATCGCGCGCGGCCTGGCCATTGCGGCCAACGCGCAGGGCTATGCGGCGGCGATCCGCCAGCTCGGCGCCACGCCTTTGCGTGTGTATCTGCTGCATGTGCTGCCCAACATCGCCTCCACCCTGATCGTCTCGGCGACGCTGTCCTTCCCCGAGGTGGTGCTGCTGGAAAGCGGCCTGTCCTTTCTGGGCCTTGGCGTGCAGCCGCCGATGACCTCGCTTGGCAACATGGTGGGCTATGGGCGGGAATACCTCACCCGCGCGCCGTGGATTCTGATCGCCCCCTCGGTGACCATCGTGCTGAGCACGCTGTGCGTGAGCCTGGTGGGGGATTGGCTGCGCGATCGGCTTGACCCGACGCTGTCCTGAAGGAGAGTTGCATGACGCTGATCGCAGCCCATCGCGGCGGTGCCCTGGAATGGCCGGAGAACAGCCCGTCCGCGTTTCGCGCAACCGCGGCCTCAGCGGCGGATCAGATCGAGTTCGATATCCATCCCACGCGCGATGGCGAGATCGTGGTGTTCCATGACGCAACGCTGGAGCGCACCAGCGATGGCAGCGGGCCCGTCTGTGCCCGCACGCTTGCGGAGCTGAAGGCGCTGAGCCTTGCCGGCACGCGCGGTGAATCGATGCTGACCCTGGCCGAATTCGCCGAGATCTTTGCCCCCACCGCGATCACCCTGCGGATGGAGCTGAAATCAGGCGTCGATCACCGCCCCTATCCCGGGCTGCTCGACCAGGCACTTTCGGTGCTGGACCGGTTCGGCCTGCGCGGCCGCACCGTGGTGACCAGTTTTGACGCCAACGTGGCAGGCCAGGCCGCCGCCAAGCCAGGGCTTGCGATGGCGATCTGGCTGGTGGAGCCGGCCATGCAGATCCGCATCGGCACCTCGGGCGTGATGGCGGTGGCGCGGGCGCATGGCATCTCACGGCTTGGCATACGCTGCACCAGCCTTGATGCGCCAACGCTTGCCGAGCTGCGGCAGGCGGGCTACGGCGTGGGCGCCTGGGCGGTGAACGAGGCCACCCAGATTGCCGACATGCTGGCGTTGGGCGTGGATGTGTTCACCACCGATCGCCCCAGCGTCGCCCTGCGCCTGCGCGACGGCGTGCAGCCCATCATTGGCCGCCGCCAGGTTGCAGCCCTCACCAATGTGCCCCAGGCCACGCGCGATGCCATCCTGGCCGCCCCCGACACACGGGCGGCGCACACGCATTGGCACGCGGCCCTGCCCGCCTTTGCCGAGGTGGAGACGGGAGGCACGCCCCAGCCGCCCCAACCCCGCGCCAGCCTGCGCATCGGTGCGTGGAATCTGGAGCGCGCGCTGTATCCGGAACGCAGTGCCGCGATGCTGCGCCGGCACGGCGTGGAGGTGGCGCTGCTCACCGAGCTTGATTGCGGCTGTCACCGCACCGGCCAGCGCCACACCACGGCCGAGCTGGCGGCGCTGCAGGGCCATTGTTACGCCTATGGGCTGGAGTTCCTGGAGCTTGCCACCATGGCACAGCCCTTCGCGATGGCGGATGCAACGCCTGGCAACCGGCTGGGATTCCACGGCAATGCCATCACCTCAGCGCTGGCGCTGCAACAGCCGGTGGTGATCCGGCTCGACGAGGTGTCGGACTGGTATGTGGCACCGCAGGGCGGGCAGAAACGGGTCGGCACCCGCATGGCGGTGGCAGGCATCGTGGCCATGGGCGAGGCCGAGATTGTGGTGTGTTCGGTGCATCTGGAAAGTGCCTCCACCGAATTCGGCCGCGCCCAGCAGATGCGAACCCTGCTCGATGCGCTGGATCGGATGGCGGAGGGTCGGCCGGTGGTGATCGCAGGCGACCTCAACACGCATGTGCGTACCCCGTCCGAAGCGCTGTTCGATCTGGCGCGGGCACGCGGCTATGACTGGCAGGCCTGCAACGCGCATGGCCCCACCACGCGGCCCAGCACCTGGAGCGTGGGCTGCGGCAATTACACGCTGGACTGGTTCTGCACCCGCGGCCTCATGGCCTCCGCCCCGCAGATCGTGCCGGCGGTGGATGCCGATGGCACGGTGCTGAGCGATCATGATCTGGTGCTGGTGACCGTGGAACCGGGCTGATCGGCCGCTCAAGCTCGTCGATACAAGCTCAAATATCGTTTGACACATATGAAATGAACATGCGGCATGTGACATATGACTCAGACGTGTCGGCAGAGACCAGCGATCCGAGCAAACAGGCTTTCATGACATGATTTCCATCCTGCGGCGAATATCCTCAAAAATCATGCATATACTCGCACTTCCTCATGAAGTGACCGAGCTGCGTCGCTATTCAATACGCGCCCATCACCAAACAACCATCGCAACCTCGAAAATACTCAATAAAAATAGGCGATATCGCGTCATACCACTGAATGTCGAGCATGATGCCTATATGACAAATCCCGGCCTTGTGTATTTTCAGGAAAAGCTCCTGGTTATTGCAAGAATATGCAATCTCATGATCCGGGCCGACCGACACGGGAGCTTCGATGGTCCAGTCTATCGTGCTCGTATCTTGCAAATGGAGATGGACAATCAATTTGCTCGCTCATCCACCGGATATCTCGACGACACCGATATTTGCAACCGTATCGCCGAAGCGCGCCACGGGATCGAGGACGTCAGACCGTTTGTCTGGCAAGGCGAACTTTATGGGATTGGCGCGGGCTACAGCCTCAGGCCGGACGGCACTGTCCTCAACACACAGATCCTTGTGAAATTCGACGCTGACACTGTTCGGCATGTTGAAACATTCCAATCGCCAGCAGCACCGGGTCAGACAGAGAAAAACTGGATTCCGCTGGTTTACAATGATGAGCTTCTGCTGGTCTATCAGGTCTATCCAACAATCATCTATCGCTACACGCAGCCAGGGCTCGAACTGCTGCCACGCCACCCGGCTGATCAGGCGCATTCCAGCAAAGAGATATTACGAGGCAGCTCGAACTTCATCGAATATGATGGCCACTACATAGCGGTGGCCCACTACCCACCGATGTGGGTCTATGAAAAGCGCTATTATCAGCATGTTTTTATCGCGTTCGATCGCGATCTCCGCCTCATTGATATCAGTGAGCCGTTCTTCTTTTTCAGGCCTGGGATTGAGTTTGTGCTGAGCCTCCTCCGTGACGGCGATACTCTGCTGATCAGTGTGGGCAGCGGCGACCGTTACGGATCAGTGTTGGTCATGCCGATCGCTGATCTTCACTCGCATCTGCTGTTGCGCGCCCCGTCCTGCTGATGGCACGGGCCTGCCAGGCGGGCTCGCATCACCTGATGCCGGCAATCCGTCAGCCTCCGAAAAAATGGGAGACTGTGTCAGGCTCCTCTTTTTTCCACACCAAGCAGAACCGCCGCCCAGCGGCGCAACGTGAACAGCATCCGAATGCCGCGCCGGCCCTTCGGATGCAGGTAGAGCGATGTCAGAATTCTGCTTCCGCTGATCAGCAGGTCGCTGCAGGTGGTGCGGACGATGCGTGTTCGTCCAGTCATTTGCATTTTGTGCATCAAGGCACGCCGCGCCGTGTAGAAGCTTTCGTCCATCCGTCCCAAGCCCAAATGACGAAGATGAAAGTCCACCACATAGGCGGAATATCCCAGCCTCTCCGCGATCAGGACAATATCCGTCCCATACAAGTGAAATCCCGCCACATCATTTGAAACCGCAAGATTGGCAGACCGCTTCACGACCAGAAAATTCTCGTCGAGAGACACAACACGCTGCGGGTATTCTTGGCCAGTGTTCTGATCCTCGCCAAACACATCCGATATTCTAACGACAAGTCGCCCATCTTGATCAGCACCAGCGTTGCCAAGAACACCCCACGACGGATCCTTCTGATCCAGTTCCGCGATTCTCCGATCCAGAGCATCGCGCCCGTCTTTGAGGAGCCGTATGTCCTGATGGCAAATAATGATATTTCGGCCCGCCGCAGTCTGCAGAAATAAATTCAGACTCTGGAACGCCCCAAAAACATTATCACGCATGTTATCGATAAAAATAAATTCACAGTCCGATTGTGTAAATCCTTGATTTTGGAACGATGACAGCATTTCAAGATATTCATCTATTTTTGTTACCATCGTGCAGATCGAGTATTCAAAGCGAACCTTGCGCTGAACGCCGACATTCGTCGCAAAATGCGGGAGCTGCTTATCTGACAAAATCCACCTCCGCTGAGATCACACCACTTACCTGATTTTACATTTACTGGATTTATGTTTTTATTTTATAAAATTCTGCATATAATTTAGAGAATTTTCCAAATCATATACCACAACTTTGCACCCGATTGGATCATGGATCTGATCGAGAAATGCCGAAACCGCATCGGGAATGACACATCGATATAGGAATCGCAACAAAAATGCCTGACAGTCCTGGAGAGGCGAAAACATGGCATTGTGTCATGATTGTCTTTTCAATGAAGATCGATATGATCGAGTCAGTCAGTATTATTCGAGGAACAAATGCCGCCTGCTGGAGTATCCTTGGCAAACGATCACTTGACCGCCTACCGCGGTGGCGAGCGTCTCGAAATGATTCCATTCATACCTGTCCTTCATGGTCAACCAAAGGTGTTGGAAATTGGATGTGGCGAGGGCCGGTTCAGCATGAAACTGCGCCCGCATTCCGAGGTCTGGGGGATCGAACCTTACAAATCAGCCGCCGATATTGGCAGTCAAAATCTGGACGTGGTTCTTCAAGGCACTTTTGACGAAGTATCCCACCTGCTACCCAAAGCATCTTTTGATCTTGTGATCTGCAATGACGTCATCGAGCACATGACGGATCATGATAAGTTCTTTTCAGACATCAGACAGTTTCTCCGCCCTGAAGGATGGCTGATCGGATCCATTCCCAATATACGTTTTTATCGGACGCTGTTTGAAATCGTGATGGCGCGCGACTTTGAATATCAGGATCAGGGTGTGTTGGATCGGACGCATCTGAGATTCTTCACGTTCCGCAGCCTGGAAAGAGCATTGAAACGCGCGAATTTCAAAATTGAGCGATACGAAGGCATCAATGATTATTTTGAATTGAATGATTTTTCGAAGCTGGAGATCGCACGCTGGCTCTTTGGGCTGACGCTGCAGATCGCAACTCTCGGGCGACACAGAGACATCCGGTATGTGCAGATAGGTTTTCGCGCCAGACTGTAAGGCCTCATCTGGACAACATATAAAATATCAGAACCACCAGGAAATATTCATACTGATTTATTTTTCATTTCCATTCATGGCACGGCGGCAGGCAGTCTCTTCAGATTCAGCAAAAATCCACACTCTCCTACTGATTCGGATCAACATGAGCGGTGAGCGCAAGGCAAGCTCCGGGTTACTCGGAGCATCAGGCGATTGCGGCACCTTGGCCGGGATAGACCGAAGATCATCGGGCGTGATGGTCATCTGGGGCTCACCCCCCACCATACCACAAGCCAAACACCAAGTTGCCCGCCGCAACAGCGGTCTTGTCATTGGCGTTCTTGTGCGCCCTGATGCATTTACGATTTCGGGCAAGATAACCGGGTTATTGGCCAGCCCAAATTTATCAATCACCTGACAAAAAAAATCGCCGTATGAGCAATATATTACTATCCAAATCCGATAACAATCATCCATTTTATATTTTAACATTGATAGAAAATGTCAATATTTTTATTTCAAAACCAATTTATCATAGATATATTTCGAATCATACCCATAGAACCGATCACAGGAATCAAATTTTTTCGAATTCCTCCAGCGCTTGTCAGATTATTTTCGAAATGATACCATGAACCCTGTCGGAAATGGCATTATCGTTCAATGAATCGGGCTTTCATTATTCAAAATGTTTTCATCCTGATTGGGCTGTTCAACGGTGAGCGGCATCTTTATGCGCAGCTTGAGTCGATCTGCCGTCAATCCTACGCAAACTGGTGCGTGCTGGCTCGCGATGACGGCTCAACTGATCAGTCACTCGCGGTGTATGCACAGTTTCAGGCGAAACATCCTGACCGGTTTCACCTGATAACGCATGACAGCGGCAACACCGGATTCCTGAACAATTTCTCGCAATTGCTCAGCCACTGCCCGCCTTCCTGGTTCATGTTCTGCGATCAGGACGATGTGTGGTTGCCGGAAAAGCTGCAATTGTTCGCTCACCGCATGCAGGCGCTGGAATCCCAACTGGGAGCCCGCACACCGATCGCGGTCTATTCTGACGTGTCCATCGTCGACCAGGATCTGGCACCCATGCGCGAGGTGACGGAACTGTCGTTGATAGACCGCACCGCATGCGATGTCGCCAGCCTGATGTTCGGCAACGTGCTGACAGGCTGCGCCAGTATGGGCAATGCGGCGCTGCTGGAACTTGCCCGGCCCATCCCCCCGGACGCAAGGGTTCATGACCTGTGGATCGCGGTACTGGCCGCTGCAGCAGGGCGGCTGGACTATATCAACACACCCACCATTCTGTATCGCCAGCACGCCAGCAACACGATCGGCGCCGGCCTCAAACGGACGGGCTATGGCCCGTTCCGCAAACCCCATTGGTGGGCGGCGGCAATCTGGCGTGAGATCGGCCGTCGCCACAAGGTGATGTGCTGCGCGCAGGAGCGGTTGGCGGAACGCGGCGTTCTGAAACCGGTTCCAGCCCTCAAGCGGCTGGCCGAGCGCCGATGGCCGGAATTCCACTTGACCGCCCTGCGCATCGCCACCGCGATTGCCATTCCCCACCGGCATCTGCGCGCGCTGAAAGCCCGGATCATGCCCACGCGCTAGGCGCGACTCGCCACCGGATCAGCCACCATCCGTGGGCAAGGCCCGTGGCAACACCAGATGCTCCAACTCCGGCAGCAACACCACGCTCTCCTGCTCGTTCGGATCGGTGCGGGCGATGAGCGCGATGCAGGGCTCGGTCTGGCTCGGATTATAGGGCAGATGCGGCACATTGGCCGGAATATAGAGATAGTCACCCGGCTTGATAGTCATGTGATGCTCAAGCCGTTCGCCATACCACATGCAGGATGTGCCGCTAATGGCGTGGATGGCGGTCTCGTGATTGGCGTGCTTGTGCGCCTTGGCGCGCCCGCCGGGCGGGATGCTGAGCATCTGCATGTGGATGGCCTGTGCGCCCACCGTCTCGGCCGAGATCGCTGGGCTGTAGGTCAGGCCCTGCTTGCCGACGAAGGGTGTGCCGGCCCGCACCAGGCGGCATTGCGGACGAGAGGTGGCACTGTGCTGATCGGGCATTGTGGTCTCCATCGCAGATCTCTTCCACGTATTTGGCGCCAGCCGGATCGACAGCGCAACTCACGTCACGGTGGATACGCCTAGGCCCCTGATTTCGGCGCAGCTGTCAGCGGCCGCCACCACCAGGCCGGATACATCACCGCGACCCATTCCTGCACGGCCAGCACCAGGCGGCGCCACCCTCTGCCACGCAGGATGAAATCGATCTCGCGCGCGGCTGCAGGCGTCATGCGAGTTCCGGCGCGGTCCGCCACCAGGGACAGTCGGTGATGCCTGCGGCCGACCTCGCGCTTCAGCGTGGCAATCCACCAATGCGGCTTGCGAAACAGCCCGAACTCGCCGCGTGCCGTGCCCACGCCCACCACATTGCCGCCGTGCTGGCGGTAATACACGGTCTGCTGGTCCATACGGATCACATACCCGGTGGCGGCCGCCACCTGGATCGTCCACCAATCGTGATACACCCAGTCCTGCGGGATGGCGCGGGCCAGCTCCAGCAAGGCGGCATTGCCCATGCTGGAACATCCAGCCGCCGGGCAGCCCATCACCAGGCCCGGAAATTGATCACAGCCGCGGTAGCGCGGCTGCGCCAGCTCCTGCCTCTCGACAGGATTCAAATCGGCATCCACCACCACCATGCCTGAATACAGCAGGATCGGCGTCTGCGCCCCAAGCCTTGCCTCCTCCTGCGCCATGCGGGCGGCGAACAGCTCCAGCTTGTTGGGCAGCCACACGTCATCCTGGTCACAGAACATGAACCAGCCCGGAGGGGCCTGCTCCATCAGCCGGGAGAAATTGCCGCGCACACCAAGATTGCCGTCCTGATCCTCGGCGAGGTCGAAACGCTGCGGATATCGGGCCATGAAGTCGCGATACAGTGCCACCGTGTCATCGGTGGAACCGTCGTCGCGGGCGACCACCCGCCAATCCGCGTGGGTCTGTGCCAACAGCGAGTCGAGCTGGGCCGAAAGGAAGCGTTGCCCGTTATAGAGCCCCAGCAGAATGGTGATGTGCGCCATGGACGCAGATTAGACGGGTTCGGTGTCCAGCGCATAGCCAGCCGCGCGCACCGTGCGCACCACATCCAGCTCACCCTCGCCGTTGATCGATTTGCGCAGCCGGCGGATATGCACATCCACCGTGCGGGGCTCCACGTGAATGTCCGGCCCCCAGACCGCATCCAGCAATTCCTCGCGCGAGAAAACGCGGCGCGGGTGCTGCATGAAATATTCCAGCAGGCGGAACTCGGTGGGGCCCAGATGGATCGGCCGGCCGTTGCGCTGCACGCGATGCGAGGCGAGATCCATGACAATGTCATGGAAATTCAGCCGCACCTTGGCCGGCACCGTGTTGGAACGGCGCAGCAGCGCACGCATGCGGGCGAGCAGCGCATCCATGCTGAACGGCTTGGTGATGTAGTCATCCGCCCCGGTGTTCAGGCCGCGCACCGCGTCCTGATCCTCGGTGCGGGCGGTGACCATGATCACCGGCAGTTCGCGCGTGCTGGAGCGCCTGCGGATCTGCCGGCACACCTCGATGCCGGACATCACCGGCAGCATCCAGTCCAGCAGCACCAGGTCGGGCTGGGTTTCGGCGATGCGGGTGAGCGCCTCCTGCCCGTCCGCCGCCTCTTCAACGCGGAAGCCCTGTTTCTCCAGGTTGTAGCGCAGCATCGTCGCCAGCGCCGCCTCGTCCTCGACGACGAGGACCAGGGGTTTGGAGAGGGACGAGTTGGCTTCCAGCATCGGCATCTTCCTTGTTGATCCGGCCCTCAGTCGCGGGACGGGCGCACGACGGCATAGGCTGAGACATCACCCTTGGGGCGCTGGTTGCCCAGCGTCTCACCGGTGACGGCGTAGTAGATGGTCTCGGCGATGTTGGTTGCGTGATCGCCGATGCGTTCGAGATTTTTCGCGATGAACAACAGATGGGTGCACGGCGTGATGTTGCGCGGATCTTCCATCATATAGGTGATCAGCTCGCGAAACAGTGCGTTGTAGATGTCATCCACCCGCTCATCCGAACGCCAGACCTCCACCGCCTTTTCGGTGTCGCCCTCGCCCGCGGCATCGATCACGGTCTTGAGGTTTTCCTGCACCAGCAGCGTCATGTGGGCGAGGCCGGAGAGCGTGTAGGGCATCGGGAATTGCTGCAGCACCACGCTGCGCTTGGCGACATTGGCGGCGTAATCGCCGATGCGCTCCAGATCGCCGGTGATCTTCAGCGCAGCCACGATCTGGCGCAGATCGCCCGCCATCGGCTGGCGCAGCGCCAGCAGGCGGATGACGAATTGCTCGATCTCGTGCTCGGCGGCATCCACCTTCGGGTCGAGCGAGACAGCCGCGGTGGCGCTGTCGGCGTTGCGGTTGATCACCGCGTCACAGGCATCGGCCACCTGGTGCTCCACCATGCCGCCCATCTCGGCGATCATGCTGCGCAGCTTGTTCAGCTCGTTCTCAAAGCTCTTGACGATATGTTCAGGATCGGACGCCATGATGTGCTCTCCGCATATGACCGAGGGTCCGGGTTCGCCGGACCCTCGGTGCAAACCTTGTTCAACCGGCCTGGCCAGGCCGGCCTGGATCAGCCGAAGCGGCCGGTGATGTATTCCTGCGTGCGCTTCTCGCGCGGCGAGGTGAACATCTGGGTGGCGGTGCCCACCTCGACCAGCTCGCCGAGATAGAAGAACGCCACCTGATCGGCACAGCGCGCCGCCTGCTGCATGTTGTGGGTCACGATGGCGATGGTGAAGTCGCTCTTGAGCTCGTCGATCAGCTCCTCGATCTTCAGCGTGCTGATCGGGTCCAGCGCCGATGTCGGCTCATCGAGCAGGATCACCTCCGGCCTGGTTGCGATGGTGCGCGCGATGCACAGGCGCTGCTGCTGCCCGCCCGACATGCCGGAGGCCGGCGCGTTCAGCCGGTCCTTTACCTCGCCCCACAGGGCGGCGCGGGTGAGCGACCATTCGACGCGCTCATCCATCTGCGCCTTGGAGAGTTTCTCGTGCAGCTTCACGCCGAAGGCGATGTTGTCGTAGATCGACATCGGGAACGGGGTTGGCTTCTGGAACACCATGCCGACGCGGCTGCGCAGCTGGTTGAGATCCACGCCCGGGGCGATGATGTTCTGACCATCCATCATCACCCGGCCCTCGGCGCGCTGGCCGGGGTAGAGATCATACATGCGGTTGAGAACACGCAGCAGGGTGGATTTGCCACAGCCGGACGGGCCGATCATGCCGGTCACCTGCTTCTCCGGCAGTTCCAGGTTGATGCCCTTCAGCGCCTTGCTGGCGCCGTAGAAGAAATCCACCGATTCGATCGAGATCCGGGACTTGTTCATCACGGCGTGGGAGCGTGCTTCCATGCCACCCATGGCTGAGATCGTCTCGGCGCCTTCGTTGGTCATACTCATCTTCCGATCCTCAGCTTCTGCGCCGCAGAACAACGCGGGCGATGATATTCAGGGCCAGCACGCCGAAGGTGATCAGCAGCGCGCCCACCCAGGCCAGCTGCACCCAATCCTCGAAGGCGGAGCCGGCATATTGATAGATGGTCACCGGCAGGCTGGACATCGGCCCGGTCAGATCGACGGACCAGTTCAAATTGCCAAGCGAGGTGAACAGCAGTGGTGCCGTTTCTCCCGCAACGCGGGCAATGGCCAGCAGCACGCCGGTTGCAATGCCGTTGATGGCGGCACGGTAGCAGACCATCACAATCGATTTCCACTTCGGCGCACCGAGTGCCACGGCCGCCTCACGCAGGGAGGACGGGATCAGCTGCAGCATGTCCTCCGTGGTTCGCACCACGATCGGGATGACGATCACCGCAAGTGCCGCGATGCCGGCCAGGCCCGAGAAGCCCCCGAAGGGCGCCACCAGCAGCTGATAGGCAAACAGGCCGATCAGGATCGAGGGGGCGGACAGCAGCACGTCCGACACGAAGCGCACGGCGTTGCCGAGCAGCGAGCCGCGGGCATATTCGGCGAGGTAGGTGCCCACCATCAGCCCGATCGGGGTGCCGATCAGCACGCCAAAGAAGGTCTGGATGATGCTGCCCACGATGGCGTTCAGCAGACCGCCCTCCGAGCCGGGCGGGCGTGTCATGTGGGTGAAGACCGAGGCATGCAGGCCGCTGAAACCAAGCCAGAACAGCGTGCCCAGAATGGCGAACAGGAAGACCAGCGCCACCGCGGTTGCCGAAAAGCAAAGCACCTTGGCTATCAGGTTGGCGCGGCCACGCCGGCGGGACAGCTGTGCGGCCACGCTGTGATCGCGTGCGCCGCCGGGAATGCCATGGCTTGCCGGCTGGGTGATGGAGGCGCTCATTGTTTCACCTTCGTGCGCAGCAGCAGGCGGGAGATCGCCAGCACGATGAAAGAGATCACGAACAGCAGAAAGCCCAGCGCCAGCAGCGAGGAGAGTTTCAGGCTGCCCTGCGGGCTTTCCGGAAACTCGAGCGCCACGATGGAGGCGATGGTGTTGCCCGGGCCGAACAGGCTGGACGAGATGCGGTTGGTGTTGCCGATCACGAAGGTGACCGCCATCGTCTCCCCAAGCGCACGACCCAGGCCAAGCATGATGCCACCAACCACCGACGCGCGGGTGTAGGGCAGCACGATCGAGCGCATCACCTCCCAGGTGGTGCAGCCGACGCCATAGGCCGATTCCTTGAACACCGGCGGCACGGTCATGAACACGTCGCGCATGGTGGCGGCGATGAAGGGCAGGATCATGATCGCCAGGATCAGTGCTGAGGTGAAGATGCCGGTGCCGAAGGCCGGGCCCTGGAACAGATCGCCGATCACCGGCAGATCGCCGAAATTGTCGATGAAGAACGGCTCCACATAATCGCCCATGATCGGCACGATGATGAAGAAGCCCCACATGCCGTAGATGATGGAGGGCACCGCGGCCAGCAGCTCGATGGCGGTGCCGATCGGCTGGCGCAGCCAGGCGGGTGCCAGTTCGGTGAGGAAGAAGGCGCAGCCAAAGGCCAGCGGCACCGCCAGCGCGATGGCCAGAACCGAGGTGATCAGCGTGCCGTAGATCGACACCCCTGCGCCGAACACGTTCTGCACCGGATCCCAGTCCGTGCTGGTCAGAAATGGCAGGCCGAAGGCGCGAAAGGCGGGCAGACCGCCCCAGAACAGCGAGAAGATGATAGCGCCCAGCAGCAGCAGCACCAGCACACCCGAGGTTTTTGCCAGTCCCGCAAAGATACGATCACCCAGGGAGTTGGCCCCGAAGGATGTGGCGCCGGCTTGGCCTGCGGCGGAGGGAGAGGCTGCTTCAGCCACGGTTTGTATCCAATCTATCTGTGGCGATGAGGGGCGCGGTGACAGGTCAGGCGATGGAATGCGGCAGGCAAGCCAGTCTTTGTGTCCGGGGGTAGTGCGGGATCAGCACCCGCCTCAACCCTTATCAGCGCAGAGCCGACCGGCTTTGGCGTTCAGGTCGCGGCGCGAACCGGAAGAATGACCAATCGGCCCGACCAAAATTCTGCCAAGATCGGGGGTGGATTGCGCCACCCCCTTTCCCGGATCAGCAAGATCAGCCCTTGATCGCAGCGGCCCAGGCGGAACGGATCGCGTTCTGCACGGCTTCCGGCAGCGGGATGTAGAGCAGGTCGGTGGCAATCTTGTTGCCATTGCTTAAGGACCAGTCGAACAGCTTCAGCACGGCCTTGGACTGCGCCGGGTCCTTGGCGTCGGTCGGCAGCAGCACGAAGGTGGCCGATTCGATCGGCCAGCTGGTTGCACCCGGCTCGTCGTTCAGGTCGATGGCGAAGTTCTTCACGACCGACCAATCGGCGTTCGAGGCGGCGGCGGCGAAGCTCTCCATGGTCGGCGAGACAAACTGGCCGGCCTTGTTGCGCAGCTGGGTGGTGGTCAGCTTGTTCTGCGTGGCGTAGGCGCTCTCGACATAGCCGATGCCACCCTTCACCTGACGGACCGTGGCGGCAACGCCGTCCGAGCCCTTCGCACCGTTGCCGGCCGGCCACTTCACCGAGGTGGCGGCACCGACGCTGGACTTCCAGGTGGGGTCGACCATCGAGAGGTAGTCGGTGAACACGAAGGTCGTGCCCGAGCCGTCAGCGCGATACACCGGGGCGATCGCCAGGTTCGGCAGGGTGACGCCGCGGTTCATCTCGACCAGCTTGGGGTCGTTCCACTTGGTGATCTTGCCCAGATAGATCTCGGCCAGGATTTCACCGGTCAGCTTGAGCTGGTTGGCTTCAACGCCCGGGATGTTCACAGCCATCACCACGCCACCGATCACGGTCGGGAACTGGATCAGCTTGTGGGCTTCGAGATCGGCAGCGGACACCGGCATATCGGAGGCGCCGAAATCGACGGTGCGGTTGTTGATCTGGTTGATGCCAGCGCCCGAGCCGATCGACTGATAGTTCAGCTTCAGGCCGGTCGGGGCAGCGGCGGCCTCGGCCCATTTGCCATAGATCGGGGCGGCAAAGCTTGAGCCAGCGCCGGTGATCTGCTGCGCCTGGGCGGCGAAGGAGAGGCCAGCCAGGGTGATGGCCAGAGCCGTGGATGCGAGTTTCATGTATCCTCCGTGAGGTCGCGATCAGATGATCCGACGCGCCTGTGACAACAGCCGGGAACCGCCCCGACCGTCATTGATAACGCGGCGGACCCTACGCACGGAGGAAGACCGTGGGATTTCAGTTTTATGAAGCTTCGATGACGTAGATGAGTTTCGACCTTGTCCACACGCAACCCCGCCATGCAAAAGACCGGACCCGCGCTGGCAGGTCCGGTCTGATTGCAGATCGAAAAGGATCGGCCGCTCGGCCAGTTGTTTGATGAGGGGAACAGAACCTCGTTGCGCGGCCAATTTTACAGGGCAAGCAACGCGTCGTGGCCCAGGCGATGGCAGAAATTGCCGAACTCCTCCTGAGGCGCCCGCTGGGCCGCGAAGGCCGCGAAAAGCGGTGCCAGGATCTCGCCGATATCCCCTTCCGCCACACGCTCATGCAGCTTGAAGGACAGCCTGGTGCCGGCGAAATCGCCCCCGACGTAAAGGGCGTAACGGCCCGGAATGCGACCCACCAGGCCGATATCACCGGCATAGGACCGGGCACAGCCATTCGGGCAGCCGGTGATGCGCAGGCTGATGCGTTCATCCAGCAGGCCGAATCGGGCCAGCTGCGCCTCGATCTGCGCCACCAGAGGCTGGCGCACCCGCTCCGCCTCGGTCAGCGCCAGACCACAGGTGGGCAGCGCCGGGCAGGCCAGCGCCCAGCGCGCCAGCGGGGAGAGCTGCTCCGCCAGGGTCACGCCATGATCGGCCAGCAGCGCCTCGATGGCGGCGCGATCCTCCAGCCGCAGATCGGCCAGCAGAATGTCCTGCTGCGCGGTGACGATGGGAGAGGCGTTGAAACGCTGCATCACCGCGCGCAGCGCCGAGCGCAGCTGCACCCCATCCTGATCCGCCACGCGGCCGGAGGGCACCGGAACACCCAGCCAATAGGCGCCATCCCCCTGCGCATGCCAGCCCAGGATCTCCGGCACCTGGAAGGCGGGCATCGGCAGCGCATCGGCCAATTCATGGCCGATGATCTTGCCCAGGCGCGCGCGCACCCAGTCCACGCCCATATCCTCGACGACGTATTTCAGCCGGGCCCGCGTGCGATCGGCACGGTTGCCGTGGTCACGGTGCAGCACCACCACCGCCTTGGTGATCGCCAGCAGCTCATCCGCGGGCACCGAGCCCACGATGCTGCCCATGCGCGGGAACGTGTCGGCGCGGTTGTGCGTCATGCCCAGACCGCCGCCGACCGCGACATTGTAGCCGAGCAGATCATCGCCCTCGAAGATGGCGATGAGGCCGAGATCGTTGGTCAGCACATCCACCGAGTTGTCCTGCGGGGTTGCGATGGCGATCTTGAATTTGCGCGGCAGATAGGTGTCGCCATAGAGCGGCTCCGCCTCTGCCTCGCCGCTCGGCGCCTCGTCGAGGAAGATCTCATGATAGGCGTGGCTTTGCGGCAGCAGTGCCGTGCTGAGCATGCGCGCATCCGCATCCAGTCTGCGATGCGCCGCATCGGCGATCGGCAGCGGGGATGTCATCACGTTGCGCGCCACATCGCCGCAGGCGGCCATAGTGGTGAGCAGCGTGTCGTTGATGGCGGCGATGGTGGGTTTCAGCTCGCCCTTGATGATGCCGTGGAACTGGATGCCCTGGCGCGTGGTCAGGCGCAGCGTGCCGTTGGCGTAGGTGTCCGCCAGATCATCGAGCGCCAGATACTGCTTGGCCGAAAGCCGCCCGCCCGGCATGCGCACGCGCAGCATGAAGGAATAATCCTTCTCCTGGCCTGCCTGTTTGCGCGCGGTTGCGCTGTCGCGATCGTATTGTTCGTAGGAGCCGTGGAATTTCAGCAGGTTGTAGCCGTCTTCCGAAACCTGGCTGCCCGGAGCTGCCAGCTCTTCGGCCAAGGCACCGCGCAGATGGCGGCTGGACTGCTTGAGCGTCTCCACGCCGGAGAGTTTCACAGCCGGCGCGGTCTGGCCATCAGGCGGGGTCATCGCAGTCTCCGTCCACGCGCGGTGATATGCGCGCAATTTACGATCAGGAGACGCAGATAGCGTTTTTAAATCCCCATTTAAAGATGTGATTTAAGACATTCCGCACGCGAAGGATCACAAGGCGAGATCGCCACGCGATCAGATGGCGAAGGTGATCGGCTCGGATATCGGGCGTTGCAGCCCGGCGGCGGTGGCGCGTTTCAGCAGTTCCTCCAGCGTCAGCCGCTCCAAGCTGAGGCGGGCGGCGGCATCGAGCTCGCCCCAGATCGGGTCGACCACGCGGGCCTGCAGGTCCCCCAGCGGGCCGCCCTCGGCGGAGGCCTCGGCCTCGCCCGGCTCGTTGCCGGCGATTGCGGTGGCCACGATATCGGCCAGCGTGATGTCGCGCCGGGCGCGGCCGAGGCGATAGCCGCCGCGCGGGCCGCGCACCGATTCGAGCAGCTCGGCGCGCGACAGCGCCTGCAGCAGCGGCTCCATGCCGCGCCGCGCGAGACCCAACCGGTCGGCCAGGTCGCCGGCACTCACCGTGGCGCTGCGGCCGGCATGGAAGGCGATGTCGAGCATGATGGTGACCGCCACCATCGCGCGGTCCCGGCGGATCAGCATGGGCGTGGACTCCTCACTCGGCACGAATCGGCATGGCTAAACCACGCTGGATTAATGTGATAAGTCCATCGCATGAAGAAGTCTTCCCCCAGTTCGCATCAGGGCCATGGCCGCATCCATGACAGCATTCTGGAGACGATCGGCGGCACCCCGTTGGTGCGGCTGCAGCGGCTCTCGGCACAGGAGGGCCTGGCCACGCCGCTTGTGGTGAAGCTGGAATTCTTCAATCCGCTGGGCTCGGTGAAGGACCGCATCGGGCTTGCGATGGTGGAGGCGGCGGAGGCGCAAGGCCTGATCGCACCCGGCCGATCGACCATTGTGGAGCCGACCTCCGGCAACACCGGCATCGCGCTGGCCTTTGTTGCCGCCGCCCGCGGTTACCGGCTGATCGTGACCATGCCGGAGGGCGCCTCGGTCGAGCGGCGGCGGATGATGCGGCTGCTGGGTGCCGAGGTGGTGCTGACACCGTCGCGGCTGGGCATGCAGGGCGCCATCGCCCGCGCGGAGGCGATTCTGGCCGAGACCCCGGATGCCTGGACACCGCGGCAGTTCGAAAATCCGGCCAATCCCGCCATCCATGAGGAGACCACCGCCGAGGAGATCTGGGCGGACAGTGACGGGCTGGTCGATATCGTCGTGGGCGGGGCCGGCACCGGCGGCACGCTGTCCGGCATCGCCCGGCGGCTGAAGCCGCGCAAGGCAGGTTTGCAGGTGTTTGCCGTTGAGCCGGCGGAGAGTGCCGTGCTGTCCGGCGACGAGCCGGGGCCGCACGGGTTGCAGGGGATCGGGCCGGGCTTTCAGCCGCGCAACCTCGATCTGGAGCGCATGGATGGGGTGATGCGCGTCTCCGAGCGCGAGGCAGTGGCGACGGCGCGGCTGGTGGCGCAGCTGGAGGGGGTTCCGGTTGGCATCTCGTCTGGCGCTGCGATCAAGGCTGCCATCGATCTGGCAAAGGACCCCGCCCATGTCGGCAAGCTGATCGTGGCCATCGCGCCATCCTTTGCGGAACGCTATCTGTCGACCGCCCTGTTTGCAGGCCTTTGAGTGGCCTGTCCTTGAGATTCAGCCGAAAGGTTTCCGATGCCCAAGCTGCAGACCGCCATCGTGCCCGTCACCCTGTTCAACCAGAACTGCACCATCGTGTGGGACTCCGAGACCAGGGCCAGCATGGTGGTCGATCCGGGCGGTGAGCCGGGGCGGATAGCCGAGGCGCTGAACCGGTTCGACCTGTTGCCGGAGCGGATTTTGCTCACCCACGGCCATCTCGACCATGCCGGCGGGGCGATGGCGCTGAAGGGGATCATCAACGAGGCCCGCGCCGCGCGCGGCCTGGCGCCGACGCCGATCGTGGGGCCGGATGCGCGCGATCAGTTCCTGATGGATCAGATCGAGCAGCAGGCCGGCGGCTATGGGATGACCGGGCTGCGCAACTGCAAGCCGGACCAGTATCTGGCCGAGGGTGAGGTGGTGCGCCTGGGCGGGCTCAGCTTCGACGTGCTGCACTGCCCGGGCCACACGCCGGGGCATCTGGTGTTCGTGGAAAAGGCGGCGCGTTTCGCGCTGGTGGGCGATGTGCTGTTCCAGGGCAGCGTCGGGCGGACCGATTTCGGCTATGGCGACCATGATGCGCTGATCTCGTCCATCGAGACCAAGCTGCTGCCGCTCGGCGATGACATCGCCTTCATCTGCGGCCATGGCAACGGCTCCAGCTTCGGCGCGGAGCGGGCGGGCAACCCATATCTCGGGGGGCGTGGCTGAGATGGGCCACGCTGTGCACGGCGGCGGGATGGTGGGCGATACAGGGATTGAACCTGTGACCTTCCCCGTGTCAGGGGGACGCTCTCCCGCTGAGCTAATCGCCCGCCGGCCGTGGTTGCGTAGCCCGGAAGGCAACGCAGGCGGCGCTTCTATCGTGTGCGGCAGGTGGCTGCAAGCCTTTGCAGGCATTCTGTCACATGGCCCCGTTGCATTTGGCGCGAACCGGGCTTTCGCACGGTGACGCAGACCACGGACGCTGCGCGGGACATCCTGGACGATGTGGTGCAGGTGCGGCAGGCTCTGGCGCCGCGCCGGCCCGTGGTGTTCACCAGCGCGCATTCGGGCCAGCACTATCCGGCTGATTTCATCGCCGCCTCCCGCCTGGCACTGCCCGGGCTGCGGCGCAGCGAGGACAGTTTTGTCGATGAGCTGTTCGCGCAGGCCCCCGCCCATGGCGCGCCGCTGGTGGTGGCCCGATATGCGCGGGCGTTCTGCGATCCCAACCGGGAGAAATGGGAGCTGGATCCCACCATGTTCGCGCAACCATTGCCGGACTGGGTGAACAAGACCAGCGCACGCGTGGCGGCAGGTCTGGGCACGATTGCGCGGGTGGTGGCGTCCGGCGAGTCGATCTATCGCCACAAGCTGGATTTTGATGAGGCCAGGCTGCGGATCGAGCGCTGCTGGCAGGGATTTCACTCGGTGCTGGAGACCGAGATCGCCGCCACCCGCCGCCAGTTCGGAA
The DNA here is from genome assembly GCA_903924855.1 of uncultured Rhodospirillales bacterium. Classification (GTDB taxonomy): domain Bacteria; phylum Pseudomonadota; class Alphaproteobacteria; order Acetobacterales; family Acetobacteraceae; genus CAIQQQ01. The sequence goes on along the minus strand of CAIYCW010000048.1, from coordinate 30,357 downwards.
GGTGCCTGCTGGTGGACTGCCATTCGATGCCCGGCAACAGCCTGGGCCGACAGGCTGCGTGCGACATTGTGCTGGGCGATCTGCATGGTACCAGCTGCACGCCGCAGGTGGTTGATATCATTGAACAGACCTTGATTGCTGCCGGGTTGCGGGTGCGGCGCAACGATCCCTATGCCGGCGGCTATATCACCCGCCATTACGGCCATCCGCGTGATGGGGTGAGTGCGGTGCAGATCGAGATCGCCCGGCCGCTATATATGGATGAGGCCCGGTTCAGCCGAAATGGTGGGTTTGAGCGCATTCAGACGGCAATGACCGCGGTGATTGCAGCGGTGACACGCCCCTGTTGACTGGCGTGTCCCGCTGACGCCCTCCCTGATTTGGACAAAAAAAGTGGCGGTGTCCGAAGACACCGCCAAGTTTAGGGAGGAAACGTCCAAGAAAGCAGCTGCGACCGTGGTCGCCTTGCTGCGATGCACAAATTAGGTTTGCCGACCTCGATCTGCAAGAGGTTTTTTGCAATGCAGCATGAGAAAAATCGCGGCTTTGGCCGATTGATAACGTTCTCTTAAGGACCAAGCGGCACTCTGCCCGCCATGCGGATATGGCTCCTTTCCCTGTTTTCTGCGGTTTTTCTGGCGGTATCGGTGGTGGCTTCGGCTGCTCCGTGGCCGCAGGGTCTGCCCGTGCACCGGTTCGCACCTTCCGTCGTTGCGTCGTCCGTGCCTGCGGATGCCGGGCGGCAATGCCGGCGGGCGGTGATTGCGGCGGGGCGCGAAGCCGGCATTCCGCCGCATATCATGTCCGCCATCGCGCGGGTGGAAAGCGGAAGGCCGGCCGCGGATGGCAGCGTGCAGCCCTGGCCCTGGAGCATCAATGTGGAAGGGGCGGACCATGTCTACGACACCAAGGCGGAGGTGATCACCGCGGTGCGCCAGTTTCAGGCGCAGGGCGCACGCTCGATCGATGTGGGGTGCATGCAGGTGAACCTGCTGCACCACCCAACCGCCTTCGCCTCACTCGACCAGGCCTTTGATCCGGTGATCAACGCGCGTTATGCGGCCCGCTTCCTGAGCGAGCTTTACGCGCAGTCCCACGCCTGGCCGAAGGCGATCGCGGATTATCATTCGGCAACCCCTGCCCTGGGCGAGGCCTATGCGCGCCAGGTGCTGGCGGTGCTGGGAGCGGAAACCCAGGCGGATCTGCGCGACGGTGGAGCGGGTTCCACCTTGGCGGACCACTCCGCACCGATCGCGGGGGAGCCGGGGCAAGCCGGGGCGATCATGCTGGGCAATCACGCCCAGGCCGCGCGAATCCTGCCCGGCCCTGCCCTGGGGCGCGGGCTGGATGCCTATCGCGCAGCGCCGGTGCGGGTGGCCGGGCGCTGAGCGTCTGGCCCCGGGCTGCAAAAGCGCTTTCGCCGGTTGGAGCCGTGTGGGTAGCATCGCCAAGCACAGCGAGGCCGCGATGTCCGACCCACAGCAGACTGCATCCCACCGCACGGGCAGAAACCGCCCCGGCCAGGCCACTGCGGCCTTTCTGCGCGGGGAAGCCTTGCGCATGGCAGGCTTGTGCACCGAATGCGGCAATTGTCTGCGCGCTTGCCCGATGCGGAGACTTGCTCCCGCCGCCCAGGATGTGGACGCGAGGACGGTTCTGTCCGGCGTGCGCGCGCTGTTGCGCGGGGAGGTGGCCAATACGGCCTCGCTGTCCTGGGTGGCCGCATGCAGCCGCAGCGCCCAATGCCATGGTGTCTGCCCGGTGGAGGGTCTTGATCCGGCCTTCATGATGCGGGTGGCGAAGATGCGCGCGATGGGCGCGTTGGGGGATCGGCCGCAGATCACGGTGCAGGAGGACAGCCAGTTCTCCCCGCGGGTGAAGGCGTTCGCCCGGCTGACATTGTCATCCTCCGAGCAGGAGGATTGGCTGTGAGCGCAGACCGCACCACCGATCAGGACCGCGCTGTGTTCTGGTATGGCTGCAACATGACCCGCCACGGCGAGCTGATCCGCAACTCGGCGCGGCTGCTGGAGGCGGTGGGTGTTGCGGCGGAGCCGGCCGGCGGCCCCGCCTATTGCTGCGGCTCGGCCAAGGAGAGCTCGGCCCAGATCGCAGGCGGTATGGGAGAGCGGACCGTGGAGGCGTTCAACGCCACGGGCACGCCCCAGGTGATCACCTGGTGCCCGAGCTGCCACATGAACACGCAGGACATCATGGCGCCGGTGACAGCGCCGGAGTTCACCACCCAGCATCTGTCAGAGGTGCTGCATGCGCGGCGTGGCCGGCTGGCCCCGATGCTGCGGCAGCGCATCGGGCTGCGCGTGCTGGTGCACAAGCATCAGGGCTTCAACGCCCGCGTGCCGGTCAACGACATCGTGCCGGAGCTGCTGCGGATGATCCCGGGGCTTGAGGTGCTGGAGCATGATCTGCGCATCCCGGGCCATATGTGCTCCGCCCTGGTGGGCGTGCCGGGTGCCATTCTGGCCACACAGTCCGATCAGCTGGCGGCGATCACCGAGAGCGGTGCCGATGCGGTGGTGACGATCTTTCATTCCTGCCACCGCGAGATGGCGAGCCTGGAGCGTGGCCGGACGCTGAAAGTGTTCAACTGGGTGCATCTGCTGGCCCAAGCGATCGGCTGGGACGCCGCAGATGACTACAAGACCTGGCGCAACGCCTCCGACCCACGCGCCGAGATCGGCCAGGCGCGGATCGAGGCCGCGGGTGAGGTTGCCTTCGAGCGGCTGACCGAGCCGGAGTTGCGCCGCCCCGCCACGATCTGAGCTTCGGCCCATATGGTTTGCGGTTGACGCGCACCGCCTGCCGGGCGCATCACCCGCGCCTGCCAGACGGCTGGACGACCGCGGTCGGGGGCAACCCCGGCGGAGGAAAGTCCGGGCTCCACGGAAATACGGTGCCGGCTAACCGCCGGCGGGGGCGACCCCAGGGACAGTGCCACAGAAAACAAACCACCTGAACGGGAATGCCTTCGGGCCTTCCTCTTCCGGAACGGGTGAAACGGTGCGGTAAAAGCGCACCGCGCTTCTGGTAACAGCGGCGGCAGGGCAAACCCCACCGGGAGCAAGACCGAATAGGGGCGACCGGCGGCCTTTCCGGCAACGGATGGGTGACGCGGGGGCATTTCCGCCCTGTTGCCCGGGTTGGTCGCGCGAGGCGCGCAGCAATGCGCGTCCCAGAGGAATGGTCGTCCAGCACGCAAGTGTGGACAGAACCCGGCTTACAGGCCGTCTGGCAGGCTTTCCGACACATCAAAACGGAACAAAGAAAGAACTTCTTTTTTGCAAAAAAGAAGCAAAGAACTTTCTTTCATTTTTGCATCGAACGCCGCGGCGCGAACCGCCGACTGCGGCGGGATTCTGCCGAGTCGCGCCCGTATATTGCCGAGTCGGCCCAGCAGAATGTCATTGCGACCCAAAATCACCCATGGTATCCCATGCTGGCCCATACGGGTCCCGCGCAACTTGAGAGAGAAAAGGCCGAACCGGCCAAATGAGCCTATTCATGGGGCTTCATCAGAACAGGCTGGATGGCAAGGGCCGGGTGAGCATCCCGGCGGCCTTTCGCACCGTGCTGCGCCAACGCGCGGCCGATGGGGAGACGCCCGCCTTGGTGCTGCGCTCCTCTCACAAATACAAATGCATCGAGGGATGGGCCGCTGCCGATTACGAGAAGATGAGCGCCAAATTCGACACGCTGGAGGACTTCTCCAACGAGCGCGATGACCTGACCCTGCTTTTCTTTGGTGACGCGACTCCCATCGTGCCCGACAAGGAAGGCCGTCTGGTGCTTCCCGAGATGATGGTCCGTTACGCAAACCTTACCGATGCCGTCTACTTCGTCGGCACACGCAACACGTTCGAGATCTGGGAACCCTCCGCGCATGAGGCGCGACTGGCGCAGGCGCGGGCGAATGCGATCAACCACCGCCTGCCGGCGATGCTGCAATGAGCGGGTTTTCCCACATCCCCGTGCTGCTGGAGGAGGTGCTGACCCATCTGGCCCCCAGCCAGGGCGAGACGCATCTGGACGGCACGTTCGGTGGCGGCGGCTATGCGGCGGCCATCCTGGCACGCGGCGCCACGCTGTGGGCGATCGACCGCGATCCGGATGCCATCGCCCGTGGCGCCACGCTGGCCGCCGCCTATCCGGGCCGGCTGCATCTGATCCAGGGCGGCTTTGGCGACATGCTGACCCTGCTGCAGGCACGCGGCGTGGCGCAGCTCGATGGCGTGGTGCTCGATCTCGGCGTGTCCTCCTATCAGATCGACGATCCGGCCCGCGGTTTCAGCTTCCGCCATGACGGGCCGCTGGACATGCGCATGGGACGGGATGGGCCAAGTGCCGCCGATCTGGTGGCCTCCCTGCCCGAGGCAGAGCTGGCGGACACGTTGTATCAGCTGGGCGAGGAGCGGCTGTCGCGCCGGATTGCCGGCGCCATCGTGCGGGCGCGGGCGCAGGCGCCCATCACCACCACGCAGCAGCTGGCCGATGTGATCCGCGCCGTGGTGCCGAAGGACAAATCCGGCCACGACCCCGCCACGCGCAGCTTCCAGGCGCTGCGCATCCGGGTGAATGACGAGCTGGGCCAGATCGAACGCGCGCTGGCGCAGGCCACACAGTTGCTGGCGCCGGGTGGGCGGCTGGTGGTGGTGGCGTTCCATTCGCTGGAGGACCGGCTGGTGAAGCGCTTCATGACGGAGGCGACAGGCCGCACCCCCTCCCCTTCGCGCCACGACCCGCGCGGCCTGCTGCTGCGCGAGACAGCGGAATTCCGCCTGCTCACGGCGCGCGCGGTGAAGCCTGGCCGCAGCGAGGAGGCCGCCAATCCGCGTTCCCGCTCGGCACGGCTGCGGGCGATGCAGCGGCTGGAGGCGGCATGATCCGGCCCTTCACCCTGCTCTGTCTGATGCTGGCGGCGGGCTCGGGCCTGTATCTCTACAGCAGCAAGCACCGCGCCCAGCTGGAGGAGCGTGAGGTCGGCCGCTTGGTGCACGAGGCCGCCGAGACCCGCGCCCATGCCGCCCTGCTGCACGCGGAATACGACCATCTGTCGGATCCGGACCGGCTGCGCGAGCTGTCCGACCAGGTGCTGCATCTGCAGCCGACCGATCCCAAGCAATATGCCGGGCTCGCCGATCTGGAGAAGCGGCTGCCGGCGGTGGCGCCGCTGCCGAAGCTGCCGGAGCCTGTGGTGAAGCCGCTGCCCGCCGCGCCAGAGCCGGTGATGGCGGAGGCAGCGCCTGCGCCCACGGCCCCTGGCGCATCGATCAGCGATCAGATCGCAGCCCTGCTGGCGTTGAAGAACGCAGCGCCCGAGCGCAAGCCGGCCGAGAGGACCATGGCGGCCAATGCGCCGGTGGAGCGCGCGGCACCTTCTGCTGACAAGGTGGCGGAGAAGCTGCCCGAGAAGCCAATCGAGAAGCCGATCGAGAAACCGATCGAGAAACCGATCGAGAAGTCCGCTGACAAGCCGGCGGCGCGGCCCGCCCCGGTGCAGGTGGCAGCACCCCTGCCTGTCGCCACGCCGGCACGCCCGGTGGTGGTGGCCGAGACCAGGCCGCCTGTGGTGAAGCCGCCTGCGCCCCGCCCGGTGCCGCCCGCGCCGATGGCGACGCCCGCGCTAACACAATATGTGGCACCCGCGCCCAGCCCGGTGCCGGCGCAGTTCGGCGGCTCGGCCCTGGGCATGGCGCGCATGCGGCAGGCCACGCCCGCGCGCTACACCACGCCGGTGGCGCCATGACGGGCGCGCCTGATCCCAACGCGCCGGCGCGGCGCTTCGGCGCGCCGCGCCAGGCCAATGTGCCGAAGGTGGAGGATGTGCGCGTCACCGCCCCGGATCTGGAGCGGCGGGCGTTGCTGGATGCCACGCGCGGCCGGCTGGTGATGGCGGCGGGGGGCTTTGCGCTGCTGTTCCTGGCCACCACCTCCTGGCTTGCCGTGGTGACGGTGATCGCCCCGCACACGCCCAAGCTTGCCATGCTGGACCGCCCGGTGCGCCCGCCCGAGCCGCCGGCAACACCGCCGGTGATCGCCCCTGCGGCAGCACCACCGATCGAGGCACCACGCGCCCGCCGGGCGATGATCACCGATCGCAACGGCGAGGTGCTGGCGCTGTCGCTGCCGACCGCTTCGGTGATCGCCGATCCGCGCCTGACCCTTGGTCCCGACGATGCCGCTGATGCGGCGCACAAGCTCAAGCAGGTGCTGCCCGATCTGGACGAGGCCGCAACCAAGGCGCGGCTGCTCGAGCCGCGCAAGCAGTTTGTCTATATCGCGCGCCAGATCACCCCGCGCCAGGAACTGGCGATCAACGCGCTGGGCATTCCGGGCATCGGCTTCGAGCCGACCGAGCGCAGGCGCTATCCGCTGGGGCGGATGGCGGCCCAGGTGCTGGGCGGCGTGAATGTGGACGGGCATGGCAGCGCCGGCATCGAGAAGCAGTTTGACGACCGCCTGCTGTCCGACGCAGCCCCCCTGCGTTTGTCCATCGATGTGCGGGCGGAAGCGGTGGTGCGCGACGAGCTGTCCAAGGCGATGGCGGAATTCAAGGCGATCGGCGCTGCCGGCATCATTCTGGATGTGCGCACCGGCGAGGTGATCGCCATGGTGTCGCTGCCGGATTTTGACATCAACGAGCCGCGCGGTGCCACCGACGATCAGCGCTTCAACCGCACCGTGTCTGGCGTCTATGAGCCGGGCAGCACGTTCAAGCTGCAGACCGTGTCGATGGCGCTGGACAGCGGAACGGTGCATATCTGGAACGGGTTCGACGCCACCAACCCGATCCGCATCGGCCGTTTCTCGATCAATGATTTCGAGGGCAAGCATCGCTGGCTCGCCGTGCCGGAGATCATCGCCTACTCGTCCAATATCGGCGCGGCCCGCATGGCGGAGGCCACCGGCACCGCCTTGCAGCGCGCCTGGATGCAGAAGATGGGCATGATGAGCCACACCGGGGTGGAGCTGCCGGAGGGCGCGCGCACGCTGTTCCCGCCGGTTGCGAACTGGAAGGAGGCGGCGACGCTGACCATGGGCTTCGGCCATGGCATTGCCGTCACCCCCTTGCATGTGGTGGTCGCCACGGCCGCAGTGGCGAATGGCGGGGTGAAGCTGCGCCCCACCTTGCTGGCACAGGACAGTGCCGATCTGCGGCCGCAGGGGCTGCGGGTGATGCAGCAATCGACCTCCGACACGGTCCGCAAGCTGATGCGCCTGGTGGTGACGCAGGGCTATGGCAAGGCAGCCGATGTGCCAGGCTATTTCGTGGGCGGCAAGACCGGCACGGCCGAGAAATCGACCAAGAACGGCTATGCCAAGAAGGACAACGTGTCCGCCTTCATGAGCGTGTTTCCGATGAACGCGCCGCGCTATGCCGTCTACATCATGCTGGACACGCCGCGCGCCAATGCCGAGACGCATGGCTATGCGACGGCGGGCTGGGTGTCCGCCCCCGCGGCCGGGCGGGTGATCGCGCGGGTGGCGCCGATGCTGGGTCTGCTGCCGGAGACAGACACGGCGGCGGCGACCGAGGCATCGCTGGCCATTCCGCTGCAGCCGGGCCGGCCGGCCGGGGCACCGGCGACGCCTGTGGCGCATGCCGAGCCGCCGCCTGCCGTGGTCACCCAGCCGGCCACATTGCTTGCCCGTGATCTGCGGCGCAGCGCGTCGCTGCGTGTGCCCGCCAATGCTGGGCAATGACCTTCTCACCCTGATTGGATTTGCGGGTCAGGCGGAGCTGGCCCGGCTGGAACTGACCGGCATCACGGCGGACAGCCGTGCGGCGGGACCAGGGATGATCTTTGCAGCCCTGCCCGGGCTGCGGGTGAACGGGGCGGATTTCATCGGCCAGGCGGTGGCGCAGGGCGTGGCGGCAGTGCTGGCGCCCACCGGCACGCAATGGCCCGTCGGTGTGGCACGCGTGCCGATGATCGCCCACAAGGAGCCGCGCCGGGCGCTGGCGCTGATCGCCTCAGCCCTGGCCGGGCCGCAGCCGGACTGCGTGGTGGCGGTGACCGGCACCAACGGCAAGACGAGCACGGTGGATTTCCTGCGCCAGATCTGGCTCCTCGCCGGGCGCGCGGCGGCGAGCCTGGGCACGCTCGGGCTGATCGCGGACGGGTTCGCGCAAGGCCCGGGGTTGACCACGCCTGATCCGGTGGCACTGGCCACCCAGCTTGCGGCGCTGAGATCGGCCGGGATCGGCCATGCCGCGATCGAGGCATCGTCGCACGGGCTGGATCAGCACCGGCTGGATGGGGTGCGGCTGCGTGCGGCGGGCTTCACCAATCTCACGCGGGATCATCTGGATTATCACGGCACCATGCAGGCCTATCGCGCGGCCAAGCTGCGGCTGTTCGCGGAATTGCTCCCGGAGGGTGCGCCTGCTTTGGCCAGCACCACGCTGGACGCGGACAGCCTGGCGCAGCTGCGCGCCATCGCCCAGCTGCGCCATCTGGATCTGCGCGTGGTGGGTCCTCAATCCTGCGTGGCGCGGCCGGATGGGCAGATCATCCGGGTGGATGGGCGCGAGCACATGCTTCCGCTGGCGGGACGGTTCCAGGCCGACAATGCGGTGCTGGCGGCAGCCCTTGCTGAGGCGAGCGGGGTTTCGCAGGCCGCAGACCATCTGGGCCGGTTGGAAGGTGTGCGCGGCCGGTTGGAGCTGGCGGCGCGGCTTGCCAACGGCGCTGCCGCCTATGTCGATTACGCGCACACGCCCGATGCGCTGGAACGTCTGATCGCGGCCCTGCGCCCGCACACCGAAGGCCGGCTGGTGCTGGTGTTCGGCGCCGGGGGCGATCGCGATCCGGGCAAGCGGCCCTTGATGGGCCAGGCCGCGCGGGCCGCCGATATCGCCATCGTCACGGATGACAATCCGCGCGGAGAGGTGCCATCCGCCATCCGCGCCGCCATTCTGGCCGCCATCCCGCAGGCCCACGAGATCGGCGACCGCGCGGCCGCGATCGCGGCGGGGCTTGCGGAGCTGCGCCCGGGCGATGTTCTGGTGGTGGCCGGCAAGGGGCATGAGCAAGGCCAGATCGTGGCGGGCGAGGTGCTGCCGTTCGACGATGCCGGGGTGATCCGCAGCCTGGTGGGGGCGGCATGAGCGCGCTTTGGACCGAGGCTGATCTGCTGAACGCAACCGGCGGGCGGTTTGCCTCCGCCTTCTCGGCTTCCGGCGTGTCGATCGACAGCCGCAGTCTTCAGCCTGGGCAGATGTTCCTGGCGCTGATCGGCGAGAATGGCGACGGGCATCGGTTTGTCGCGGGCGCGCTGGCGAAGGGTGCCGCGGGGGCGTTGGTGCATGCCATGCCCGAAGGCGTCGCCGCCGATGCGCGGCTGCTGCACGTGGCGGACAGTTTCGAGGCGCTGCACGCCATGGGCCATTTTGCCCGGACGCGGTTTCAGGGCCGTCTGGTCGCGGTCACCGGCAGTGTCGGCAAGACCACCACCAAGGAGATGCTGCGCTGCATCCTGCAGGCGCAAGGCGCCACCCATGCCGCCGAGGCGTCCTACAACAACCATTGGGGCGTGCCGCTGACGCTTGCGCGCATGCCGCCCGACGCACGGTTCGCGGTGGCGGAGATCGGCATGAACCATGCGGGCGAGATCGCCCCGCTGGCCCGCATGGCACGGCCGCATGTGGCGGTGATCACCACCATCGGCACCGCCCATATCGGCCATCTCGGCAGCATCGAGGCGATCGCCGATGAGAAGGCGAGCATCGCGGCCGGGCTGGAGCCGGGTGGCGTGCTGCTGCTGCCGGCGGACAGCGCCATGCTTGCGCGGATGCGCGCCGCCACCACCGCCACTGTCGAGACCTTCGGCGCGGCGGAGCATGCCACGCATCGGCTGTTGCAGGCATCGGCCGATGCCGATGGCACGCGGCTTGTGGTGCGCGTGGCGGGGCGCGAGATCGGGTTTCATTTGCCGGCGCCTGGCCTGCACATGGCGATGAACGCGCTGGCGGCGCTCGCCGCGTCCCATCTGCTGGGCGCCGATCCGGTGCGGGGTGCCGAGGCGCTGGCCGGGTTCGCACCCGGGGCTGGACGCGGCGCACGGCGCACCATTGTGCTGCCGCAGGGCGCCATCACGCTGTTGGATGAAAGCTACAACGCCTCCACCGCCTCGGTGCGCGCGGCGCTGGGCCTGCTGGGCCTGGCACCGGCCGCGCGGCGCATCGCGGTGCTGGGCGACATGCTGGAGATGGGCGAGGCGGGACCGGCCGAGCATGTGAGTCTGGCTTGCGATGTCGAGGCCAATGCAGACCTGTTGTTCACCTGCGGCCCCTTGATGCGCCGGCTGCACGATGCGATTGCGCCCTCCCGCCGTGGCGCCCATGCCGCAGATTCGACCGGACTCGCGGAACTGGTGTTGCAGGAGCTGCAAGCCGGGGACGCCGTTCTGGTCAAAGGCTCGCTGGGCAGCCGCATGAAAACCATCGTCACCGCGATCGAGACGGCAGCGTCCGGCGCGGCCACGGCCCCGGACGGGCCGCACAAGGATGCTTCCTGATGTTGTTCAACCTCGCCCGGCCCTTCGCCGATCAGTTCATTCTGGCGAACCTGCTGCGCTACCTCACCTTCCGCTCGGGTGCCGCCTGCATGACGGCGCTGGTGCTCAGCCTGTTCTTCGGCCCCACGCTGATCCGCTGGCTGAAATCGGTGCAGGGCGCCGGCCAGCCGATCCGGCCGGATGGGCCGGAGAGCCATCTGGTGACCAAGAAGGGCACGCCCACCATGGGCGGCGTGCTGATCCTGTCCACGATGACGCTGTCCACCCTGCTCTGGGCCGATCTGCGCAACCAGTATGTGTGGGCGGTGCTGATGGTGACGATCGGCTATGGCGCGATCGGCTTTGTGGATGACTACATCAAGCTGTCCAAGGCGTCGTTTCGCGGCCTGTCCGGGCGCGGCAAGATGATTTTGCAGGTGGCGATCGGGCTGGGGGCCGCTTTGTGGATCATGATGATCACCCGCGCGCCGCTGGCCACCGGCCTTGCCATTCCGATGCTGAAGGATGTGCTGATCCCGCTGGGATTGGCGTTCCCGTTCGTCGCCGCCTTCGTGATGGTGGGGGCGTCCAACGCGGTGAACCTGACCGATGGGCTGGACGGGTTGGCGATCGTGCCCACCATCATCGCGGGTGCCGTGTTCGCGCTGATCGCCTATCTGGTCGGCAACCACAATTTCTCGGACTACCTGAAGATCAGCGAAGTGCCCGGCACCGGGGAGCTTTCGGTGTTCTGCTCGGCCATGATCGGCGCGGGGCTTGGCTTTCTGTGGTTCAACGCGCCGCCGGCCGCGGTGTTCATGGGCGATACCGGCTCGCTGGCACTGGGCGGCGCGCTGGGGGCGGTGGCGGTGGTGGTCAAGCACGAGATCGTGCTGGCCATCGTGGGCGGGCTGTTCGTGGTGGAGACGCTGTCCGTCATCATCCAGGTGTTCTGGTACAAGCGCACCAAGCGGCGCGTGTTCCTGATGGCGCCGCTGCATCATCATTTCGAGAAGAAGGGCTGGGCTGAGCCCACCATCGTGATCCGGTTCTGGATCATCTCGATGATCCTGGCTCTGGTCGGCCTTGCGACGCTGAAGATCCGATGAGCGCGCCCTTCCCGCCCGACATCTTCAAGGGTGAGCGCTTCGCGGTGCTGGGGCTGGGCCGCGCCGGCCTGCCTGCCGCGCGCGCACTGGTGGCGATGGGGGCGGAGGTGACGGTGTGGGATGACACCGCCAAGGCGCGCGAGGCCGCCACCGGGCTGGTGGTGGCCGAGCCGGTGATGGCGGGGCTGCAGGGGCTGGTGATGTCGCCAGGCATTCCGCATCTGCTGCCAAAGCCGCACCCGGCGGCGATCGCGGCGCGGGCTTCGGGCGTGCCGATCCTGTCGGACGCCGATCTGCTCTACCGCGCGGTGCGCAAGGCGGGGTCGGCCGCGCGGTTCGTGGGCATCACCGGCACCAACGGCAAATCGACCACCACGGCGCTGGTGGCGCATATCCTGACCCAATCCGGCCTCCAGGCGAAGGCGGGCGGCAATCTGGGGGAGGCGGCGCTCTCGCTCGGCCTGCTGCCGGATGACGGCGTCTATGTGCTGGAGATGTCGAGCTATATGTTGGAGAGACTCGCCAGCCTGCGGTTCGATGCGGCTGCGATGCTCAATCTCAGCGCGGATCATATCGACCGCCATGGCGACATGGCCGGGTATGCGGCCGCCAAGCGTCACATCTTTGACCGTCAGACGGAGGGTGATGTGGCGGTGATCGGGGCCGATGACGCACTCAGCCGGGAGATGGCGGCAGATCATGGCCCGGCACGGCTGGTGATGATCTCGGGCGATGATGCGCCGCTGGCCACCGCCCCCACTCTGCCCGGCCGGCACAACGCGCAGAACATCGCGGCCGCAACCGCGCTCTGCCATGCGCTGGGGCTTGGCGATGCGGCGATCGCGGCCGGCATTCGAAGCTATCCGGGCCTTGCCCATCGCCAGGAGCTGGTGGCGCGCAGCGGGGAGACGCTGTGGGTGAATGACAGCAAGGCCACCAATGCGGACAGCGCCGCCAAGGCGCTTTCTTGCTATGAGCGGATGATATGGATCGCCGGTGGCCAGTCCAAGGAAGGCGGCATCGCGCCGCTTGCCGAATTTTTCCCGCGCATCCGCCATGCCCTGCTGATCGGGCGGGACGCCGCACCGTTCGCCGAGACGCTTTCGGCGCATAACGTGGCGCACAGCTTGGTCGGCACGCTGGAGCGCGCGGTGGATGAGGCGGTGCGGCTGATCCCGATGCTTGCGCCGGATGCGGTGCTGCTGTCGCCGGCCTGCGCGAGCTGGGACCAGTTCACCGGCTTTGACCAGCGCGGCGACGTGTTCCGCGATCTGGCCCGCAAAGCCGCCGGGGAGAGCATCTGATGCCGGTGCCGTCGCGCGCGGACAATTCACTGCTCGGCCGCTGGTGGTGGTCGGTCGATCGCTGGACGCTGATGGCGATCCTGGCGCTGATCGGGCTTGGCTATCTGATGATGCTGGCGGCGTCGCCTGCGGTGGCGGAGCGCATCGGCGCATCCCGCAACGCCTTCGTGTTCCGCCAGGTGCCGTTTCTGGCGGCGGCCTCGGTGCTGGTGTTCGCGCTGTCGCTGCTGTCACCGCGGGGCGTGCGGCGGCTGTCGCTGGTGCTGTTTGCCGGCGCCCTGGTGATGACGGCGGCGACGCTGGTGATCGGGCCCAACATCAAGGGGGCAACGCGCTGGATCGCGCTGCCCGGCCTGTCGGTGCAGCCGAGTGAGTTTCTCAAGCCGTGCTTTGCCGTGGTGACGGCGTGGCTGCTCGGCCAATGGAAGCGCGAGCGTCAGGTGAGCTATCTGGCGGTGGTGTTCGCGCTTTATGCGGTGATCGCGGTGCTGCTGAAGGCGCAGCCGGATATGGGCATGCTGGCGGTGATCACCGCGGTGCTGCTGCTGCAGCTTTTCGTGGTGGGGCTGGATCTGCGGCTGCTGGCGCTGGGGGTGGCGCTGGTGCTGGGCGGCGGTGTCGCCGCCTTCATCGCGGTGCCGCATTTCCGCTTTCGCATCATGAGCTTTCTGGACCCCACCAAGGGCGATCATTTCCAGATCGACCGCGCGCTGGAGGCGTTCGGCAATGGCGGGGTGTTCGGCCAGGGGCCCGGCGAAGGCACGGTGAAGGACCATCTGCCGGACGCGCATGCCGATTTCGTGTTTGCGGTGATGGGTGAGGAGTTCGGCTTCATCCTGTGTGCCATTCTGGTGCTGGTCTTTGCCTTCATCGTGCTGCGCGGACTGCTGCGGCTGCTGTCCGAAGGGGATCTGTTCGTGGTGCTGGCGGCCACCGGGCTGATCGGCAGTTTCGGGCTGCAGGCCTTCATCAACATGGGCTCCACCATGGGCATGCTGCCGACCAAGGGCATGACGCTGCCGTTCATCTCCTATGGCGGCTCCTCCGCCATCGCGGTGGCGCTGGGCATGGGCATGCTGCTGGCGCTGACGCGGCGTGGTGGGTCGGGGGAGTTGTTGTGACCTCCCCCATCGTCATCGCGGCGGGCGGCACGGGCGGGCATTTCTTCCCGGCGGAGGCGCTGGCGGCCGAGCTGATGCGGCGCGGCCGGCGCGTGGTGCTGATGACGGATGCGCGCTCTGCCGGCGATCGCTCGGCGGTGTTCGCCCCATGCGAGCGGCATGTGATCAAGGGGGCCGGCATTGCCGGGCGCGGCGTGGTGCGCGCCGGCCGCGCGATGCTGGCGCTGATCCTGGGCGTGTTTCAGGCGCGCGGCATTCTGCGCCGGCTGAAGCCTGCCGCTGTGGTGGGGTTTGGCGGCTATCCGTCCGTGGCCCCGGTGATCGCGGCGCGGCTGGTCTCGCCCCGTCCGCGCGTGGTGCTGCACGAGCAGAACGCGGTGCTGGGGCGGGCCAACAAGGCGCTGTGCCGGTTTGCCGATGCGCTGGCGCTGAGCTTTCCGGTGACGACGCGGGTGCCGGCGGGCATCGAGGCGGTTTGTGTTGGCAATCCGGTCAGGCCCGCGATCGCGGCGCAGAGTGGCGGGTCTGTGGACCCGCCCTACGAGGGGTTCAATCTTTTGGTGCTTGGGGGGTCGCTGGGGGCGCGGGTGTTCTCCACGCTGATCCCGGAGGCGATCTCGCATCTGCCGGAGCCGCATCGCGCGCGGCTGCGGCTGACCCAGCAGGTGCGCGCCGAGGATCTGGCGACGGTGCGCGGCCTGTATGCGGAGATGGGGCTTGCGGCCGAGCTGCAGCCCTTCTTTGCCGATGTGGCATCGCTGCTGGTGCAGTCGCATCTGGTGATCGCGCGGGCCGGTGCCTCCACCGTGGCGGAGCTTGCGGCGATCGGCCGGCCCGCCATTCTGGTGCCGCTGCCGGGCGCCATCGATGATCATCAGCGCGCCAATGCGCGCGCCTTGGCCGAGGCGGGTGGCGCCTGGATGATGGACCAGTCCAGCCTGTTCGCCGCCGATCTGGCGGATTTCATCGCTCGGCTGATGGCCGAGCCGGAAACCTTGGGTCCGGTGGGCCAGGCCGCATTTTCCTTTGCCCGACTCGAGGCCGCCCAACATCTGGCCGATCTCGTCGAACACACGCTCATTGCACAGGAGACAGCGACATGAGAGCGCTTCCGCTGTCCATCGGACCCATTCATTTCATCGGCATCGGCGGCATCGGCATGTCCGGCATTGCGGAGGTGCTGCACAATCTGGGCTATGCGGTGCAGGGCAGCGACATTGCCGAAAGCGGCAATGTGCGGCGGCTGCGCGAGGCGGGCATTGCGGTTGCCATCGGCCACGCCGAGGAGAATCTGGGCGAGGCCCGCGTGGTGGTGATCTCCACCGCGGTGAAGCCGGACAATCCGGAGCTGCGCCGCGCCCGCGCCCGGCTGATCCCGGTGGTGCGCCGCGCCGAGATGCTGGGCGAGTTGATGCGGCTGCGCTGGGCGATCGCGGTGGGCGGCACCCATGGCAAGACCACCACCACCTCGATGATCGCAACCGTGCTGGAGGCGGCGAAGCTCGACCCCACGGTGATCAATGGCGGCATCATCAACGCCTATGGCTCCAACACCCGCATGGGCTCGGGCGAATGGATGGTGGTGGAGGCCGATGAGTCGGATGGCTCCTTCCTGCGCCTGCCCGCCACCATCGCGGTGGTGACCAATATCGACCCGGAGCATCTGGACCATTGGGGCACCGCGGAGGCGATGACGCACGGGTTTGACCAGTTCGTGCAAAACATCCCGTTCTACGGTTTTGCCGTGCTGTGCATCGATCACCCCTCGGTGCAGCAGATGATCCCGCGCCTGTCCGACCGGCGGGTGGTGACCTATGGCTTCTCGCCACAGGCGGATGTGCGCGCCGATCCGGTGAAGATGGATCGCAACGGGGCGACTTTCGAGATCGAGGTGGCGGATCGGGTGCGCAACCGCTCGCGCCGCATGGGGCCGTTCCGGCTGCCGATGCTGGGGGCGCACAACGTCTCCAACGCGTTGGCGGCACTCGCCATCGGCATCGAGATGGAGATCGATGAGAACACGCTGCGCATGGCGTTGCTCAATTTCCACGGCGTGCAGCGCCGCTTCACCAAGACCGGTGAGCAGGGCGGCATCACGGTGATCGATGATTACGGCCATCACCCGGTGGAGATCGCGGCCGTGCTGAAGGCGGCGCGCCAGGCAGGCGCCCGTGATGTGATCGCCGTGGTGCAGCCGCATCGCTACACGCGTCTGCAATCGCTGTTTCGCGAGTTCTGCACCTGCATGAACGATGCCGGCACGGTGATCGTGGCGGATGTGTATGCGGCGGGTGAGCAGCCGATCGAGGGTGTCAACCGCGATGCGCTGGTGGAGGGGCTGCGCGCCTCCGGCCATCGTTCCGTGGTGGCGCTGCCCTCGCCTGGGCATCTGGCGGAGATGATCCATGCCATCGCCAAGCCGGGCGATTACGTGGTGTGTCTGGGGGCTGGCAACATCACCCAATGGGCGCAGGCGCTGCCCGCCCAGTTGGCGGAGCTGCAACAGGGCCAGCGGGCGGTGCCGCGATGATCACCATGCTGCCGAAGCTGCGCGGGCGGATTCAGGAAGGTGTGGTGCTGGCGCCCACCACCTGGTTTCGCGTGGGCGGCCCGGCGGAGGCTTTGGTGAAGCCGGAGGATGCTGGCGATCTGGCGCAGTTCCTGGCCGCCCTGCCGCTGGAGGTTCCGGTGTTTGTGATCGGCGCCGCCTCCAACCTGATCGTGCGCGACGGTGGCATCAACGGCGTGGTGATCCGCCTGGCACGCGGCTTCAACACCATCGTGGCGGAGCCGGGCGGGCTGGTAGTGGGCGCTGCGTGTCTGGATGCGACGGTTGCCGAACATGCGGCCGAGGCCGGGCTGGCCGGGTTGGAATTCCTGTCGGGCATTCCCGGCACCATCGGCGGTGCGGTTGCGATGAATGCCGGCGCCTATGGCAGCGACATGTCCCAGGTGGTGGACTGGGCGGAGATCGTGACACGGGATGGGCAGTTGCTGCGGCTCGATGCGGGCCAGCTTGGCTTTGAGTATCGCCATTCGCGCCTGCCGCCGGAATCGGTGGTGGTGCGCGCGAAGCTCAGCGCGGCCCCTGGCGACAGGGCGGGGATCGCCACCCGGATGGCCGAGATCCGCGCCAATCGCGAGGCGAGCCAGCCGGTGCGGGCGCGCACCGGGGGCTCCACCTTCCGCAACCCGCCGGGGCAGAAGGCCTGGGAGCTGATCGACGGCGCCGGCTGCCGCGGGCTGCGCCGGGGCGGGGCGCAGGTGTCGGAGAAGCACTGCAACTTTCTGCTCAATCTGGGCGATGCCTCGGCGGCCGATATTGAAGGCCTGGGCGAGGAGGTCCGCCGGCGCGTGAAGGCGGCCAGCGGCATCGATCTGCATTGGGAGATCCGTCGCATCGGCTTTCCGCCGCTGAAGGACAGCACACCATGACCCATGTGGCGGTTCTCTATGGCGGTATCTCGGCTGAGCGCGAGGTCAGTCTCGCCTCTGGCCGGCAGGTGATCGCAGCGCTCACCGGCCTGGGCTGGCGGGTGACGCCGATCGAGGTGGGGCCCGATATCTCAGCCGTCATCGCGGCGCTGACACCGCGGCCGGATGCGGTGTTCAACGCGCTGCACGGTCGGTTCGGCGAGGATGGCGCGATCCAGGGTGTGCTGGACTGGCTGGACATCCCCTACACCCATTCCGGCGTGCGCGCCTCGGCGCTGGCGATGGACAAGGCGGCCGCCAAGGCGATCTTCGCGGCGCATGGCCTGCCTGTCGCGCCGGGCGGCGTGATGGAGGTGGCGGGGCTGGTGGAGGCCGATCCGCTGCCGGTGCCCTATGTGATCAAGCCGCTGAACGAGGGCTCCTCGGTGGGGGTGGAGATCATCCGCGCCGGCGACAACCGAAGGGCGGATGTGGCGCGTGCCTGGCGGTTCGGGACGACCGCGATGGTGGAGGAATTCATTCCTGGCCGCGAGCTGACGGTGGGGGTGATGAGCGACCGGGCGCTGACGGTGACCGAGATTCTGGCCACCCATGCGTTCTACGATTACGAGTCGAAATACGCCGAGGGCGGCAGCCGGCATGAGCTGCCGGCGAAGATCCACCCCGAGGCTGCGGCCGAGGCGATGCGCATCGCGCTGGCGGCACATCGCGCGCTGGGCTGCCGCGGCGCCTCGCGCGCCGATTTCCGCTATGACGACACCGAGGGCGAGCCGGGCCGGCTGGTGCTGCTGGAGGTGAACACCCAGCCGGGCCTTACCCCCACCTCGCTGCTGCCGGAGCAGGCGGCGCTGTGCGGCATCGATTTCCCGGCTTTGTGCCGCTGGATGGTGGAGGCGGCCGCATGCCGCGCATGAGCCCGCCGCCGTTGAACGCAGGCCAGCGCCCGCCCAGCGGCAGGCCGCAGGCAGCACGGCCACGGCCGATGCCGGCGATGGAGCCGCAGCGCCCGGCGGCGAAGCTGCCGGATCGGCCGAGTGCCTGGAAGCTGATGTTGCGGCGCCAGCGCAAGCAGCTCAAGCCGAGCCTGCTGGCGCTGATGGGGCTTGCGGTGCTGATCGGTGCGGCATCGCTGGTGCAGTCGATCCGCTTTGGCGGGACGGTGGCGGGCACCGCTACGGCAGGGCTTGGGTTTGACATCCGCAAGATCGAGGTGATCGGCCAGCAGAAGACGCCGCAGCCGCAGATCGAGCAGGCGCTGGGGGCGCGACTCGGCGATCCGATCCTGAGCGTGTCGCTGGAGGGGGCGCGGGCGCGAATCGCGCGAATCGCCTGGGTGCGTTCGGCCATCATCGAGCGCGTGCTGCCACACACCATCCGCATCGTGCTCGATGAGCGCAGGCCCTTTGCGGTCTGGCAGAATCATGGCGACTTCACCCTGATCGATGAGGCGGGGCATGTGGTGAGCGACGCCGATGTGGCGGCGTTTGTGGACGCGCTGCCGCTGGTGGTGGGGGAAGGTGCGCCGGACAAGGCCGCAGCACTGATGGCGGTCTATGGCAAATACGCGCCGCTTTCCGGGCGCATGCTGGCGGCGATCCGGGTGAGCGGGCGGCGCTGGGATCTGTGCATGACCAGCGGCGCCGTGGTGGAGCTGCCCGAAGGGGCGGAGGATCAGGCGCTGGCAAAGCTTGCCGAGTTGCAGGGCAGCAAGCAGCTGCTCGACCGGCCACTGGCCGAGATCGATCTGCGCCTGCCGGACCGGCTGCGGCTGCGCCCGATGACCGAGGCGCCCTGCGGCCATGCCGCCCCCGGCAATGCGGCGTCCGGCAATGCGGCGGCGACCCAGGACACCCCGCCATCCCAGCCCCCTCCTTCGGCAAGGAAACCGGCATGAACGCGCCGATGAATGTTCTGTCCGTGCCCACCCCGCGCAACAGCCGGGAAGATGCGTTCGAGCAGGACATGGCGCTGCTCGACGAGCCACCTGCCCTGCCGCGCAGGCGCGGTCCGCCACGCCACACCGGCACGTTCGGGGTGCTGGATATCGGCACCACCAAGATTGCCTGTCTGGTGGCGCGCGCCGAACAGGATGGCTCGGTGCGCGTGCTTGGCTGCGGGTTTCAGCGCGCCGATGGCGTGCGCGCCGGCGGCATTGTGGATATCGAGGCGGCGGAGCGCGCGATCCGCGCCGCCGTGGCGCGGGCGGAGACGCAGGCCGACACGCGGCTGCGCAGCGTGATCGTCAACATCTCGGGCGGGCAGCCCGAGAGCCGGCTGTTCAACGTGCGCTGGCCGGTGGGTGGGCGGGCGGTGGTGGAGGCCGACGTGAAGCGCGTGCTGCAGGAGGGGCGCATCCGCGCCGCAGCCGAGGGCCGCCATATCGTCCATGCGCTGCCGCTCAACTTCGCCGCCGATGACACGATGGGGGTGGATGACCCGCGCGGGCTGCATTGCGACACGCTGAGTGCCAGGCTGCATGTGATCGATGTTCAGCAGACCGCGCTTCGCACCCTGCAGGCCTGCCTGGCGCGCTGCGATCTGGGGGTGGCGGAGATCGCCTCCGCCCCGATGGTGGCGGGGCTTGCCACACTGGTGGAGGATGAGAAGGCGCTGGGCGCCACCGTCATCGACATGGGCGGCGGCGTGACATCGATGGCGGTGTTCGCCGAGGGGCAGGTGATCCACACCGCGATCATCCCGATCGGCGGCCAGCACGTGACCAACGACATCGCGCGCCTGCTGTCGACGCCGGTGGCGCATGCCGAGCGGCTGAAGACGCTCTATGGCAGCGCCCAGCCGAGCCAGGACGATGAGCGCGAGATGCTGACCATCCGTCTGGTGGGCGAGCCTGAGCATCACATCGTCAAGGCGCCGCGCCAGGCGGTGGTGGGCATCATCATCCCGCGCCTGGAAGAGACGTTCGAGATGGTGCGCGAGCGGCTGGACGGCCTGGGCAGTGTGGCCGGCAACCGTGTGGTGCTGACCGGCGGTGCCAGCCAGCTGCAGGGCGTGGCCGAGCTTGCGACCCAGATTCTGGGTCGCCAGGTGCGGCTGGGCAAGCCTGCCTCGCCGCGCGGCCTGCCCGAATCCGCCGCCGGTCCCGCCTTTGCCACCTGCATCGGATTGCTCGCCTGGGCCGCCGGTGAGGGCAGAAACCATCTTGACCTCGATGCCGAATCGGATCGCCCGGATGGTATTTTGCGCCGCATTGTCAATTTCTTGCGTGAAAAGACCTGAGACTACTTCCGACTCGAACAATGGCCGTACAGTTCCCGCTGATGGGAGGAGCCGCCCAATGACCTTGAACCTGACCTATACGCCGCAGATGCACACCGATTTCTCGCCCCGGATCACCGTGATCGGCGTTGGAGGTGGCGGTACGAACGCCGTGAACACGATGATCAACCTCAACCTCAAAGGGGTGGAGTTTGTCGTCGCCAACACGGATGCGCAGTCGCTGCAGAATTCGCGCGCTGATCGCCGCATCCAGCTTGGGCCGCATCTGACGCTGGGCCTGGGTGCTGGCGCCAAACCCGAGATCGGCCGCGCCGCCGCCGAGGAGGCCGCCGATGAGGTGGACCGCCATCTGGACGGTGTGCACATGGTCTTCATCACCGCCGGCATGGGCGGTGGCACCGGCACGGGTGCCGCCCCCGTGATCGCGCGCATGGCGCGCCAGCGCGGCATTCTGACCGTGGGTGTGGTGACCAAGCCGTTCACCTTCGAAGGCGGCAGGCGCGCCAAGGCAGCCGATCTCGGCATCGAGGAGCTGCAGCAATGGGTGGACACGCTGATCGTGATCCCCAACCAGAACCTGTTCCGGCTTTCCAATGAGCGCACGAGCTTCAAGGAAGCCTTCCAGATGGCCGACAAGGTCCTCTACATGGGCGTGCGCGGCGTGACCGATCTGATGGTGGCCCCGGGGCTGGTGAATCTGGACTTTGCCGATATCCGCACCGTGATGCTGGAGATGGGCAAGGCGATGATGGGCACCGGCGAGGCCGACGGCGAGGATCGCGCGCTGCGCGCCGCCGAGCTTGCCATCAACAACCCGCTGCTGGAGGACACCTCGATGTCCGGCGCGCGCGGCCTGCTGATCAACATCACCGGCGGCGACGATATGACGCTGTTCGAGGTCGATCAGGCGGCGAACCGCATCCGCGCCGAGGTGGACGAGGACGCCAACATCATCTTCGGCACCGCGATCGATGACAGCCTCAATGGCATCATCCGGGTGTCGGTGGTGGCAACCGGCATCGAGACGCAGGCCGCCGAACGCCCGCAGCTGGCGGCTGTGGGAGGCATCGGCGCCAACGCCGGGCACCCAACGCATTCCGGCCCGGTGGCGCGTGACAGCTCGGCAAGTGCGGCCCAGCTCGCCATGACGGCGGCCCAGGCTCCCGTTTTGGCGCAGGCGGTTGGCCAGAGCCATATGCCGCAGCAGCCGCAGACGGTTGCAGGCCAGAATGCCGTGGGGCTGAGCGGGGCTGCGATGCCCGCGCAGGCCGCCCCGCCGCCGAGCCCGTCTCTGCCACGCCAGTTCATCAGCGGCCTGTCCGTCGCAGGGCAGCCGGCAACGGAGCAACGTTCATCGCCTTCGGCCCGCCCGCTTGGGGCACAGGCCATGCCGATGTCGCGCTTTGCCGAGCCGCGTCTGCCGGAGCAGCGTCAGCCCGAGGCACGCGCAGCACAGCCCCGCTTGGCGGAACCGATGTTGCCAGCCGATGATGTGGATGAGGCGCCGGTTGCGCGTCACATCCCGGCGCATCTGCAACAGCCGCTGAAGCCGATGCCGCAGCCATCCCAGGCACCGCAGCGCAGCACCAGCCGCGCACCGGATGTGAAACCTGCGGGTCGTGCCAGCCTGTTCGGTGATCCGGCCGCAAGCCCGTCGCCGCGCAAGAACCTGTTCAGCATCGTCACCGGCGCCATCCGCGGCACCAACCATGAACCAGCCCCGGCACCGGAGCAGATGGCGCAGCGGGCCGAGCCGCATGTGGCGGCCTTCAACGCCGAGCCACGGCCACAGGTGCAGCAGGCCAGCACGGATGAGATGGGCATCGAGATCCCGGCCTTCCTGCGCCGGCAGACCTGAGCCATCCGCGCATCCAACGCCCAAACAGGGCCGCCCGCCAGTTCGGTGGGCGGCCCTGATCGTTTTTGACACAAGTCGTCATCGCCCTATTTTTGCCACGATGATGCAGTGCAGCAGTTTGTATCAGTATGTAACCTGATGACGAGAAAAAACTTATATAAATCAGCACGTTATGTCGTAATATTTCGCAATAATCATTGACTGGTGCGACCAGGATCGCCTGCTAGTTTGGGGCGTGACCAGCGTATCCCGGCACCGGATTTGGAGATGGCAACACAATGGATGGTCTGATGCACGGCATGTCGCTGCAGACCGCCACCGCCACCCAGCGCACCCTCGCACAGTCCATCGATTGCGTCGGCATCGGCCTGCACAGCGGCCGCAAGACCCGCATGTCGCTGCACCCGCTGCCGGCTGGCAGCGGCATCGTGTTCCGCCGCGTTGATCTCGACCCGGCGGATGGGCCGATCGACATCCCGGCACGGTTCGACCATGTGTGCGACACGCGTCTGTGCACCGTCATCGCGCATCCAGCCCGCCCGCAATGCCGGGTCGGCACGATCGAGCATGTGATGGCGGCCCTGGCCGGCAGCGCGGTGCACAATGTGCTGATCGAGATCGACGGGCCGGAAGTGCCGATCCTGGATGGCTCCTCCGCCAGCTTCATCTTCCTGCTCGATTGCGCAGGCATTGTCGATCAGGCCGTGCCGGTCTCGCATATCGAGGTGCTGCGCAGCGTGCGCGTGACGCAGGGCGAGGCGTTCGCCGAGCTGCGCCCCTGCGCGTTCGGCTTTGACCTTGCGATGTCGATCGACTTCCAGGCCCGTGCCATCGGCCGTCAGGCCTATTCGATGCGGCTGACATCTGAGAATTTCCGCGCCGAGCTGGCCAATTGCCGCACCTTCACCAATGTGCAGGAAGTTGAGGCGCTGCGGGCGGCAGGGCTTGCGCTCGGTGGCAGCCTGGACAACGCGATCGTGGTGGACGGCGATTCGATCCTCAACCCGTGCGGTCTGCGCCGGCCGGACGAGTTCGTTCGTCACAAGGTGCTCGACGCGGTGGGCGATCTGGCGCTTGCCGGCAGCCCGCTGATGGCTCGCCTGGTGGCGCACCGCACCGGCCACGCGCTGAACAACCAGTTGCTGCGCGCGCTGTTCGCCGATGATGCCAATTGGCGCCTGGTGAGCCCCGATGCCGACACCAACCCGGTGTGGCAGCCCGCCTCGGTTGCTGCCTGAGCTGAGCCATTCGCGATCCGGCTGATTGCCACCTGATTGCCATCCGATAGCAACCGAGGTGGGCTTCGCCTGCAACCGCGCTGTGCTATAGACAGCGCTCCCTCAGCGTCAGGTGAACCACGTGCCTCTTCCCCGCCTTGCAGACCGGCTGTCCGCCCGATCGCTCATCATGATTTCCGCCCTCAGCCTGCCGCTCGGCCTGCTCGGCGGCTGTTCGCTGTTCCAGACCGACACGCCGCCCGATCCGGCCACCATCCCGGTTGATCAGCTTTATTCGGACGGTGTCGATCAGATCAACGGCAACCAGTTCGACAAGGCGGTGAAGACCTTCAGCTCCCTGGAACAGACCTATCCGTATTCCGGCTATGTGGTGAACGCCCAGCTGATGCAGGGTTACGGCGAATACCTGCGCCAGCATTACTCCGATGCGATCATTGTTCTGGATCGGTTCATTCAGCTGCATCCAGCCAACCGCGATATCGCCTATGCGTATTATCTGCGCGCCCTGTGCTACTATGAGCAGATCGCCGATATTCAGCGCGACCAGAAGGGCACCGCCGATGCGATGACGGCGCTGCAGGAAGTGGTCTCCCGCTTCCCGGACAGCCCCTATGCGCGCGACGCCCGCCTGAAGATCGACCTGGCGCGCGACCATCTGGCCGGCAAGGAGATGGAGATCGGCCGCTATTATGAGAGCCAGCGGCTCTACACCGCCGCGATCGGCCGGTTTCAGCGTGTGGTGGACCAGTATCAGACCACCAACCACGTGCCGGAAGCGCTGGCACGGCTGACCGAGATCTATCTGCTGCTCGGCCTGACCGATGAGGCGCGCCGCACCGCCGCGGTGCTCGGCCACAACTATCCCGGCAATGAATGGTATGCGGACAGCTACAAGCAGCTGGTCGATGCCGGCCAGGTGACGGCGGCCGCGGGTGATGCGCAGGCGCCGGCCAAGGCCGATCAGGGCGGCTTCTTCAGCCACCTCGTGCCCTCGATCTTCTGAGCGGGCCGTGCTCGCGAGCCTGTCGATTCGCGATGTGGTGCTGATCGAGCGGCTGGATCTGGCGCTGGCTGCCGGGCTGACCGTGCTGACCGGGGAGACCGGGGCGGGAAAGTCGATTCTGCTCGATTCGCTGGGCCTGGCGCTGGGCGCGCGCAGCGAACAGGGGCTGGTGCGCCAGGGCGCGAACCAGGCGTCGGTGGCCGCGGTGTTCAGCCCGCCGGCACAGCATCCCGCCTTCGAACTGCTGGCCGAGCAGGGCATCACCAGCGATGGCGATATCGTGCTGCGCCGCATCGTGGGGCTGGACGGTCGCTCGCGCGCCTTCGTCAATGACCAGCCGGTGGGGGCGGCGCTGCTGAAGCGGCTGGGCGCCCTGCTGGTGGAGGTGCAGGGCCAGGGCGACCAGATGGGGCTGGCCGACCAAGCCTCCCATGCCGGGCTGCTCGACGCCTATGGTGTGCCGCGCGATCTGCTCGCGGCCACCGCCAGCGCGTTTCGCGCCTGGCGCGGCGCCGCTTCCGCCCTGCAGGAGGCGGAGCGGATGATCGAGGCAGCGCGGCGCGATGAGGATTGGCTGCGTCATGCGACCGATGAGCTGTCCAGCCTGGCGCCACAGCCCGGGGAGGAGGAGACGCTGGCCGCCGAACGCCAACGCCTGCAGCACGGCGAACGCCGCGCCGAGGCGATTGCCGCGGCGATGGCCGAGCTCAGCCCGCGCGATCGGCGCAATTCCGGGCCCGGTGCCGCGTTGCGCGCCGCCGGCCGGGCGCTGGCGAAACTGTCCTCCAATGATGGCAGCAACCCGGCTGCCCCGGCGATGGCGGCCATCGAGCGCGCCGAGGAAGCGCTGGCGGAGGCGGAGAACCTGCTCGCCCGCCTCGCCGATCAGATCGAGGCCGATCCGCGCCTGCTGGAGGCGGCCGAGGAGCGCCTGTTCGCGCTGCGTGCCGCCGCCCGCAAGCACAACACCCAGGTGGCGCTGCTGCCGGATCTGCTTTCGGCGTTGCGCGCCCGCCTGGCAGCGCTGGACACCGGCACCGCCCAGGTCGAGGCGCTGCACCGCGAGACCGCGCAGGCCCGCGCCCGCTACATCGCGGAGGCGGCCCGGCTGTCCGAGGCGCGCAGCCTGGCGGCGCGGCGGCTTGAGGCGGAGATCGGCGCCGAGCTGCCGCCGCTGAAGCTGGAACGCGCGCGCTTCGTGGTGCAGCAGGACCGGCTGGCGGAGGGCGCCTGGCAGGCGGCCGGCGTGGATCAGGTGCGTTTTCTGATCGCCACCAACCCGGGCCAGACACCAGGGCCGCTCGCCAAGATCGCCTCCGGCGGTGAGCTGTCGCGCCTGTTGCTGGCGCTGAAGGTGGTGCTGGCCGGCGGCTCGCCGGTGCCGAGCCTGGTGTTCGACGAGGTGGACAGCGGCATCGGTGGTGCGACGGCGGCCGCCGTGGGGGAGCGGCTGGCGCGGGTGGCGGAGCGGGTGCAGGTGCTGCTGGTGACCCATTCGCCGCAGGTGGCGGCACGTGGCTCGTCGCATCTGCGGGTGGCGAAATTCACCGATGACGGCCGTGCCGAAACGCGCGTGGAAGCACTGCACGGCGCGGCGCGGCAGGAGGAGATCGCCCGCATGCTGGCGGGCGAACAGGTGACGGATGCAGCGCGGGCGGCGGCGGCCAGCCTGCTGGGGGCGGCATGAGCGAGACGATCCTTCCCACCACGCCGGAGGCGGCCTCAGCCGAGCTGGCACGGCTGGCGGCCCTGCTGGCCGAGTATGACCGCGCCTATCACGAGCATGACGATCCTTTGGTCACGGATGCCGAATATGATGCGCTGCGCCGGCTGAACGCCGCCATCGAGGCCGCCTTCCCCGCGCTGGTGCGGGCTGATTCGCCATCGCGCCGGGTGGGGGGGGCTGCCTCCTCCGGCTTTGCCAAGATCCGCCACGCGGTGCCGATGCTGTCGCTCGACAACGCCTTCACGCCTGAGGATTTCCAGGATTTCGTGGAACGTGCGCAGCGGTTTCTGGGCAGCAGCGAGCCGTTCGTCTTTGTCGGTGAGCCGAAGATCGACGGGCTTTCGATCTCGCTGACCTATGAGAACGGCAGGCTGATCCAGGCCGCAACCCGTGGCGATGGCAGCGAGGGCGAGGATGTCACCGCCAATATCCGCACCATCGAGAGCATTCCGGCCCAGCTGCGCGGCCCTGCCCCGGCACGGATCGAGATCCGCGGCGAGGTGTTCATGGCCAAGGCGGATTTCCTGACGCTGAACGCTTCCCAGGAGGCGGCGGGGCAGAAGATCTTCGCCAATCCGCGCAATGCGGCGGCGGGCTCGCTGCGTCAGCTCGACCCAGCCATCACGGCACGGCGCCCGCTGCGGATGTTCGCCTATGCGATGGGGGAAAGCTCGGCCGCCATCGCCACCACGCATTTCGACTATCTCGAACAGCTGCGAAGCTGGGGGTTCGACGTGAACCCGCTGTCCACCCGGCTGCCCGACACAGCCGCCGCCATCGCGTTCCAGCAGCGTCTGGGGCTCGAACGCGCCGGTCTGGCCTATGACATTGACGGCGTGGTCTACAAGATCGACGCGCTCGATCTGCAGACCCGTCTGGGCTTTGTCGGACGCGCGCCGCGCTGGGCGATTGCGTGGAAATTCCCGGCGGAACAGGCGACAACCGTGCTGGAGCGCATCGACATCCAGGTGGGCCGCACCGGGGCGCTGACGCCGGTTGCGATCCTGACACCGGTGGGCGTGGGCGGCGTGCTGGTCTCGCGCGCGACACTGCACAACGAGGATGAGATCGCGCGCAAGGATATCCGCGCGGGCGACACGGTGGTGCTGCAACGCGCGGGGGACGTGATCCCGCAGATCGTGGCGGTGCTGGCAGAGCGCAGGCCTGACGATGCCCTGCCCTTCACGCCGCCTACGCTCTGCCCGATCTGCCAAAGCCCCGCCATCCGCCCACCTGGCGAGGTGGTGCGCCGCTGCACCGGCGGTCTCGTCTGCCCGGCGCAGGCGGAGGAGCATCTGATCCATTTTGCCTCCCGCGGTGCGTTCGACATCGAGGGGATGGGCGAGAAGACGGTGCGCGAATTCTTCGCCTGCGGGCTGATCGCAACCCCCGCCGATATCTTCCGCCTCGCTGCGCGCGAGGCGGAGATTGCCGGGCGCGAGGGCTGGGGCGCGCTTTCGGCGCGCAACCTGATCCAGGCGATCGAGGGGCGGTGGCGGATTTCGCTGGATCGGTTCATCTACGCGCTGGGCATCCGCCGCATCGGGGAGGCCAACGCGAAGCTGCTGGCGCGGCATTACGGCAGCTACAAGAATTGGCGCGCGCAGATGGAGGCGGCGGTCGCCATCGGCTCGGATGCGCGGGTGGATCTGGGCAATATTCTGCGCATCGGCCCCGCCATTGCCACCGAACTGGCGGAGTTCTTTGCCGTCTCGCGCAACGTGGCGCGGGTGGATGAGCTGGCAACTCTGCTCACCATCACCGATGCCGAGATCGAAAGCCCAGTCGATTCGCCGCTGTCCGGCAAGGTGATCGTGTTCACCGGCGGCCTTGCCACGCTGGCACGGCCGGAGGCCAAGGCGCTGGCGGAACGGCTGGGGGCGAAGGTGACGGAAAGCGTGTCGAAGAAGACCGATATTGTGGTGCTCGGCACCGATGCCGGCTCGAAGGCGAAAAAAGCCGCCGATCTCGGTATCCAGACAGTCGATGAGGCCGGATTCAGGAAACTGGCGGGGCTCGATCTATAGTTTCGGTGAGAAATCCGTCACCCGCACGCTCCGTTGCGCCTGGGTCAGCACCAACGTGAGATGGCCGAGCAGGCGCAACTCCACCGAGATGCGCACCGGGATCGGCGGCATGCCGGGCTGCGGCTGCGCGAACCAGACCTGATCCAGCTGCGGCCTGCGCACCACATCATCGGGGCTGGCATCCTTCGGCAGCCCCGCGATCTGGCGAGACACCACATCGCAGCGCAGCGCAGGACCCGCATAGGACAGGCCATCCCCCGGATCCAGGGTCTCCATCGGTCCGGTGCTGCCAACAAAGCTCGCAAGACGGCGGCCGTCGAACACGCGCAACTCACCGTCACACCGTCCGGTCTCGCTGACCATGCGCTCCAGATCGGCAAGCGCACTCAACGCATCCATGGTCCCCTGCTGCAGGTCGGACGGCACCGGGTCGCGCTCGATGTCCTGCTGCGGCTCCAGCACCAGCACATGGGGCTGACCGTCCGGATAGGTGATCTCGGTGCGGCGCGGTCTGCCGCGGAACACACCGGCACTCTCATAGGCGGTCGGCATCGCCCGGTTGCCGCGCCACACCCCATCCACCCGCGATCGTGTGTCGCCATGCATCACGAGATCGAGCATGCCCAGCGTGCGAAACGCCACACCCACCGCATAGCCGTCATCACGCAATTCGATGCCGGAGCGCAGCTCCATCACATCCACACCGGCCACGCTGCCACGATAGGTGAAACCGCCCATCCGCAGCGGCGCCACGGTGTGGCTCAACTCCGCCCCGCCCGCCACCGGCAAGCAGATCAACACTAGCACTTGCATCAACGTGACATATCTGTGGCGCATCCGGCTCCTCTCGGCTTGACACAACCCGCCCCTCCCCTTAACACGCGCATCCCTGAGATGGGCGCGTAGCTCAGCGGTAGAGCATCGCCTTCACACGGCGGTGGCCACAGGTTCAATCCCTGTCGCGCCCACCATCTCACTCTCTGGTGATTGATGTGGTAGCCTGACGATCGTTGGGGAGTCCCCCCTACGATGAACCGGAACACCACTATGTCTGAAACCATCGAACATGCCCAGGAAGGCCTGGAACACGCCCATCACGCCGCCGAACACGGCGGGGCGCCCAATGGCGCGGGCTTCTCGCCGCGCAGTATCGCGATCCTGATCGCAAGCCTGGCCGCAGCCCTGGCGCTGGCCGAAATGGGCGAGAAATCCTCCCAGAACGCCTACCTCACCCATCATATCTCGGTCAGCGACAACTACGCCTTCCTGCAGGCCCGCAATATCCGCGCCGACACGCTGAACACAGCCGCCGACGTGATCGACAGCCTGCCCGGCCGCGATGAGGCGGCCCACACCCGCGCCGACACGCTGCGCAAAACCGCTTCCCGCATGATCGACGATCCCGCCGCAGGGACCGGGCGCAAACAATTGCTCGAAAAAGCCAAAATCCTTGAAACCCAACGCGACGAAGCGTTCGAAGCCTACCACCACTTCGAACGCTCGGTCGGCGCCCTGCAAATCGCCATCGTGCTGGCCTCGGTCTCTGTCGTCACCCGCGTCAAAACCCTCGCCATCGCCGCCACCCTGATCGGCACCACCGCCGCACTCTACGCGGGCCTGATCGCAGCCGGGGTGATCTGAGAGGGTGGCTCGGCGGGACGGGTCCGGCTGGCGCCGGATGCGCTCCGCGCGGGCAGGGCCTTGCCCTGCACCCACCAGGGCTGCCGCCCTGGACCGGCTTCAGACTATCCATGATCCTGGGTGGGGTTCTGACCGGCAGG
>CAIYCW010000047.1 GCA_903924855.1 uncultured Rhodospirillales bacterium | reverse complement strand
TGGCGTAAAGCCGGAAGGAATGGGTTGCGAGGGCGGCGATCACCGCCTGGCCCGCCTCCGGCGTCCGGGCCGCGACCAGGGCCGCGGCGGGCAGGCCGCGTGCGATCTCATGGGCGAAATTGGGGCCGGTCAGCACGCAAAATTGGGCCTGAGGCTGGCATTCGGTCAGGATCTCCAGCGGCAGGCGGTTGGTGCCAAGCTCCACACCCTTGGCGCAGCACACAAGGATGGGGCTTGGCGGCAGCCTCTGCGCCACTGCTCGCAGATGCTGCACCGGCACCGCCAGCAGCACGATGTCCGCCTGCGGCAATGTGGTGGTGATGCGGATGGTCTCCGGCACCGTGATGCCGGGCAGGCGCGGGTTCTGGCGGGTGTGCGCGATCTCGGCGGCACGGACGGGATCTCGCGCCCAGAGCGTTACGGCCTGCCCGGGCCGCAGGGCCGCGATTGCCAGCGCCGTGCCCCAGGCGCCGGCGCCGATGACGGCAATGCTACTCATCGACCAGCCGCGTCACGCGGAAGCCCTCGCCGGGCTCGCCGGTGCCAAGGCGCAGCAGCAGGGCGGCCAGAATCGCCTCCGCCGCCTGTTCGAAGCCGTAGGGCGGGTTGATCACCGCAAGGCCGCAGCCGTTGAGGCGCGATGCGTCCAGCGGTTCGCGCAGCCACAATTCGGCGGTGATGATGTCGCGCAGGCCGCTTTGCCGCAAGGCGAGGTGAAAGCCGCGCGGCGGGGCGAGATGCTTGATCGGATACCAGGCGGCGAACACGCCGGTGGGAAAGCGGCCATGGCCGCGCACCAGGCCCTCGGCAAGGCGGGCGAACTCGTCCGGCGCCTCGAAGGGCGGGTCGATCAGCACGAGGGCGCGTTTCAGCGCATCGCGCGGGGTGGGCGGCAGCAAGGCGCGCAACGCCTCCCAGGCGTCGCGCTCATGCACGGCCACCTGGGCGTCGCGGCCGAAGCGGCGGCGCAGCACCGTAGCGTCCTCCGGATGCAGTTCGCAGCAGGCCAGACGGTCCTGCGGGCGCATGCGGGCGCGGATCAGCGCGGGGGAGCCGGGGTAGAGGCCGAGCTGGTCCACCAGCCCCACGTAATCGGCCAGTTCCAGCGGCGGGTTGGCGAGACGGGCGATGCCCATTCGGTATTCGCCGGTGCGCTGCGCCTCCGACCCTTCCAGGTCGTACTGGCCGATGCCGGCATGGGTGTCCAGGAAGAACACCGCGCCCGGTTTGCGCTGCAGGGCGGCCTGCAGCCAGACCAGCAGCGCGTGTTTCAGGCAATCGGCGAAATTGCCGGCGTGGAAGGCGTGGCGGTAGTTCATGGCGCGAGCTCCGCCAGCGGCCAGCGCGGGCGTGGGGCGGTGGCGAGCCCGTCCTCACTGCCAAGGCGCAGGCGTTCGAGGCCGGCCCAGGCCACCATCACCGCATTGTCGGTGCACAGCCGCAAAGGTGGGGCTGCGAAGCGCATGCCATGTGTGTCGCACACCGCCTGCAGCGCGGATCGCAGCGTCTGGTTGGCGGCAACGCCGCCGGCCACCACCATCAGATCGGCCTGCGGGTGCGTCTCGCGCAGCATGGCGATGGCGTGGGTGGCGCGATCGGCCAGGCTGTCCGCCACGGCGGCCTGGAAGCTCGCGGCGATGTCGGCGGCGGCCTGATAGGGCAAGGCGCCCTGCGGGAAGGCTGCGATCACGGTGGCCACCGCCGTCTTCAGGCCGGAGAAGCTGAAATCGCAGCCGGGCCGGCCCTGCAGCGGGCGGGGGAAGCGATAGGCGGTTGGGTTGCCGTCCTTCGCCATGCGCTCCACCGCGGGGCCGCCGGGCCAGCCGAGGCCGAGCAGCTTGGCCACCTTGTCGAACGCCTCGCCGGCGGCATCGTCGATCGTGCCGCCCAGCCTGGTGTGGCGGCCGACTCCTTCCACGGCGATGCACTGGCAATGCCCGCCCGAGACCAGCAGCAGCAGATAGGGGAATTCGGCGCCAAGCCCGAGTGCGGGCAGGCGGGCGGTCAGCGCATGCGCCTCCAGATGGTTGATGGCGAGGAAGGGTTTGCGATGTGCGATGGCAACGCCCTTGCCGAAGCCCGAGCCCACGATCAGCCCGCCGATCAGCCCGGGGCCGGTTGTGGCGGCCACGGCTGCGAGGTCGGCAAAGCTGATCCCGGCCTCGGCCATCACCCGCGCCACCACGTCGGGCAGCAGGGCCAGATGCGCGCGGGCCGCGATCTCCGGCACCACGCCGCCGAAGGGAAGATGGGCCATCTGGCTCGACACCGCCTCGGCCAGCACACGCCCCTGCGCGTCCAGCACGGCGGCCGCGGTGTCGTCACACGAGGTCTCGATGCCGAGGATGGGGCCGGATTCGGCGGGGCTGTCCTGCAAGCGGGGGAATTCCTTCGGGCTTTTCTTCCAAGCCTGTCGGTTTTACGACAGCAGGATGAAAGACGCCCAGCCCACGGCGACACGCCAGCCCCGCGCCCACGGCGCGCGCCCTGCTCTGCCGTTGCGGGTGGGCACGCGGGCCTCGCCGCTGGCGCTGGTGCAGACGCGCGATTTTCTGGCGACGCTGAGCCATTTCTGCCCGGTGCTGCGCCGGCCGCTGCTGGGCGAGACCCCGGTTTTCGAGGAGCACGCGATCCGCACCACCGGCGATGCGGTGCAGGATCGGCCGCTGGCCGAGATTGGCGGCAAGGGGTTGTTCGCCAAGGAGATCCATGAGGCGCTGGCCGATCACCGCGTCGATTTTGCGGTGCACAGCCTGAAGGATCTGGAGACCAGCCTGCCGGATGACATCATCCTGGCCTGCACCCTGCCGCGTGAGGATTGCAGGGACGCGCTGATCCTGGGGCCGGAGACCGGGCGGCCTGATCCGGCCGATCCGTTCGCCTGCCTGCCGCTTGGGGCGGTGATCGGCAGTTCCTCCGTCAGGCGGCAGGCGCAGATGCTGCACAGGCGGCCCGATCTGCAGTTCCGCCTGCTGCGCGGCAATGTGCAGCGCAGGCTGGATCGCACCCGGGCCGGGGATTTCGATGCGACCCTGCTGGCCTATGCGGGTCTGCGCCGGCTGGGTCTGGGGGCGGAGGCCGATGTGGTGATCGACCCGGCGCATATGCTGCCGGCCGCCTGCCAGGGCATTGTCGGCATCACGCTGCGCGGGGCGGACACCGAGCTATGCGATCTGCTGCGCGGCATCGAGGACCCGCATGCCCGCAGCGTGGCCCTGGCCGAACGCGCGCTGTTGGCGGAGTTGGACGGGTCCTGCCGGACGCCGATCGGCGGGCTTGCCACGCATCTGCCGGATGGGCGGCTGCTTCTGGAGGGGCTGGTGGCGCGGGCCGATGGCAGTTTTCTGCTGCGGCGGAGCATCGAGGGGCTGGCCAGCGACGCCGAGCGGTTGGGGCGCGAACTGGGCCGGGATTTGCGGGCGGACAGCCCGGCCGATCTGTTTGTCTGAGCCGATGCCCCGCGGTGTGCTGATCACGCGCCCCGGGCCGCAGGCGATGGAGACGGCGCAGCTGGTGGCCGGGCGTGGCTATCAGCCGCATATCGCCCCGATGCTGGTGATCGAGCCCGTGGCATGGGCGCTGGCGCTGCCTGCGGTGCAGGCGGTGCTGGTGACGAGCGCCAATGCGCTGCCATCGCTTGCACCGTGCGACCGCCAGCTTCCCGTCTTTGCCGTGGGTGATGCCAGCGCGCAGCGGGCGGGGCAGATGGGGTTCACCCGCGTGGTCAGCGCCGGGCGCGATGCGCAGGCCTTGGCCGAGCTGGTGGCGGGGCTGCTGAAGCCGGACGATGGCGCGCTGCTGCTGCCCTGCGCCGAGGGGCAGACGATGGCGTTGGCACGTGATCTGCGCGCGCGCGGCTTTCGCGTGCTGCGCCGGGTGGCCTATCGCGCCCGCCCCGCCACCCAGCTTTCGGAGCCGATCCGCACGGCGCTGGACGGTGGTACGATCAGCCATGCAATGTTCTTTTCGACGGAGACTGCATTGGCGTTCGTCCGGTGTATAAGCGATGGCGCGACGGGTCTGGATCGCGTGGAAGCGCTCTCCATATCGCATCGTGCGGCGCGTGTGCTGGCGGACCTGCCATTTGCATGCATCCGTGTCGCAGCGCATCCGAACCAGGACGAGATGGTGGCCCTTCTTCCATGACCGATGACACCACGACCCACGCCGCCCATCCTGAGCCTGCAACGCCCGCCATCGAGGCGGTGGCGGAAATGGTGGCGCCCACCCCGGAGCCGGGTCCGGCACCGGACCCCGTGCCGGTTGCGGCAGACAAGCCGGCCCGCACGCACACCGGAACACCGATCTGGCTGACCTTGGTGCTGGTGGCAGCCGTTGCGGCCGAGCCGCTGGTGCTGGGGCGGTTCGCGCCTGGCGTGCTGACGCCGTCGGGTGCCGAGCCGCAGGCCGCCGATCCGCAGCTGGCGGGCCGGCTGGCGTCGCTGGAGCAGGCGCTGGCCGCAAGCCAGGCACGGCTTGCCAAGCTGGAGGCTCGGCCGTCCGCGACATCCGCCGGCGGGGCCGATCTTGCCCCGCTTACCGCCCGGGTGGCGGCGCTGGAGACGGCGCAGCCCGGGGCTGCGAAATCCGACACATCCGTGCTTGAGGCGCGGATCGCGGCATTGGAATCCCGCCCCGCGGCGTCGATGCCGGATGTGACGTCCAAGGTCGACACCGCGACGCATGATCTGGAGGCCCGCATCGCCGAGCTGGATGGCAAGGTGCATCAGCAGATGCAGGCGGAGGCGGCGCAGATCGCGCTGACCGCCAGGCTGCGCGCGGCCACGCTGGCATTGGAGGCCGGTCAGCCGATCGGGGCTGTGCCGGGTGCGCCGGCGGAGCTGGCGCGGTTTGCAACCCAGGCGCCGCCGACCGAGAGCGCGCTGCGGCTGTCCTTTGCCAAATATGCCGATGCCGGCGAGGCGGCGAGCCAGCCCAGCGGCGGGGACAGTCTGAGCCGCGCGGTGCAGCGCCTGGAGGGGCTGGTCACCATCCGCCAGGGGCATGACGTGCTGGTCGGCAACACCGCCGCCGCCGTGATCGAGGAGGCGCGCGGGCGGCTGGAGGCGGGCGATCTGGCCGGGTGTGTGGCGGAGCTTGCGACACTTGATGCCGGCGCCAAAGCCGCGATGAAGCCGTGGCTGGATCAGGCGCAGGCGCTGGTGGCGGCGCGGGCCGCGCTTGTGGCGCTGGCGGCGAAATCCTGATGCGCACGGTGATCTTTCTGCTGGTCACCGCCGCCGTGGTGATCGCGCTCGCCTGGGGACTGGCCGGGCTTGCCGGGCATGTCACGGCGACGTTGGGCAATTTCACCATCCAGATGGCAACGCCTTTGGCGATTGTGGCGATCATTGTGCTGGTGGTGCTGCTGGTGCTGGTGTTGCAGCTGCTGCTGGGACTGCCGGGCCGGTTTGGCCGTTGGCGCGCCCGGCGCAGGCGGGAGGAAGGTGAGCGGCGGGTGACCTCGACCCTGGTTGCGATTGCCGCCGGCAACCAGGCGCATGCCCGCTCGCATGCCGCCCGCGCGCGCCGGCTGCTGGGGGACACGCCGCAGACGCTGCTTTACGCCGCCGAGGCCGCACGTCTGGCCGGGCATGAGGATGAGGCGGAGGCGTTATACAAGCGCCTGGCCGAACGCAGCGATTCCAGCTTCCTCGGCCTGCGCGGCCTGTTCCGGCAGGCGATGGCGCGCAAGGATTTCGATCTGGCGGCGCTGCATGCCAAGGCGGCCGAGAAGCTGCACCCGGGCATCGAATGGCTGCGCGCCGAGCGGGCGGAACTGGCGATCCGCACCAGCAACTGGCAGCAGGCGCTGCGGCTGGCGGGCCCTGAGTCACCCACGGCGGCGTTCGCGGTGGCGGCGGCGTCGGCTGAGACCGATGCGGCCAAGGGGCTGAAACTGGCCGGCCGGGCGATGAAGGACGCGCCGGGATTTCTGCCGGCGATTTTGGCCTATGCCACCAGGCTGCGTGAGGCGGGGCGGGAGAGCCGGGCGCAGGCGATCCTGCGCGATGCCTGGAAGAAGGATCCGCATCCGGAGATCGCAACACTCGCCTTGGCGCCGCACAGCGATCCGACGGAGCGGCAGAAGGCGGGCAGCAAGCTGGCGCAGAACAATCCGGGACATCCGGAAAGCCTGATGCTGCTGGCGCAGCTGGCGCTGGCCAACAACCAGCCGGAGGATGCGCGCCGGCATGCGGAGGCGGCGCACAATGCCGGCTTCAACCAGCAGCGCCTGTGGCGGCTGATGGCGGAGATCGAGGCGAAGCATGGCAGTGGCGGTGCGGCGCTGATCACCTCCAAGGATGCGCTGCGCCTGGCCAGCCACGCCGAGCCCGACCCGGTCTGGCGGTGTGAGAGCTGTGGGTCCCAGCTTTCGGCCTGGAGTGCGGTGTGCCCGGTGTGTCAGACGCCAGGGCGTGTGGTGTGGGGCACGGCGAAGGCGGCACCGGCGCGGATTTCGGCGTCGTAGGGCGGACGCGCGCATCGCCTCCGCCAGGGGTTTTGCCGGAGCGGCCGTGCGGCGGATGACGGCTTCGCCTTTTCCGCCCTACGCGGGTTTGGGCTTGTTTGGCGAGTGGGACGGCGGATGACGGCTTCGCCATTTCCGCCCTACGCGGGTTGGGGGCTTGTTTGGCGAGTGGGACGGCGGATGACGGCTTCGCCTTTTCC
>CAIYCW010000046.1 GCA_903924855.1 uncultured Rhodospirillales bacterium | reverse complement strand
GGCCGAAGGCGGTGCTGAGGCCGCGCGTGCGAAAGGTTCGGGTCAAGCTGGATTTGGGGCGGATTCCGTTGCCGCGTGGCGTGCTGTCCGCGGCGCGGCGGCAGGGGTTTGGAAAAATGTGGGAGTGGGTGTGACGGCGGCGTTGCGCGGTTTTTGTTCCGGTTTGTTTATTTTTTGTCGTGAGTTTTGATGCGGTGACGTGTTTCACGGTCGATGAACCTGTTGAGGTTCGCTGCGGCATTGCGATGGATTGCCACGTCGCCTTCGGCTTGTCGCAGTGACGGCGAGGCAAAGGTTTAAAAGTTTTTTTGCTTCTTTTTGTTCACAAAAAGAAGGTGCTTTTCTTGGTTGATCCGTGTGTGGCGGAGGCCTTCGGCTTCCGCCCTACGGGAGCCTAGGGCTCGTGCTGTTCACCCTGGTTTGCGCAGGATCAGGCAGGCCCATTGGCCTTCGCGCAGCACGCGTTCGAGGCGCAGGCGGTGGGCGCCGGCGACCCAGTTGACCTGGCTTGCCAGCAGCCCGGCCAGAATGGCGGTGCCGCCTGGTGCCAGGGCGGCCGAGAGATGTTTGGCCATGCGGGTGAGCGGGCGGGCGAGGATGTTGGCGAACACGAGATCGTAGGGGGCGGCGCGGGTCAGCACCGGGCTGGTCCAGCCATCGGCGCGCAGCACGCGCAGCTGCGGGGCGAGGCCGTTGCGCTCGGCATTCTCCCGCGCGGTGCGCACCGACCAGGGGTCGATGTCGGTGGCGAGCACGGGGCGGTGCAGCAGCTTGGCCGCCCCCATCGCCAGAATGCCGGAGCCGGTGCCGATATCGAGGATACGCCGCGGCTTGCGATGGGCGATCATCTCAAGGGCGCGCAGGCAGCCGCGGGTCGAGCCGTGTTCGCCGGAGCCGAAGGCAACGCCGGCGTCAAGGTCGAGCGCGATGCGCCCGGTGGGGGCCTGGCCGGTCAGATGCGTGCCGCGCACCGCGAAGCGCCGGCCCACGAGCTGCTCCGGAAAGGCCGAGGCGGTGCGGGCCAGCCAGTCATCGGCCGGTGTCTCGAAGCGCTCGATCACCGGATCAAGCCCGGTGATCAGCCCGGCCAAGGCGAGGCCCGCCGCCAGGTCGTCCTCATAGGCGCCCTGGTCCTTCACCCCTTCCACGGTCCACATCCGGGTGGCCTCATCGAGGAAGAAGCCGATCGTGCCGCAGGCTTCGCCCAGGGCGTTTTCATAGGCTTCCAGCGCGTCTTCCGGCACGACGACGCGGATGGTCTCAAGGGAGGTGGCGTGGCGGGAGAGTCTGTGTCGGGTCATGCTGGCTCCACAAAGCGGTCCAGCACACGTTTGCTGCCGGATTTGTCAAAATCGATATCCAACCGGTCGTCCTCGATGGCGCGCACCGTGCCGGGGCCGAATTTCTCGTGAAAGACGCGCGATCCCACCTCGAAGCGCGCGGTCTGCAACTGGCGGGCCGGCATCTCCCATTCGCCGGCGGGTTTCGGCTTGCGGGCGGTGAGCGGAAAGGCCGTGGAGAACACCGGCGCCTGGATGCGCCGCTCGCGCTCGATCTGCGCCGAGCCCTGCCGCTCGACGCCGCGATCGGGCAGTTCGTCGAGGAAGCGGCTGGGGATCGAGCTTTGCCAGTTGGCGTAGATGCGCCGGTTGGCGGCGTGGCTGATGATGGCGCGGTGGCGGGCGCGGGTGATGCCGACATAGGCGAGCCGGCGCTCCTCCTCCAGGCCTTTCAGCCCGCTTTCATCCATGCTGCGCTGGCTGGGGAACAGGCCTTCCTCCCAGCCGGGCAGGAAGACGGTGTCGAATTCCAGGCCCTTGGCGCCGTGCATGGTCATCAGGCTGATGCGGTCGGTCTCGGAGCGTTCCTCGTTCTCCATCACCAGCGAGACGTGATCGAGGAAGCCGGCGAGCGTGTCGAAATCGGCCAAGGCGCGGATGAATTCCTTGAGGTTCTCCAGCCGCCCCGGTGCCTCGGCCGATTTGTCGGCCTGCCACATGGCGGTGTAGCCGCTTTCATCCAGCACGGCCTGCAGGGTGAGCACGTGGCCGTCGCGCGGCAGGGCCTCGCGCCAGGTGGCAAGCTGGGTGAGGAGTGTCGCCAGCGCCGTGCCCACCTTGCCCTTGAGGCTGCCGGATGCGATCAGCCGTGCCGTGGCCTCGGTGAGCGGGATGTCCTGGGCGCGGGCGGTCTCGTGCAGCAGGCGCAATGTGGTGTCCCCCACACCGCGGCGGGGGGTGTTGACGATGCGCTCGAAGGCGAGGTCGTCGGCCGGCTGTTGCACCAGGCGGGCATAGGCGATGGCATCGCGGATCTCGGCGCGTTCGTAGAAGCGCAGGCCGCCGACGACGCGGTAGGGCAGGCCGAGCACGATGAAGCGCTCCTCGAAGGCGCGGGTCTGAAAGCCGGCGCGCACCAGGACGGCCATCTGGGAGAGTTTCTCGCCCTGGCGGTGCAGCCGGTCGGCGCGTTCGGCCACCATGCGCGCCTCCTCCTCGCTGTCCCACAGCGAGACGATCTGGATCGCCTCGCCCTCGGCGTTGGTGCGGCCGGGGCGCAGGGTTTTGCCGTGGCGGCCCTCATTGTGGGAGATCAGGCTGGCGGCGGCGGCCAGGATCGGCGCGGTGGAGCGGTAATTCGCCTCCAGCTTGATCACCCTGGCACCCGGGAAGTCCCGCTCGAAGCGCAGGATGTTCTCCACCTCCGCACCGCGCCAGGAATAGATCGACTGATCGTCATCCCCCACGCAGCAGATGTTCTGCGGCTGGTTCTGCGGGCGCTGGGCGAGCAGGCGCAGCCAGAGATACTGGATGGTGTTGGTGTCCTGGTATTCGTCGACCAGGATGTAGCGGAAGCGGCGGTGGTAATCGGCCAATATATCCGGCTGGGCGCGCAGGATTTCGACCATGTGCAGCATCAGATCGCCGAAATCGGCGACGTTCAGCGCCCGCAGCCTGGCCTGGTAGTCGGCATAGAGCTGGATGGCGTGGCCGCCTGCGAAATCGGTGTCCTCAGCCGGGGTGATGCGCGCGGGTGTGAGGCCGCGATCCTTCCAGCGCTGGATGATTGCCATCATGGCCGGCGGCGCCCAGCGCTTGGTGTCGAGTCGGGCTGCCTCCATCACCTGTTTCAGCAGGCGGAGCTGATCATCCGTGTCGATGATGTTGAAGTTGGAGGCCAGCCCCACATGCTCGGCGTGGCGGCGCAGCATGCGGGCGCAGAGCGCGTGGAAGGTGCCGAGCCACAGGCCTTCGACCGGCTCGTTGAGCATGTGGCCTATGCGCTCGCGCATCTCGCGCGCGGCCTTGTTGGTGAAGGTGACGGCCAGCACCTGGCCCGGAAAAGCCCGCCGTGTCAGCAGGATATGGGCGAAGCGCGTGGTCAGCACGCGGGTCTTGCCGGTGCCGGCGCCGGCGAGCACCAGCAACGGGCCTTCGGTGGTTTGCACCGCCAGGCGTTGTTCGTCGTTCAGGCCGGAGAGATAGTCGTGCGCAGCATCAGGTCCCATGCGGGGAGGATATAGAACAGGTGGCGAACGGACAAAACAGGCTGATCCGTGCGCTGCTGGACTTCCTGGCCTGGTCGGCACGCCACGGCTCGGCGCTGCTGGCGGGCGGGATTGTGCTCGGGCTGCTGGTGCCGCCGCTGGCGCGGGCGTTTGGCTGGTTCATCACGCCCAACGTGGTGGCGTTGATGACGATGGTGCTGCTGCGGGTGGATGTGGTGGCGCTGCTGTCGCATCTGCGCAGGCCGGGGCGGCTGGCCGCGGTGCTGGCGTTCCAGCTGGTGATCTCGCCGCTGCTGATGGCGCTGCTGCTGCGGCCGTTCGCGCTCGACCCCGGCATCGTGGCCGGCGCCATCGTGATCTCGACCGGGGCGTCCTCCGCCTCCGGGGCCGCGTTCGCGCGGCTGGTGGGGTTGGACCCGGAACTCACGCTGCTGGTGACGCTTGGCAGCATCGTGCTGGTGCCGCTGACCGGCCCGCCTTTGGCCTATGCGCTCTCCGGCGTCGATCTGCAGCTGGGGGTGGGCACGTTCATGCTGCGTCTGGCCCTGGTGGTGGGGGTGCCGATGCTGGCCTCGATTTTCCTGCGGCTCTGGGCCGGGCCACGGCGGCTGCATCCGCTGGGGCCTGCGATCGATGGCGGCGTGGTGTGGCTGGTGGTGTTCTACGGCTTTGCGGTGATGGATGGGCTGCTAGGGCGGATGCTGGCCGAGCCGGTTTGGGTGGCGCAGGCGCTGCTGATCGGGCTGCTGGCCAATTTCGGCCTGAATGTGATCGCGACGCTGTGTTTCTGGTGGATGGGTGCGAAGCCCGCCGCCTCCGCCGGGATGATGGTCGGCAACCGCAACATGGCGCTATACTTGGCGGTGCTGCCGGCCAGCGCCAACCCGCAGGTGCGGCTGTTCCTGGCGTTGGCGCAACTGCCGCTGTTCTTCAGCCCGTTTCTGCTGCGGCCGGTGTATCGGTGGCTGTTGCGACGCAGGCTGTAGCCCGGATCTCCGTCCGCTCCGGCCACAACGGCGTTTTCAGCAGGGAAGCTGTGGGTCTGCGCAGAGACCGCGTGAGAGCACAGGATAAGTTCTTCCCGCGAATCACCCATCGGCCATAGTTTCGCCTTGCCGCCCCCAGAAAAGGGAAGGCGATGTCATCGCCCCGCCGCCTGATCGCCCGTCTGCGCAACTTCATGGCACATCGCCCCGCCCTGCAAGGCAAGGACGATCTGCTCGATCTCGCGCGCCTGATCGCGGGCGAACTGGTCAGCGAAGTCTGCTCCGTCTACGTCACCACCGGCAGCGACACGCTGGAACTCGCCGCCACCGAAGGCCTGCGCCCGCAATCGGTCGGCCGCACCCGGCTGCGCATGGGCGAAGGCCTGGTGGGCCTTGCCGCCGCCACCGGCGAAACCCTCAACCTGCCGGACGCCCAGAACCATCCCGCCTTCGCCTACCGCCCCGAAACCGGGGAAGACGCGTTTGCCTCCCTGCTGGCCGTGCCGGTGCGCCGCGCCGGGCGAACCCTCGGCGTGCTGGTGGTGCAGAACCGCACGCCGCGCCGCTACGATGCCGATGAGGTCGAGGAAGTCCAGACCGTCGCCATGCTGCTGGCCGAACTCCTCGCCGCCACCCAGCCCGAACGCACCGATCTCGGCCTCGCCGCCGCCCTGCCGCGCCGCTTCAGCGGCGCCGCCCTCGCCCCCGGCATCGTGCTCGGCCCGGTCGTGCTGCCAGGGCGCACCCGCGTCGCCCACCGCCTGGTGGCCGACGACCCGCAAGCCGAACAGCTGCGGCTCGAAGCCGCCTGGGCCGCCATGCAGGCCGGCATCGACCAGCTGTTCCGCGACCGTATGCCCGAACTCGGCGGCCGCAAGGCCGATGCCGCGGCCTCGCGCGAG
This sequence comes from uncultured Rhodospirillales bacterium, assembly GCA_903924855.1. GTDB lineage: Bacteria > Pseudomonadota > Alphaproteobacteria > Acetobacterales > Acetobacteraceae > CAIQQQ01. Next base: position 1,630 of record CAIYCW010000046.1, on the reverse strand, counting down.
ATCCTGGACGCCTACCGCCTCATCGCAGGCGATGCCGGCTGGCTGAAACGCGTGGGGGAGGCCATCACCAGCGGCCTGTCTGCCGAAGCCGCGGTGGCCCGCGTGGCAGGCGAACTGCGGGACCGCATGCGCCGCGTGACCGACCCCTATCTGCGCGAACGCCTGGCAGACCTGGAAGACCTCGCAGCCCGCCTGCTGGCCAGCCTCGATGGTGGCTCCGCCATCGGCCCGGAAACCATCCAGCCCGGCGCCATCCTTCTCGCCCGCAGACTGGGCCCCGCCGAACTGCTCGACTGGCACGCGCGTGGCATCGCAGGCGTGGTGATCGAGGAAGGCAGCGCCGGCGGCCATGCCGCCGTCCTCGCCCGCGCACTCGGCATCCCCGCCCTCGGCGGCGCCCGCGGCGTGTGCGACAGCGCCAGCGACGGCGAACAGGCGGTGATCGACGCCGATGAAGGCCAGATCTTCCTGCGCCCGGCCGAGGAACTGCGCACCGGCTACCTGCACGCCATTGCCGCCCGCACGGCACGCCTGGCCGGCTGGGCCGGATTGCGCGATCAGCCCTCCCGCACCAAGGACGGCACCCGCATCCAGCTGATGCTCAATGTCGGCCTCGCCATGGAACTGGGCCAAATCGCAGCAACCGGGGCAGACGGCATCGGCCTGTTCCGCACCGAAATCGCCATGCTCGCCCGCGGCGCCATCGTCGACACCCCCGATCAGGCCGCCATCTACACCCGCGTGCTCGACGAAGCCGGCGACCGGCCGGTGCTGTTCCGCACCCTCGACCTCGGCGGGGACAAACTCCTGCCCGGCTCGCCACCGCCCGAGGAGGAAAATCCCGCCATGGGCTGGCGCTCGCTGCGCATCGGCCTCGACCGTCCCGCCCTGCTGCGTCGCCAGCTGCGCGCCCTGCTGCTCGCAGCCGGCGGACGCAAACTCTCCATCATGTTCCCCATGGTCGCCACCATCGCCGAATTCCGCGCCGCCAAGGCGCTGCTGATGGCCGAAGCCGCCCACGTGCGCCCCAGCCCGCAATCCCTGCGCGTCGGCACCATGCTGGAAATCCCGGCGCTGCTGTTCCAACTCCCCGCTTTGCTGCGCGAGGTGGACTTCGTCTCGATCGGCACCAACGACCTGATGCAGTTCCTCTTCGCCGCCGACCGCTCCGCCCCCAAACTGGCCGGACGCTACGACCTGCTGCTGCCCGCAGCCCTCGACACCATCGCCATGGTCCAACAGGCCTGCGAAACCGCCGAAATCCCGCTCTCGGTCTGCGGCGAAGCCGCCTCCCGCCCGCTCGAAGCCATGACCCTGGCAGGCCTCGGCATCACCAGCCTGTCCATGCCAGCCCCCAGCCTGCTGCCCATCAAGGCCATGCTCGCCGATCTCGACCTCGCAAGCCTGCGCCCCTTCCTCACCGCCCTGCGCCGCAACGCCTCGGGCCATGCGTCACTGCGCGAACCCATCACCGCCTGGGCCCGCGAACGCGGTCTGGAGTTCTGAGAGGGAGGCTGGGTGGGGCGGGTCCGGCTGGCGCCGGAATGGCCTTCGGCCCGACCCGGGCTCTGCCCGGGGCCCTTGACCCATTTCGTTTGTCCATGATCCTGGGTGGGGTTCTGACCGGCCT
>CAIYCW010000045.1 GCA_903924855.1 uncultured Rhodospirillales bacterium | reverse complement strand
GGCCTGTCACACCCCACTCAGACATCGGGGATCAAACAATGGGTCAAGGGCAACAAGCCCTTGCGGGTCCAGGGCGGCGCCCTGGTCGGGCCGAAGGCCATCTTGCCACAAGGCCGCGCCACCCAAGCAGACGCCCAATTCAGCGCGATGCGAGTTCAGCCCGCAGGGCTGCGGCGAGTTGGGGGTTGGCGCGGCGGATTTGCGCCACGCGCAGCACGCTGCCCATACCGGGGCTTGGCTGCATTTCCCAGCGTTCCAGGAACAGCAGGTCGGCGATGGTTGCCATATCTCGCACGCCGTCCAGCACGGCGCGCACGGCCGAGGTGATCGGTTGTTGCTGAGTTTGACCAAACTGCATGACGCCTGTTCCCCACTTCTCGGGCTCTTGCGGCCCTGCGCTTACCGCGCTTTTGCTATCCTATCGTGGGCGCTTTGATGACAAATGCGCCACGCATAAGATCGTGAGAATGGCCCCAAGGTGTCAATAGGTCTTTACATACCCAACAGGTGCGGAAGGAACAGCGTCAGGCCTGGCCAGTAGGTGATGATCACCAGGAAGCCCAGCATGGTCAGCAGCCAGGGCAGCACGGCGATGGTCAGTTCGCTGATCCCCATCTTGGCGATGCCGGAGGCGACATAGAGGTTGAGCCCCACCGGTGGGTGGCACAGCCCGATTTCCATGTTCACCGACATCATGATCCCGAAATGCACCGGGTTCACCCCCAGCCGCGCTGCCACCGGGAACAGGATGGGGGCAAAGATCAGCACGATGGCCGATGGGTCCATCACATTGCCGGCCGCCAGCAGGATCACGTTGCACATTGCCAGGAACGCGATCGTGCCGAAGCCTTGGGCACTCATCCAGGCCGCCATGCCCTGTGGGATCTGTTCGGACACCATCAGGAACGAGAACAGCACCGCGTTGGTGACGATGTAGAGGATCATCGCGGACATCGAGGCCGATTTCAGCAGCACCGCCGGCACGTCGGACAGTTTGAGATCGCGATAGACGAACACCGCCACGAAGAACGCATAGACCGCGGCCATCGCCGCCGCTTCCGTGGGGGTGAACAGCCCGGCATAGATGCCGCCGATCACGATGACGATCAGGAACAGCCCCCAGAAGCTGTCCAGGAAAGCCTTGCCGCGCTCGCCCCAGCTGGCGCGTTCCATCCGCGGATAGTTGTGCTTGTAGGCCTGATACACCGTCATCAGACCCAGCAGGACCGCAAGCGAGATACCGGGCACGATGCCGGCGATGAACAACTCGCCGATCGAGGCAGAGTTCACCCGCAGCCCGGTGGGCCCCACCACGCTCATGCCCGATGTCGCCACCGAGTAGATCACCAAGTTCAGCGAGGGCGGGAACAGGATGCCGAGTGCACCGGAGGTTGCGATCACGCCAGCGCCGAACCGTGTGGGATAGCCGGCCTTCACCATGGCCGGCAGCAGGATGGAGCCGATCGCCACCACCGTTGCCACCGACGAGCCGGAGATCGCCGCGAACAGCGCGCAGGACACCACCCCGGCCAGGCCCAGCCCGCCATACCAATGGCCGATCATGGTGGTGGCAAAATGGATCATCCGCCGGGCCACACCGCCCTGGGTCAGGAAATTTCCGGCCAGGATGAAGAACGGGATCGCCATGATCTCGAAGCGTTCGATGCCGGTGAACAGCTTCAACGACACCGTCACGATCGGCACCGACGTCATGGTGAACATGAAGGTCAGCACGGACAGGCCGAGTGCGATCGAGATCGGCATGCCGGTGATGAACAGCGAGATCAGCAGGCCGGCGATGATGACGCCGCGCAGGCTGCCAGGCACCTCGATCACGCCGTATTTCGACAGCAGGCAGACGGCCAGCAGCACGAGCGGTGCGGCGATCATCACGAACGCGCTGCGCGCGCCGCGGTTGAACGGAACGGGGGGGCGTAGGGTGGCGGCGGTCATGGCGTCACTCCCGGGGTCAGGCCCTGCGGGTGCAGCGCGTCGCTGGTGGCGGGTTCGATCAGGTTGGGATCATGCGCCGACCCATGCGGAATTTCGCCGGTGCGCCAGAAGATCCAGGCCACCTGTAGAAAGCGAAAGCACATCAGGCCGGAGCCGAGCGGGATCGCCAGATAGACGATCCATTTCGGCGCCTCCAGATCGTTGGAGCGGCTGTCGGTGTCGGACAGATCCCACACGAAATTGGCGCCGAGGAAGGCGATCAGCCCGGTGAACACCGCACCGGCCAGCAGTCCGAACAGGATCACCTTGGAGCGCGGGCCAAGGCCGAGGCGGTTGACCATCACATCCACGCCCACATGCACGCCCTGGCGCACGCCATAGGCGGCGCCGAACTTGGCCATCCACACGAACATGTAGATGCACAGTTCCTGCGCCCAGGTCATGTCGATTTCATGCAGATACGGGAACAGGAACGGCACCGTGCTGCCATAGCGGTGCAGCACGGCGACAAAGATCAGCAGCGTCGCGCCGGCGATCAGGCTGGAGATGATGATCTCCTCCAGCCGGTCGAGCAGTCTAAGGAACAGGGACATGATCTCGACCGGCTGGAGGTAGGGTCAGTTGGCCGAGCGGCCGGTGGCCTTCAGCGCCTCGTCGATCATGTTCTGACCAACGCGCTTCGCCGCCGACTGGTAGACCGGCATCATCGCATCCACCCAGGCCTTCTTCTCGGCCGGTGTCGGATCATGGATCTCGGTCTTGCCGGTGGCCTTAATCGCCGCCAGCGCGTCCGCATTTTCCTTCTGGGCGATGGAGTTGTTGTAGTCGGTCGACTCCTTCATCGCCTTTTCCAGCTCTGTGCGGATATCAGCCGGCAGACCATCCCAGAACTTCTTGTTCACGATCACCGCATATTGCAGATGCACATGGTAGGTCGTGGTGATATATTTCTGCACATCGTTCAGCTTCTGCGTCGTGTAGTTGGACGCCGTGTTCTGCGCCCCATCCACCACGCCGGATTGCAGCGCCTGATACAGCTCCGAGAACGCCATGATCTGCGGCAGCGCGCCCATGCCGCGCAAGGTCTCGTCATCCACCTTGGAGCCGGAGATGCGCATCTTCAGCCCCTTGAGGTCGGAGGGCTGGATCAGCGGCTTGTTGGCCGAAATCACGTAGAAGCCGTTGTCCCAATAGGCGAGGCCGGTGATCCCCTTGCTCTGCAGCCGCTTGAACAGGCCCTGGCCCAGCGGGCCGTTGATCACCGTGTCATAGCTGGCCTGGTCGGCGAACAGATAGGGCAGGTCAAGAACCTCGAACTCCTTCACGCCGAGTGGCGCGAATTTCGCGGTGGACGGCGCCAGCATCTGCACGGCGCCAAGCTGCAACGCTTCCAGCTCCTCAGCGTCCTTGTACAGCGTGGAGTTCGGGTAGACCTCAACCTTCACGCGTCCGTCAGTGTATTTCTCGGCCAGTTCCTTGAAGCGCAGCGCCGCCTTGCCCTTGGGGGCGGCGTCGGTCACCACATGGCTGAACTTGATGACGATCGGGTCTGCGGCGTGGGCGCGCATGGCCGGCGCCAAAACCACGCCAACGGCAACAACCGCCGCCAACAGGCTCTGTTGGATGACTTTCATGGTCGGTTCCCTGGATACTTTTATTTGAATTTGCATCGTTGCCGATACATAGCCTGAATAACCTGCTTCGGATTGCCGCAGCGATCAAGCCCCATTCTGGCCCGGCGCGCCCGTCCGCAGCGAGGCCGATCAGCCGGAAACAGCAACCCGGCCCTGGCGTTCCACCGCCGCTTTCAACAACGCTGTGAAACGAAGTGCGGCATGGATCATCTTGCCGTAGGGCAGGGTGGCGAACAGCGCCAGCACCAGGCCCAGATGCACCGCCAGCAGCACGCCCATCGCCGTGGTGCCGCGAAACGCCAGCAGCAGCAGCCCGCTCACCGCAACCTTCGCCAGCAGCGACAGCAGGACGTAGTCGCCGCCCAGCACCCGGCGCGCCACCGGCGCCGGATCGGTTGCAATTTTCACCCAGATCAGCCCGAACGCGCCCACCACCATGCCCAGACCACCGAGCGTGCCCAGGATCACCGGCAGCGACAGCAGCGAATACGGCGCCTCCCAGGCCAGTGCGTGGTGAAACACCGTGGCCACGCTGGTCGAGGCCAGGCACAGCGCAAACCCATAGGCCAGCGTATGGTGCAGCCAGCGGCGCAGATTGGAGAAGCTCTGATCCAGATCGTTGCAGCCATCACCGCCGCCGCCCAGATAGCGCAGCGTCGCGGCATCGATCAGCGCCGTGCGGATGGCGGCAAGGTTGATCCGCTGCGTCAGCGCCGAGCGTGTGGTGGCCCAGAAATGCCGCGCGCTCATCACCAGGGCCACAGCCGAAAACCCAAGTGAAACCCCGGCCACCGCTGACATCACCGCCCATGGCACCAGGCGGTAGAAGGCGCCCGGCCCGGTGTTCACCCCAAACAGTGTCTCGCCCGGGATCAGCGCCAGCATCAGCCCAAACACCAGGGCCGTGATCGCGCTGATCGCACCGGCCATGGCAACGCCAGGGCGGTGGAACGCAGCGCCCATGGCGCGCGGCCAGGCATGCTCGGCATAGCTTTCCAGCCGCACCTCGGCGAAGCTTTTCGGCAGGTTGATGCCGAACGGATGCGGCGGTGCGAACTGGCAGGCGTGATAGCAACCGTTGCAGTTGTGGCACAGATTGGCCAGATAATCCATGTCCGCCACCACGAACTCGCGCTGCAGCGCCATGGCGGGAAACACCGCGCAATAGCCTTCGCAATAGCGGCACGCGTTGCAGATATCGATCGCGCGCTTGGAGTCCTGCACCGCCTCGGAGATCAGCGCCTCAATTGCGAGCATTGCGCGCCGCCTCCTGTCCTGCGATGCGGCCAAACACGGTGCCGATGGTCATGCCGAACCCGGCCAGATAGCCGCGCCCCAGAATGGAGCCGGCCATGATCTCGCCCGAGGCAAACAGATTGGCGGTGGGTTTGCCATCCGCCATGATCACCCGCGCCCGCTCATCCACCTTCACGCCCAGATAGGTGAAGGTGATGCCCGGCCGATGCGGATAACAGATGAAGGGTGGCGTATCGAGCCTGCGCGCCCAGTTGGTCTTGGGCGGCTCCAGCCCCTCGGTGTGACAGCCGTCAAGCTTCTGCGGGTTGAAATTCCCAGGGCGCACGGCCGCGTTGTACTCGGCCACCGTCTGCTCCAGCGTCGCCACATCAAGCCCGATCTTGCCGGCCAGCTCGGCGATGCTGTCCGCCTTGATCGCCGGGAACACCGACGGCATGAACAGCGTCTCGGACTTGGCATCGATGATCGACCAGGCGATCTGCCCCGGCTGCTGCGCCACCAACCGGCCCCAGATCGCGTAGCGCTTCGGCCACACATCCTCGCCCTCGTCATAGAAGCGCCGCGCGGTCTGGTTCACCACGATGCTGAACGGAATGCAGTCCAGCCGGGTGACGATGCCGCCATCGAATTGCGGCGCCCGCGCATCGATCGCCACCGCATGGAACTGGGTCGGGTCACCCACCGGCTGCACGCCCTGATCCAGCAGGTTCTGCAGCATGCGTCCCTTGGCATAGGGTGTGCCGCGGATGCGGAAATTCTCCGCAGCCTCGCCCCAATAGCGCTTCAGCCAGTCGATATTGGCCTGAAACCCGCCGGAGGACACCACGAAGCTCTTCGCCCGCACCGTCTCCGGAAACCCGTTGGCGGTGATCCTGGCCTCGGTGGCAAACCCGTCATCCAGCTTCAGGTCGATCACCTCGGCATCGTAGCAGATCACCACGCCCATCCGCTCGGCGGTGCCGTAATAGGCGTTCACCAGCGCCTTGCCGCCGCCGAGGAAGAACGCGTTGGTGCGCGACAGGCTGAGCGTTCCGGTCAGCGAGGGCTGAAACCGCACCCCGGCCTCCTGCATCCAGGGCAGCACACGCTCGGACTGGCGGATGGTCATCCGCGCCAGCTTCTCATCGGTCTCCCCGCCGGTCACGCGCAGCAGATCGTCCCAGTATTCGTCTTCCAGATAGCTCTCGGTGAGCACCGAGGTCGGGCCCTGGTGCATCGCGCGCAGATTGCGCGTGTGGCGCGAATTGCCGCCACGGAATGCCTTGGGCGCGTGCTCCAGCACGATCACCGAAGCGCCATCCTGTCGCGCCGAGATCGCGGCACACATCGCGGCATTGCCGCCGCCAATGATCGCCACGTCGTACAGGCGCGAGAAATCAGCCATCAACCGCTTTCAAACCCGTAGGGCGGGTCCACGACCCCCCGCATCGCATCAGTAGGGCGGGTCCACGACCCGCCGCGTCACATCAAACCAGGAAAACCCACATCGCCACCAGCAGCGCCACCACGGCGACGGCGCCGATCACGGTCGCGGTGTTGAACGACTTCCAGAAAACCATGCGATCGGCCAGCAGGGCCTCTTCGGTCAGCGGAGCGGTGGTGTCGGCCATGATGATATCCAGTGAAATGATCCAGTCCGGTCCAGTTTTTAGGCTGGCCACACGCCTGGAAGCAAGGGACCGCGGCGCATCACCCGCAAACGCCTAGCACATGTGCCGCCAGCGCCGCCGGATACAGGCGATGCTCCTGCTCCAGCACCCGGGCTGCCAGCGTCTCCTCGGTGTCACCCGGCAGCACCTTCACCCGCGCCTGCGCCAGGATCGGCCCCTCATCCATCACCTCGGTGACCAGATGCACCGTGCAGCCATGCTCCGCCTCGCCCGCCGCCAGCACGCGGGCATGGGTGTCGAGCCCGGGATAGGCAGGCAACAGGCTCGGATGGATGTTCAGCATCCGCCCGGCATAGCGCCCCACCAGATACGGGCTCAGCAGCCGCATATAGCCGGCCAGGCAGACGATCTCCACGCCGGCCTGATCCAGCCGCTCCGCCATCGCGCGCTCATGCGCCGCCCGATCGCGGCGATACGGCCGATGATCGATCGCAGCAGTCGCGATCCCGGCCGCGCGCGCCGTCTCCAGCCCGGCCGCATCCGGCACGTTGGACAGCACCAGCACGATCTCGGCCGGATAATCCGCGGCCTTCGCAGCCTCGATCAGGGCAGCCATGTTGGAGCCGCGCCCGGAGATCAGAATGCCAACGCGCTTGCGCCTCACGCAGCCCAGCCCTTCGGCAGGTCGATGCGGATCTCGGCCTCCTCGGCATTGCCGCCTGCCTCCAGATGGCCGATGCGAAACACCGTCTCGCCATGCTCGGCCAGCAGCGCCGCCGCCGCCTCGGCGTGCTCGGCCTTCACCACCACCGCCATGCCGATGCCGCAGTTGAACACCCGCAGCATCTCCTCCGCCGCCACGCCGCCGGTGCGCGCCAGCCAGCCGAACACCGCGGGCAGCGGCCAGGCGCTGGCATCGACCACGGCGCGCACGCCCTCCGGCAGCACGCGTGGCAGATTGCCCGGCAGCCCGCCGCCGGTGATATGCGCCGCCGCCAGCAACAGCCCCGCGCGTTGCAACGCCAGCAGCGACTTCACGTAGATCCGCGTGGGCGTCATCAGCGCCTCCGCCAGGCTGCGTCCGGCCGCGAACGGCGCCGGATCGCCCCAGCCCGCATTGCCGGCCGCCACGATCCGCCGCACCAGCGAAAACCCGTTGGAATGCACGCCCGAGCTTGCCAGCCCCAGGATCACATCGCCCGGCCCGATCTGCTTGGGCAGCAGATCGCCGCGCTCGGCAGCCCCCACCGAGAACCCGGCCAGATCGTAATCGCCATCGCCATACATGCCCGGCATCTCGGCCGTCTCACCGCCGACCAGCGCGCAGCCGGCCAGCTCGCAGCCGCGCGCAATGCCGCGGATCACCCGCGCCGCGTCCTCGATGGCAAGCTTGCCGGTGGCAAAGTAATCCAGAAAGAACAGCGGCTCCGCGCCCTGCACCACCAGGTCGTTCACACACATCGCCACCAGATCGATGCCGACATCGTCATGCTGGGCGGTGTCGATCGCAATGCGCAGCTTGGTGCCGACGCCATCGGTGGACGAGACCAGCACCGGGTCGGTGAAGCCTGCCGCCTTCAGGTCGAACAGGGCGCCGAAACCGCCCAGCCCTCCCATCACCCCCGCACGTCGTGTGGCGCGGGCGAGCGGCTTGATCCGATCCACCAGCGCGTCACCCGCGTCGATGTCAACGCCAGAGTCGCGATAGGTCATGCTGGGCATGGCGGGTTCCGAGTGGTAACTCACCCTGGAGCAGGGTGTGTGGAAAGACGATGAGCGGCGGAGAACACCATAGGCAGTGCTGCGCTGCAAACGCCACTGGCGGGAGTCTGCGATGAGCCAAAGTCTGCCCCGGCCTTCCGTGCCATCAGACAGCTCCTCCACAAGGCTGCAACGCTGGGCGCTGATCGTGGGCGTGCTGGCCACGCTCTACATCGCTCTTGAGCTTTTCGCCTCCGTCCTGCTGCCCTTCGTCGCCGCCGCCACCATCGCCTACTTCCTCGACCCGCCCACCAGCAGGCTGGCCCGCGTCGGCATGCCACGCTCGGTGGCCGCCGCCCTTATGGTGATCGGCGTGCTCACCGCCATGCTGATCTTCGCGCTGCTGCTCTATCCGCTGCTGATCGCCCAGATCGGCATCCTCTTTGCCCGCGTGCCGGACTATACCACCGAACTGCGCGCCTTCCTCGCCGTCCAGATCGCCCATCTGCAGGACACGCTGGGCCCGGATGTGGTGGACGAAAAACTGCGCGACATGGTGGGCGGCCAGGCCGGCTCCATCGTCTCCTTCGTCGCCAACACCCTGCGCGGTGTGATCGGCGGCGGCTTTGCCATCTTCAACGTCTTCACCCTGGTGATCGTCACACCGGTGGTCGCGTTCTACTTCCTGCGTGACTGGAACGCGATGCTGGGGCGCGTCGACAGCTGGCTGCCGCGCCGCTACGCCTTCGTGCTGCGCGCCCAGGCGCATGAGGTGGACCGCATCCTCTCCGCCTGGCTGCGTGGCCAGGCGCTGTGCTGCCTGCTGCTGGCGCTTTACTACGCCATCGCCCTGTCCGTGGTTGGTCTCGATCTCGGCCTGATCGTCGGCATGATGGCCGGCATGCTCTCCTTCATCCCCTATGTCGGCTCGATCACCGGCCTCGTCGCCGCCATCAGCCTGGCCTTCGCCCAGTTTCCCACCTGGACAGGCGTGGTCGAGGTGGGCCTCGTCTTCGCCCTCGGCCAGATCCTGGAGGGCTATGTCATCTACCCACGCTTCCTGGGCGATCGGGTGGAGCTGCACGCGGTCTGGGTGATCTTCGCGCTGTTCGCAGGCGGTGCCGCCTTCGGCTTCGTCGGCGTGCTGCTGGCGGTCCCGGTCACCGCGGTGATCGGCGTGCTGTGCCGCTTCTGGCTGCACCGCTACCTGGACAGCCCGCTCTACCTCGACCCACCCGATGTCGACGCCGCCGATCCCGATGCGCCGTGTGCCCCGCCCGCGCTCACAGGCCCGGCGCCGTGATCCGTCAACTGCCGCTGCCGTTTCCGCACGCGCCGGATTTCGCCCGCTCACCCTTCGTCGAAGCCCCGTCCAATGCCGAGGCGCTGGCCTGGCTGGAGCGTGATCAGGCCTGGCCGTCGCACCGCCTTGCCATCTGGGGTGAGGCCGGCTGCGGCAAATCGCATCTTCTGTTCCGCTGGGCCCGGCGTGAGCGGGCCCTGCTGCATCACGGCCCATCCTTGTCGCTTGCCACCGTGCCGCCCACCACCGCCATCGCCATCGACGATGCCGATCTCTGCGCCGAGCGCCCGCTGCTGCATTTGCTCAACGCCGCCGCCGAGGCCGGCCTGCCGGTGCTGCTGGCCGGGCGGGAGGCACCGTCGCGCTGGGCCACCGGCCTTGCCGACCTTGCCAGCCGGCTGCGCGCCACCACCGCGGTGCGCATCCGCCCCGCCGAAGACACGCTGTTGCAGCGCCTGCTCGCCCTGCTCTTCGCGGATCGCCAGCTCAGCGTGGCCGAACCGCTGCAGGATATGCTGCTGCTGCATCTGCCGCGCGCCCCGCAGGCCCTGCGCGAGGCCGTCTCCCGCCTGGACCGCATGGCCCTCGCCGCCGGACATCGCATCACCCGCCCCTTGGTGCAGCAGATGCTGATCGACTGGGATCAGGACCCGGGATCCGACGATTCGGCGCAGGTTTCGCAACTCTTTCATGAAGATTTCGCGCAAGCTCTTGCCGCCGCCTCGCCTGCCGACCCCGGCTTCCTGTAAGAGCACCACAATGCGAAGCGAACCCTCGCCGGAGCCCGTCATGTCCAACGCGATCGATGCCACCAGCCCGCAGCGGTTCATCAACCGCGAATTGTCCTGGCTGGACTTCAACCAACGCGTGCTGGACGAGGCCGAGAACCAGAACCACCCACTGCTCGAACGCATCCGTTTCCTGTCGATCTCGGCCGGCAACCTTGATGAGTTCTTCTCGGTGCGCGTCGCAGGCCTGGTCGGCCAGGCCAAGGCCGGCGTCACCCACCACTCGCCCGATGGCCGCACCCCCGCGCAGCAGCTCACCGATGTGCTCGCCCGCAGCGAAACCCTGATGCGCGACCAGCATCGCGTCTGGACCGAGCTGCGCGCCCTGCTGGGCGAAAATGGCGTGGTCGTCACCGAATCCGCGGGCCTGTCCAGCGCCGATCGCGCCTGGCTGGAAGCCTGGTTCATGGAACGGGTCTTCCCGGTGCTGACACCGCTTGCCGTCGATCCAGCACATCCTTTCCCGTTCATCCCCAATATGGGTCTGGTGATGGCCCTGCGCCTGGTGCGCGACGAGGATGGCCACGGCATGCGCGGGCTGATCCCGCTGCCCGGCCTCGTCGAACGCTTCGTCCGCCTGCCCTCCACCGAAAGCGATGCCGCTCTGCGCTACGTCATGCTCGAAGACGTCGCATCCCTGTTCATGGGCCGCATCTTCCCGGGCTTTCGCGTGCTCGGCCACGGCATGTTCCGCCTCATCCGCGACACCGACATCGAGTTCGACGACGAGGCCGAGGATCTGGTGCGCTCCTACGAGACCGCGCTCAAGGGCCGCAGGCGGGGCGTTCCCATCCACCTCGCCATCGCCCAATCCATGCCGGACGATCTGCGCGAATTCGTCGCCGACGAGCTGGACGTGCCGCCCGAGGAGATCTTCTTCCAGCCCGGCATCCTCGGCATGGTCGATGTGAAGCAGCTGATCGGCGATGACCGGCCGGATCTGCTGTTCCCGCCCTACACGCCACGCTTTCCCGAGCGCATCCGCGATTTCGGCGGCGACTGCTTCGCCGCCATCCGCGCCAAGGACATCGTGGTCCATCACCCGTTCGAAAGCTTCGACGTGGTGGTGCAGTTCCTGCGCCAGGCGGCGCGTGATCCGTCCGTGGTGGCCGTCAAGCAGACACTCTACCGCACCAGCCGCGACAGCCCGATCGTCAAGGCGCTGATCGAGGCGGCCGAGGCAGGCAAATCCGTCACCGCCATGGTCGAGCTGAAGGCGCGTTTCGACGAGGAGGCCAATATCAGCCTCTCCCGCGCCCTCGAAGCCGCCGGCGTGCAGGTGGTGTTTGGCTTCACCGAGCTGAAAACCCACGCCAAACTCTCCCTCGTGGTGCGCCGCGAGGGGCCGGTGATGCGTACCTACGCGCATTTCGGCACCGGCAACTATCACCCGATCACCGCGCGCATCTACACCGATCTCAGCTTCTTCACCTGCGATCCGGACCTCACGCGCGATGCCGCGCGCCTGTTCAACTTCATGACCGGCTACGCCAAGCCAGAGAAGATGGACGCACTCGCCTTCAGCCCGCTGACCACGCGCACCGCGCTGATGTCGCTGATGGATCAGGAGATCGCCAATGTCGAAGCCGGCAAACCCGGCATGATCTGGCTGAAGATGAACTCCCTGGTCGACCCCGATCTGATCGACAAGCTCTACGAGGCCAGCTGCAAAGGTGTGCAGATCACCTGCGTGGTGCGCGGCATCTGCTGCCTGCGTCCCGGCGTGCCGGGGCTTTCGGCCAACATCAAGGTGAAATCCATCGTCGGCCGCTTCCTCGAACACGCCCGCATCTACAGCTTCGGCAACGGCCACAAACTGCCCAGCAAACATGCCAAGGTGTTCATCAGCTCGGCCGACTGGATGGGCCGCAACATGGATTGGCGCGTCGAAACCCTGGTGCCGATCCACAACCCCACCGTCCACGCGCAGATCCTGGATCAGATCATGATGGTCAACCTGGCAGACAATCTGCAGTCCTGGGATCTCGGCGCCGATGGCGGCTGGACCCGGGAGCATCCGGGACAGAACGTGCCGCTGATCTCGGCGCATCAATATTTCATGACCAACCCGTCGCTGTCCGGACGTGGCTCGGCCCTGCACGGCGCGCTGGTTGCTCCGCCCGTGGTGCCGCATGGCCGCAAACAGGACCGGGTCTTGCAGGACTGATCGGATCTCAATGCCGTTTTCTTCGCCGTCTGCCCCACCGCGCTGTGCTGTGGTCGATCTTGGGTCCAACTCCGTCCGCCTCGTGGTGTTCGAGGGGCATGGGCGCAACCCGACACCCATCTTCAATGAAAAGGCGGTGCTGCGTCTCGGCCGCGGCCTGTCCACCACCGGGCGCCTGAACGAGGAGGGCCTGGCCCAGGCCCTGCTGGTGATGGAACGCTACGGCGCCATCGCCACCGCCATGGGCGCCAGCCCCTTCGAGGTGCTCTGCACCGCCGCCGTGCGTGACGCCAGCAACGGGCCGGACTTCACCGCCGAGCTGAAACGCCGCCTGCCTGGCGTGTCGATCCAGACCCTGTCCGGCGAACGCGAGGCGGATTTCGCCGCCGCCGGGCTGCTCTGCGGCATTCCCACCGCGGATGGCATTCTGGCGGATATCGGCGGCGGCTCGCTGGAGCTGGTCCGGCTGGAACACGGACAGCGTGGCACCGCCCAAACCCTGCGCCTGGGCGTGATCCGTCTCGCCGACCGCTCCAACGGCGATCCGGTGCGCGCGCGCGCCATCGTCGAGGCCGAGCTGTCCGATCTGTCCTGGCTTGCCGCCGGCGCCGAGCGAGACCTTTATCTTGTGGGCGGTGGCTTCCGCGCGCTTGCCCGCATCCATCTGGCGCAGACCGGCTATCCGCTCAACATGCTGCACCACTACACGATCGAGCGGGAGGAGGCGCGCGACCTCACCGGCGTGATCGCAGCCGCATCCAGGCGGGCGCTGGAGAAGATGCCCGGCGTGCCGCGTCGGCGCATCGAGGATCTGCCGTTTGCCGCCGTCGTCATGCGCCGCCTGCTGCGCGCCACCATGGCGCGCCGCGTGGTGTTCAGCGCCAACGGGCTGCGGGAGGGCTGGTATATGGGCCAGATCCCGCCCGAGACCCGCGCCCAGGACCCGATGATCGCCGCAGGCCAGGAGCTCTGCGCCCGCTATGGCCGCGACCCCAGCCTGCCCTCCGCCCTGCTGGCCTGGACCGATCCGCTGTTCCCCAAAGAAGACGCCGAGGCCCGCCGCCTGCGCGAGACCACCTGCTGGATGAGCGATATCGGCAGCCACGATCACCCGGAATACCGCGCCGAACAGGCCTGCCTGCGCGTGCTGCGCCAACCCGGCATCGGCATGGACCATCACGCCCGCGCCTTCCTCGCCATGGCGCTCGCCGTCCGCTACGAGGCGGACCCCGAGCAACCCTTCCTGTCCACCGCCCGCATGCTGCTCGGCTTCGACGCCACGCGCCGCGCCGCCATCCTGGGCATGGCGCTGCGCCTGGCCTACACGCTCTCCGCCGGCACGCCGGACCTGCTGTCCGGCACCAGGCTGCTGGTCAACGGCGCGCTGGTGCTGCAGCTCAAGGCCGGGACCGGCGTGTTCGCGGGCGAATCGGTCACACGCAGGCTCGACAAGCTGGCCCAGGCCATCGGCCTCGAAGCCACCACCGCCACCATCACGTAAGGCGGTATACCCCGCGCATCGCCCGGCCTAGGCTCCAAACCCAATTACCACATTGATCGGCTCGGCAGTGCTGTGATTCAAACTCTCAGATTGTGGAGTTTGGATCATGGCTGGCGAGTTTTGGCTGAGTGATGAGCAATGGTCAGCGATTGATCCTCTTCTGCCCCG
>CAIYCW010000044.1 GCA_903924855.1 uncultured Rhodospirillales bacterium | reverse complement strand
CAAAACGATCGGGTTCCAAGGGCCTTTCGGCCCTTGGTGGGGGTCCAGGGGGCAAAGCCCCTTGGTGTCTCTCCCCAAGGCAAACCCCGCCCTTAGCGCCCGCCGTGGAGGGCGGTCCAGACGGTCAGGGGGGTGAGGGGCATGGGGAGGTCTTGGATGCCGTGGTCTTTCAGCGCGTCGACGACGGCTGAGACCATGACGGCGAGGGCGGGGGTGGTGCCGCCTTCGCCGCCGGCTTTGATGCCGAGGGGGTTGGTGGGGGAGAGCACTTCGGCGATTTCGCAGGTGAAGCTGGGCAGGTTGTCGAAGCGTGGCATGCCGTAATCCATGAAGGATCCGGCGAGGGGTTGGCCTGAGCTGGGGTCGGTGATGCAGTGTTCCCACATGGCCTGGCCTACGCCTTGGGCGATGCCGCCATGGGTTTGGCCGTGGACGATGAGGGGGTTGATGCAGCGGCCGACGTCATCGACGGTGGCGTAGCGTTGGATGTCGACCACGCCGGTTTCGGGATCGACCTCGACTTCGCAGATGGCGGTGCCGTTGGGGAAGACGGGGGTGTGCATTTCGTTGGTGTGGCCGTGGGTGAGCGGGCCTTCGTGTTCGGTCTGCGTTGCGAGTTCGGCCCAGGTGAGGGCGTGGTTGGTGTCCGGCACCAGGAAGATGCCGTCCTTCAGGGTGATGCGGGCGGGGTCGACGTTGAAGAGGCGGGCGGCGCGGGCCTTGGCCTGGTCGATGAGGGTGGCGGAGGTCATGGCCATGACGGTGCCGGCGTGGCGCATGGAGCGGCCGGAGTGGGAGCCGCCGCCGACGCTGACGATATCGGTGTCGCCGATGATGATGGAGACCCGGTCGACCGGGATTTGCAGCATGTCCGCCACGACCTGGGCGAAGCTGGTCTCGTGGCCTTGGCCGGAGGGTTGGGTTCCGATGACGACGCGGACGGAGCCGTCGGGGGCAACGGTGATTTCGGCGCGTTCCTTTGGGGTGCCGATGGAGGATTCGACGTAATTGGCAAAGCCGAGGCCGCGTTTTTTGCCGGCTGCTTCGGAGGCGGCTTTGCGGGCGGGGAAGCCTGCCCAGTCGGCGATTTGCATGGCGCGGTCCATGTTCACCTCGTATTCGCCGCTGTCGTATTGGCTGCCGACGGCGTTGGTGTAGGGCATGGCGGCGGCGGGGACGAGGTTGCGCCTGCGGAGTTCGATGCGGTCGAAGCCGAGTTGGGCGGCTGCGATGTCGATCAGGCGTTCGATGGCAAACGTGACTTCCGGGCGGCCTGAGCTGCGATAGGCCTGGGTGCACATTGTGTTGGTGTAGACGGCGCGTGCGCGCAGGGTGGCGTGTGGGATGGCGTAGGAGCCGGTGATCAGGCCGGAGCCTTTGGAGAGGGGCGAGAGCGAGACGCAGCGGGCACCGACATTGCTGATGTTGTCGGCGCGCAGTGCCAGGAATTGCCCGTCCTTCGTCATGGCGAGGGAGATGTTGGAGATCAGGTCGCGGCCCTGATAGTCGGTGAGGAAGGCTTCCGAGCGTGTGGCCTTGTATTTGACTGGCCGGCCGAGGCGGCGTGCGGCCCAGAGGACGAGGCCGAATTCGACATAGACGCGGTTGCGGGTGCCGAAATTGCCGCCGACATCGTAGGACAGCACGCGCAGCATCTCGGGGTCGATGCCCAGCACCTCGGCGAGTTCGCGTTTCTGGCGCACGGCGCCGCCGCTGCCGGCGTAGAGGGTGAGTTTGCCGGTGGTGCTGTCGATATCGGCCAGCGCCGCGCGTGGTTCCAGCGGCACGCCGGTGACGCGGGCGATGTGGAAGCTGGCGGAGACGACGTGATCGGCCTTGGAGAAGGCGGCTTCGGAGGCTTCGGCGTCACCGAAGAACGTGTCCACCAGGGTGTTGTTGGGGGTTTCGTCCCAGATCTGCGGCTGGCCCGGTTCGGCGGCCTTGTGGGTTTCGACGACGAAGGGGAGTTCCTGCCAGTCGACCACCACGGCTTCGGCGGCGTCCTCGGCCTGGGCCTTGGTTTCTGCGACGACGATGGCCACGGCTTCGCCGACATGGCGGGCGCGGTCGATGGGCAGCAGGTAATGTGGGCCGATGAAGACGGGGCCGCCGCCGGGGGCGGTGAGTTTCATGTCGTATTTGGTGGAGGGCACCGGGTTGTGCGGGATGGGCTGGAGCTTGTCCGCCATCAGGTCGGCGCCGGTGAGGACGGCGAGCACGCCCGGCATGGCGCGGGCTGCGCTGGTGTCGATGCCGCGGATCAGCGCGTGGGCGAAGGGGGAGCGGACGATGGCGGCGTGGGTTTGGCCGGGAAGGGCGAAATCGTCCGAGAACTGACCGCGACCGGTGAGCAGGCGGAGGTCTTCCTTGCGTTCCAGTGGTTTGCCGACATGGCGGAAGACGACGTCGCGCACCAGCTCGGGCGGGGTGGCGCCGCGCAACATGTTCGCGCTGCCGACTTGCTCGGCAGACTGGTGAAGGTCCATGGTCGTCTCCTCACGGCTTGGCCGCTCTTGCTGGCCAGCAATCTGTATGACAGTATGACACCAGCAGACAAGCCTGTCGCGGGTCAAACGCACGGGCCGGGGGAATGAATGGACCAGGCACCAGGCGCACACGCGGGGGCGACAACGGCACCGCTCGACCTACAGGACCATCTGGCCCGACTTGAGGCCGCTGGTCTGCTCACCCGCATCTCGCGGCCGATCGACAAGGACAGCGAGCTGCATCCGCTGGCGCGTTGGCAGTTCCAGGGCGGGCTGTCCGAGGAGCAGCGCACCGGGTTTCTGTTCACCGACGTACACGGTGCAGCTGGCGAGCGCTACGACATTCCGGTGGCGGTAAATGTTCTGGCCGCCAACCCGGCGATCTATGCCATCGGGCTCGGGATTTCGGAAGACCGGATCGGTGAGGCCTGGGTGCGGGCGATGGCGCATCCGATCACGCCGGTGCTGGTGGATGACGCGCCGTGCCAGGAGGTGGTGCTGGAGGGCGATGCGCTGACCGTGCCGGGGGGCGGGCTTGCGACGCTGCCGATCCCGATCTCGACGCCGGGGTTTGATTCGGCGCCCTATCTGACGGCGACCCTGGTGACCACGGTCGATCCCGAGACGGGGGTGCGCAACATGGGCACGTATCGGGCGGCGCTGAAGGCGCAGGACCGGATGGGCGTGCGCATGGCGAGCCGTCTGGGTGGCGCTGGTGGGTATCAGCATTGGCTGAAATACAAGAAGCTTGGCCAGAAGATGCCGGTGGCGATCGTGGTGGGCTGTGCGCCGGCGGTGCTGTTCTGCGGGCCGCAGAAGCTGGAGATCGACCAGGATGAGCTGGCAGTGGCGGGTGGGTTGATCGGCACCGCCATTCGCACGGTGCGCTGCAAGACGGTGCCGCTGGAGGTGCCGGCCGATGCGGAGATTGTCATCGAGGGCTGGATCGACACCGAGATGCTGGAGCCGGAGGGTCCGTTCGGCGAGAGCCACGGCCATGTGGCGCTGGAGGACTACAACATGTCCATGCAGGTGACGGCGATCACCCGCAAGGCGAAGCCGGTGTTTGTGTCGATCGTAAGCCAGGTGACGCCGTCTGAGTCGAGTGTGCTGAAGCGTGTGGCGTATGAGCCGCTGTATCTGGAGCATCTGAAGCAGGCGCTGAACATCAAGGGCATCAAGCGTGTGGTGATGCATGAGGCGCTGACCAATCTGCGCCCGGTGATCTTTCTGCAGTTCGACCGTTCGGCGCCGCAGACCGAGATCTGGCGCGGCATGCAGGGGGCGTCCACGCTGCAGGCGCAATGCGGCAAGATCATCATCGCGGTGTCCGAGGATATCGATGCGCGCAACGCGGATGCGGTGTTCTGGTCGCTCGCCTATCGCGCCTCGATGATCGATGATCTGCATGTGGTGCCGCATCGCGCGCCGAGCCATGGGCCGAAATCCGGCAAGCGGGCGCAGGATGGCACGCTGATGATCGATGCGACGCTGAAGCACGACATGCCGCCGCTGGCCTTGCCGGCGGAGCGGTTCATGACGCGGGCGAAGGCGATCTGGGAGGAGCTGCAGCTGCCGCGCCTGACCCCGCAGCCGCCCTGGCATGGCGTGTCGCTGGGGGATTGGAGCGACTCCTGGCAGAAAATGGCCGATCATGCGGTGGCAGGTGATTGGCGCAGCGTGGGTGCCGATACATATGCAAGGCGGCATGCCGCCGAGTTCAAGCCGGAGACACCGGTGCGCGATATCGAGGGCAAGAAGAAATGAAGAAGAGCCCGATTTTGTCTGGGATGGTGAGCGAATTGGAACGGGCCAAGCAACCGCAGGCGCGCATTCGCGGTTCGGTGGATTGCTTCGCTTCGCTCGCAATGACGGTTTTTGTGGGGGTTTTTGTGGCGGTTGGTGTGTCGGTTGGTGTGGCGGCATTCGCAGCCTCCACCGCCCGCGCCGCCGATACGTTCAAATATGGCGTGGTGGAGGCCAAGGGGGATGCCGGCATTCTGTTCATGCCGGCGAAGTTCGGGCCGAAATACGGCATCGACATTCAGATGGTGCAGTTCGCCTCCTCCAACACGCCGCTGAAGGCGCTGATCTCGGGGGATATCGACGCGTTCGCCACCACGCCCTCCGTGCCGCTGACAGCCCTTGGGGCCGGGGCGAAGGTGAAGTTCGTCGGCTGCAACTGGCCGGGCGCCACCTATGCGCTGTATACGGCGGCCGATATCACCAGCATCGCGCAGCTGAAAGGCAAGTCGATCGCGGTGTCGGGTCCCGGCTCGATGCCGGATCTGTTTGCCCGGGTGGCGATTCAGCAGGGCGGGTTGAAGCCGAACCAGGTGGTGTTCGCCAATTCCGGCGGCGGGTCTGACCGGTTCAAGGCGCTGGCGGCGGGTGTGGTGAAGGCGACCGCGACCTCCACCGAATTCGCGCCCGAGGCGGAGAAGCGCGGGCTGCATCTGCTGGTGAGCGCCAACACGGCGACGCCGAATTTCGCGCGCAACTGCATCGTGACGTCTGACCGCGTGATTGCCACCAGGCGTGATGCGCTGGTGCGGTTTCTGGCGGCGACCATCGACGGCACCGGGTTTGCGATGAGCCACCGCGCCGAGACGGTGGCGCTGTCGCGCGAGGCGGCGAAGCTGGCGCCGGAGGATACCAGCCCGGAATTCATCTTCGATGAGGCCACCGCGCAGCACAGTGTTGATCCGCAACTGGCGATGGACAAGGTCAAGCTGCAATGGGTGGAGGATCAGCTGGCGGCCAATGACGCCATCGATGAGGCGGCGGATGTGGCCAAATACATCGACGACGCACCCCGCCAGGATGCGCTCAAGCTCGTCAAACCCTGATCCACGAAGGCCAGACGATGTCGCATGTGCAGCTGAACCGGATTTCCAAGAGCTTCTCGCTGCGGGTGGATGGCAAGCCGCAGACCATCCATGCGCTGCGGGATGTGTCGTTTGAAATCGCCCAGGGTGAGATCGTGGCGCTGGCAGGTCCCTCCGGCTGTGGCAAGACCACCTGTCTGCGCATCATCATGGGGTTGGAGACGGCGACCAGCGGTGAGATCACCGTGGGGGGCCGGCGTGTGTCCGGCTGCGGGCATGACCGCGGCATGGTGTTTCAGCATGCCGAGCTGCTGCCGTGGAAGACGGCGGCGGAGAACATCAAGTTTGCCCTGGCCGCCAAGGGTGTGGCCAGCTCCGAGCTGGACGCCATGGCCGCGCGGTATCTGGAGCTGGTCAATCTGGGCCATGCCGCCAACCGGCGGCCGCATCAGCTTTCGGGGGGCATGCGCCAGCGCATCGGCATCGCGCGCGCCTTGGCGATCGACCCGGAGGTGTTGTTGATGGACGAGCCGTTCGGGGCGCTGGACAGCCAGACCCGCGAGACGCTGCAGATGGAGGTGCTGTCGATCCATCAGCGCACCCGCAAGACGGTGATCTTTGTCACCCATGATCTGGATGAGGCGGTGCTGCTGGCCGATCGGGTGGTGGTGATGTCCCAGGGCAGTGTGCAGGAGATCATCAGCGTGGATGTGCCGCGCCCGCGCGAGGATATTCGCGCGATCATCGCGAGCACCGAGTTCATGACCAAGCGCGCGCGCATCTGGTCCGCCCTGCACGACGCCAAGCCGCGCCCGCCGATTCTGGAATCCGCCGCATGAGCCAATCGACCGACACCGCGCCGCTTGCCCCGATCGCCGCGGCCAGGCCGGTTGCGCGCGCCTGGCGGATGCCGGACTGGATGATCACCACGATCTCGATCCTGGTGTTCCTGGGGCTGTGGGAATCCGCGCGCGACCATATCGACCCGTTGTTTGCCTCCTACCCCAGCGCCATTCTGAAGGCGGCCTGGCGGATGACGCTGAACGGGCGGCTGCCGGATGCGCTGTGGGAATCGGCCCAGCCTTTCCTGGCCGGCTATGCGCTGGCAGCCATTCTGGGCGTGCCGATCGGCCTGTTGCTGGGGCGGTATCGTGTGCTGCAGGCGGCGTTCGGCATCTATGTGACGGCCGGGTATTCGACGCCGCTGATCGCCCTGGTGCCGCTGCTGCTGCTGTGGTTTGGCCTGGGCTTCACGGTGAAGACGGTGATCATCTTCCTGCTCACCTTCTTTCCGATCTGCATCAACTCCTGGGCGGGTGTGCGCGCCGTGCCGAAATCGCTGGTGGAGGTGGGCACCGCGTTCTGCGCCAGCCAGCAGACCATCATGCGCCAGATCGTGCTGCCGGCGGTGCTGCCCTATATCATGGCCGGGCTGCGGCTGGGCGTGGGCAAGGCGGTGATTGCCATGGTGATCGCCGAGTTTCTGACCGCGATTTCCGGGCTTGGCGGGGTGATCATGAGCTCGGCCAACGCGTTTCGCACGGCCGACATGTTCGTGCCGATCATTCTGATCATGGTGCTCGCTGTGCTGTTGACGAATTTCGTCGAATGGATCGAGCGCCGGATCGCCCCCTGGCAGACCGAACTCACCGGCCACGACGCGCCATAAGGACTGAACGACATGACTGAGAAATCCTTCGCCACCGTTCGCGATGGCGCACAGATCGCCTATCGGCTGCATGAGGGGGCTGGCCCTGCCCGGCTGGTGCTGATCCATGCGCTGGCGATGGAGGGCGGGTTCTGGGATGCGATGCTGCCGGCGCTGCTGGCGCATGCCTCGGTGATCACCATCGATTGCCGTGGCCATGGCGCGTCCACCAAGTCGCCGGGTCCTTACACGGTGGAGCAGTTTGCCGATGACGTGGCGGATGTGCTCGATCATGTCAGCTGGCCGGAGGCGGTGCTGGCCGGGGCCTCGATGGGTGGGTGCATCTCGCTCGCCTTTGCCGGGCGGCATGCGGCGCGGCTGGCGGGGCTGGGGCTGGTGGACACCACGGCGGGCTATGGCGCCGCGGCGGTTGGCGCCTGGGAGGAGCGTGGCCAGAAGGCGGTGGCGGGGGGCATGGCGTCGCTGCTCGATTTCCAGCTGTCGCGCTGGGTGAGTGCGGATTTCGCGGCCGCGATGCCGCCCAGCCTGCAGCAGGCGATCGCCACTTTCACCGCCAACCAGCCCGAGACCTTCCTGGAGGTGTGTCGCATGCTGGGCCGGGCCGATTGCAACGCGGTGTTGGCGGGTATTTCGGTGCCGACCTGCGTGATTGTGGGTGAGGAGGACTATGCAACGCCGGTCGCCGCGGCGCAGAACCTTGCCACCAACATCAAGGGGGCCAGCTTGCATATCATCCCGAAGGTTCGCCACTTCACCGTGCTGGAATGCCCTGACCTGGTTGCGGAAAAGCTGATCCATGTCCTCGCAGCCAGCTGAGGAGCGCAGCGAGACGCTGTGGGAGTTCTGCCTGCGCGTCTATGCCGCACCGGGGGTGGCGCCGGCCTGCCTGGAGTTGCAGGAGACCCATGATGTGGACGTGCCGCTGCTGCTGTTTTCGGCCTGGATTGCGTTGGTTGGTGTGCGCATGACGCCGGATCAGGCGCATCTGGCGCGGTCCTGGGTGGTGGAGTGGCAGCATCAGGTGGTGAAGGTGCTGCGCTCGCTGCGCACCCGGCTGAAGACAGGGCCTGCGCCCGCGCCATCCGGACCGACCGAGACGTTCCGCACCACGATCAAGCGGGTGGAGCTGGAGGCGGAGAAGCTGGAGCTGGAGACGCTGGAGACCCAGGCTGCGGTGTGGCGGGCGGAGGCGGATCGCCGTGTGGCGCCGTCTGAGAATCTGGTGACGATGTTTTCCGCGATCACCGGCCAGCCGATCGTCTCGACCTTGCAGATTCCGAGCCTGTCGGTGATCGCCGCCGCGAGTGCGGGATGATGCGGCGGTTGATCGTGGCGATCACCGGGGCGTCTGGCGCGATCTATGGCGTGCGCGCGTTGCAGATGCTGCGGGCGGTGGATGGTATCGAAACCCATCTGGTGATGTCGCCGGCGGCGTTGCTGACCGCGCAGGAGGAGGTTGGGCTTTCGGCGGCCGAGATCCGCGATCTGGCCGATGTGGTGCACAGCCAGCGCGATGTGGGGGCGTCGATCTCGTCCGGCTCGTTCAAGACGGCGGGGATGCTGGTGGCGCCGTGTTCGGTGAAGACGCTGTCGGGCATTGCCAATTGCTTTGACGCGGAGCTGGTGGTGCGGGCGGCGGATGTGTGCCTGAAGGAGCGCAGGCGGCTGGTGCTGCTGTTTCGCGAGACGCCGCTGCATGCCGGGCATATCAGGCTGATGGCGCAGGCGACCGAGAACGGGGCGATTGTGATGCCGCCGGTGCCGGCGTTTTATCATGGTCCGCAGACGATTGATGATATCGTCAATCAAACTGTTGGACGCGCCCTGGATCTGTTCGATATCACGGTGCCTGAACTGAAACGCTGGAAGGATGGTCCGCCATCCGCGCTGGCGGTGGAACCTCAAGGCTGACCATGTCCGATCTGCTCGTAGCCGCACGACCTGCTGCAACCCCTGTCCGGCTTGCCAAGCTGAGCCAGCAATCGGCTCCGCTGCGCAACAAGATCATCGCGGCGCTGCGTGCGGCGATCGAGACCGGTGTGTTGGCGCCGGGCACGCGGCTGGTGGAGAAGGATCTGTGCGAGCAGTTGGATGTGAGCCGGACATCGTTGCGCGAATCGCTGCGGGAGCTGGAGGCGGAGGGGATCCTGGAGCACAGCTCCAACCGCAGCCTGACGGTGGCCAACATCTCGCGCGAGGAGGCGGAGAATGTGTATCGCATCCGCGCCGTGCTGGAGGCGCTGGTGGTGGAGCAGTTCATCGAGAAGGCCTCTGATTCCGAGCTGCAGGCGTTGATCAGCGATGCCGAGACGCTGAAGGCGGCGTATCGGGACGGTGAGCTGGTGGAGATGCTGCGGGCCAAGCGGGCCTTCTATGACCGCATCTGCTCGGGGGCGGAGAATGCGGTGGCGTTCGATATCATCAACCGTCTTGTGCTGCGCACCTCGGCGCTGCGCAGCCGCTCGATGCTGCGCGGGGAGCGCCAGGCGCAGAGTGTGATGGAGATCGACACGCTGGTGCAGGCGATTGCCAAGCGCGACATCAAGGCGGCGCGGCGGGCGGCGCGGGCGCATGTGACCAACTCGGCGCGGTCGTCGCTGGGGCATGATGTGGTGATGGGCCGCGAGGGCTGATCACAGCCGGAACATTGCAGGCGCGATCCGGGCGGGCCTATCCTTTGTCCAAAGGATGAGGGACCGGACCATGACAGATCACGCCACACTCACTGATCGGCTGCTGGCGCTGTGGGACCATCTGGGTCTGACGTCAGCCCATGTGGCGGTGCAGTTCGCGCCCGATATGGCCGGGTTCGCGAGCCGGCATGCGGAGCGGATCGCGGGGCTGCTGCTGTGTGATTCGACGAGCACCGATCCTGCCGCCTTCGTAGGCCTGGCGCAGCGGCTGACCATTGTGGCGGGGGATGGCGGGGTGCCTGGCAAGGTGGCCGCGGCCGCGGTGCCGCAGCTGTCGGGGTGTCGGCATGTGGTGCTGGCGGGCTATGCGGGGCCGGTGTGGGCGGATTGCGTGACCGAGAATAGGGACGCTGTCGTTTCGGCCTTGTGTGAGCTGGCGGGGGATGCGTCCGTTCCGGCCGGTGCTGCTGCTGAGGGCAGTCACGCCGGGATCACCTATCGGATTGTGGGACATGGCCCGGCGCTGGTGCTGTTTCCGCTGTTTCTGTCGGCCCAGCAATGGGATGCGGCGATCCCGGCATTGGCTGAGCGGTTTTCGGTGATTGTGCTGGGCGGGCGGCATCTTGGGGGTGTGGCGGCGCTGGAGTCACGCGCGACGAGTGCGACCTATATCGGCATGGTGAGCAGCCTGGTGCAGCGCATGGCGCCGGGGCCGGGGCAGTCGATCCTGGAGATGGGCTGTGGCTCGGGCGCGTTGATCCGGCATGTGGCGCGGCTGTGTGGGCCGTCGCATCCGTTGACGGCGATGGATCTCAACCCGTTTCTGCTGCGCGAGGCGGCGGTGCTGGCGGCCGAGGATGGGGTGGCAGGGCAGATCAGCTTCCGGCAGGGCAATGCGGAGGCGCTGCCGTTTGACGATGCGAGCTTTGATCATGCGTTCAGCGTGACGGTGCTGGAGGAGTGCGATGCCAACCAGGCGCTGCGCGAGCTGTGCCGGGTGGTGCGGCCGGGCGGGTCGGTTGGGGTGATCGTGCGGGCGGGCGACATGGCGCATCCGTGGAACATCGATCTGCCGGAGGCGTTGCTGCTGAAGGTGAACACGCGGCCGGTGATGGTGGGGCCGGCCGGGGTGTCTGACCGGAGCCTGTATCAGCGTGCGGCCGATGCGGGGCTGCGCGAGCTTGCGTGTTTTCCGATGCTGGCGAGCGTGGGGCCGGAGCAGGGCGTGTTCTTTCGCTATGGCGAGAGCGGCGTGCTGGCGCGGCTTTCGGCCGAGGAGACGGCGCTGTGGCAGGCGGCGCGGGGTGTGGCGGAGGCGAAGGGGATTTTCTTCAGCGTCTGGCCGCATCATTGCGTGGTGGGGCGGGTGCCCGGGTGAGGGCGTGCAGGTGGAATTGCGTGTTGCGCCGGGTTTGGCGGATCCCCATTCTGGTGGGGGTGATGGTTTGAAGGCCAGGTGTGATGTCTGTTGATGCTCGCCGCGTTGTTGAGCTCTCCGCCGAGCAGGCTGCCGTGCTGGATCGGCTGATGGCGCAGGGGCGGTTCGCGTGTGAGAGCGAGGCGATTTCCAGTGCGTTGTGCGCGCTGGAAGCGGATCAGGCTTTCGATCAATTCCCGGAGCAGGACGAGGCTTTCGAGCGGTTTCTGCGTGATGAGGTGGCGCCCGTCTATGACGAGATGCGGGCGCATCCGGAGCGCGCCGTACCGATTGAGGAGGCGTTTCGGCAGGTCAATTCGGCGTTGCGGCAGCATCACGAAAAGCGACGGTGAAGCCTGTCGACGTCGCGTTCTCGGCCGAGGCGACGCGGGACATGATCGATCTGGGCATTTATCTTTCCGGTGTCGCCGGTCAGGCCGTGGCAGAGGGCTATATCGCGCGGCTTCAGGCCTATTGTCTTGGTTTTGGTGTGGCTCCGATGCGCGGCATGCGCCGTGACGATGTGCGGAAGGGGCTGCGTATTATCGGCTTCGAACGGCGGGTGCCCTTGCTGTTTTCCGTCAGCCAACGGCAGGTCCTGTTTCTGCGTATTCTTTACGGCGGCCAGGATTGGCAGCGGCAATTTCGTTGACTGAATCTGCCCGACTCCCGATCCATCTGGCATAGTCCGCCAATGCCCTATGCTGATTTCATCCATCTGCGCGCCCATTCCAGCTACTCGTTGAGCGAGGGGGCGATCAAGGCGGACAAGCTGCCGGCGTTGGCGCGGGAGTTGGGGATGCCGGCGGTGGCGATCACCGATACCGGCAACATGTTCGGCGCGCTGGAGTTCAGCCAGTACTGCGTGGGCAAGGGGGTGCAGCCGATTCTGGGCTGCCAGATCGCGCTGGCCCGGACGGACAACCGGATGCTGGCGCCTGATCCGGTGGTGCTGCTGGCGCAGAACCGGATGGGGTTCGACAATCTGCAGAAACTCTCCACGCGGGGGTTTCTCGACACCGATCCCGGGCTGAAGCCGCAGATTGCGCGCGAGACGCTGTTTGCCCATGCGCAGGGGCTGATCCTGCTGACGGGTGGGACCACGGGGCCGATTGCGCGGCTGCTGGCGGAAGGGCAGATGGGCGAGGCGGAGCGGCTGCTTGCGGCGTTTGCCGAGGCGTTTGGGGGTCGGACCATTGTGGAGCTGCACCGGCATGGCCTGCCGATCGAGCGGGCGATCGAGCCGGGGTTGCTGAACCTGGCGGATGCGGCGGGGCTGCCTTTGGTGGCCACCAATGACTGTTTCTTTGCCAAGCGGTCGATGCATGAGGCGCATGACGCGCTGCTGTGCATCGCCGAGGGGCGCACCCTGCCGGAGCGCGATCGCAGGCGGGTGACGCCGGAGCATTGGTTCAAGCCGGCCGCCGATATGCGCGCACTGTTCGCCGATCTGCCGGAGGCGTGTGACAACACGCTGGCGATTGCGCGCATGTGCGCGGTGATGGCGGAGACGCGCAAGCCGCTGCTGCCGGTGTGCCCCAAGGTGCGTCCCGGTCAGACCGAGGATGAGACGGTGCGCGGCATGGCGCGCGAGGGGCTGGACCGGCGCATGGATGCGATCAGTGCTGATGCCGCGACGCGCGCGCGCTATCGGGAGCGGCTGGAATTCGAGCTCGATGTGATCGCGCGGATGGGGTTTCCAGGCTACTTCCTGATCGTGGCGGATTTCATCCAATGGGCGAAATCGCAGGGCATTCCGGTGGGGCCGGGGCGTGGGTCGGGTGCCGGATCGGTGGTGGCGTGGGCGCTGACGATCACCGATATCGACCCCCTGCCCTTCGGGCTGCTGTTCGAGCGGTTCCTGAACCCGGAACGCGTGTCGATGCCCGATTTCGACATCGATTTCTGCCAGGACCGGCGTGATGAGGTGATCAACTATGTCCGCACCGAGTACGGCTCGGAGCGGGTGGCGCAGATCATCACCTTCGGAAAGCTGCAGGCGCGGGCCGCGGTGCGTGATGTGGGGCGGGTGCTGGGGCTGCCCTATGGCCAGGTGAACAAGGTGGCCGAGCTGATCCCCAACAACCCGGCCAAGCCGGTGACGTTACAGCAGGCGATCGATGGCGAGCCGAAGCTGCAGGAGATGCGGCAAAGCGATGAGTCGGTGGGGCGGCTGCTGGATATCGCCTTGCAGCTGGAGGGGCTTTACCGCCATGCCTCCACCCATGCCGCAGGTGTTGTGATCGGCGATCGGCCGCTTGATGAGCTGGTGCCGATCTATCGCGACCCGAAGAGCGATTTTCTGGTGACGCAGTTCTCGATGAAATATGTCGAGCAGGCGGGGCTGGTGAAGTTCGACTTCCTGGGGCTGACGACGCTGACCATTTTGCAGCGGGCGCTGGGGTATCTGTCCGCGTTGGGCACGGAGATCGATCTGGCGCGGCTGCCGCTGGATGACGCTGCCACCTATGCGATGCTGCAGAAGGGCGATGCCGGCGGCGTGTTTCAGTTTGAATCGCAGGGCATGCGCGACGTGCTCAAGCAGATGCGGCCGGACCGGCTGGAGGATCTGATCGCGGCGGTGGCGCTGTATCGGCCGGGGCCGATGGCGAATATCCCGGCCTATTGCCAGCGCAAGCATGGCGAGGCGTGGGAGCCGCCGCATCCTGATCTGATGGGCATTCTGGGTGAGACGTATGGGATCATGGTCTACCAGGAGCAGGTGATGCAGATCGCCCAGCACATGGCGGGGTATTCGCTGGGTGGGGCGGATCTGCTGCGGCGCGCGATGGGCAAGAAGATTGCCGCCGAGATGGAGCAGCAGCGCGCGATCTTCACCAAGGGGGCGACGGAGCGCGGGGTAACGCCCGAGAAGGCGACCGAGGTGTTCGACCTGATGGCGAAATTCGCCGATTACGGGTTCAACAAGTCGCACGCTGCGGCCTATGCGCTGGTGGCGTATCAGACGGCCTATATGAAGGCGAACCATCCGGAGGCGTTTCTGGCCGGGTGCATGAGCCTGGCTTTGTCCAACACCGACAAGCTGGCGGCGTTGCGCCAGGAGGCGGGGCGAATGGGCATTCGCGTGTTGCCGCCGGATATCAACAAATCAGGTGCGGATTTCGCGCTGGAGCGCGATGACGAGGGCAAGCTTTGCATCCGCTACGCGCTGGCGGCGGTGAAGAAGGTGGGGTTTGCCGCGATGGAGGCGCTGGTGCGCATTCGCGGCAGGACGCCTTATGCCGATCTGTCTGACCTCGCGGCGCGGGTGGACCCACGGCAGCTCAACAAGATGCAGATCGAGAATCTGGCGCGCGCCGGCGCGTTTGACAGCATCGAGCGCAACCGGGCGCGGGTGTTTGCCGCGGCTGAGACGATCCTGCGCCGGGCGCAGGCGGCGGCGGAGGAGAAGAACAGCGGCCAGGTGGCGCTGTTCGGCGGCGGCAAGCCTGAGGTGCTGCGGCTGCCCAACATCGCTGATTGGGAGGAGATGGACCGGCTGGGGCATGAGGCGGATGCGATCGGGTTTCATCTGACGGCGCATCCGCTGGATGCGTATGGCGCGGCGCTGCGCAGGCTTGGGGCGGTGGCCAGCAATCAGCTGGAGATGCGCGCCTCGGCGGGGCCTGCGCGGTTGAAGCTGGCCGGGTGTGTGGTGGCGATCAAGGAGCGGATCACGCGCACGGGCAGCCGGATGGCATGGGTGCGGCTTTCGGATGGCGGCGGCAGTTTTGAGGTGACGTTCTTCAGCGAGACGCTGGGCCGGTCGCGCGAGATGCTGGTGGCGGGCAATGCCATCATGGTGACGGCGGATGTGAAGCTGGAGGGGGATTCGCTTCGCATCACGGCTCAGGAGGCGGAGCCGCTGGATCAGGCGGCGATCCGCGCGGGGGCTGGGATACGCATCTGGCTGCGGCAGACCGAGGCGGTGTCCCATATCCGCACGCTGCTGGACCGCGAGGGGAGCGGGCGGGGGCGGGTGATTCTGATGCCGCAGATTGCCGACACGCAGGAGGTGGAGATTGCGCTGCCGGGGGGGTTCAACGTGTCGCCGCGGTTGGCGCAGGCGTTGAAGTCGATGCCTGGTGTGGAGCGGGTGGAGGATGTGTAGGCACCCATTATGTTTAACGTAACGTCCGTTATGCGCCACATAACGCCTTGATACGGACATTCCGGGACAAGGCGACGGCTGCGGTGTTTGCCGACAGATTGCCGCGCGGGATGTCGGTTGAATTGGCGCGGATGGCGCGCCGGAAGTTGGTGATGATCGACCGCTCGGTGGATGTGACCGATTTGCGGACGCCGCCTGGAAACCGGCTTGAGGCACTTGGCGGCGATCGCACGGGGCAGTTCAGCATTCGGGGGAACCAGCAATGGCGTATCTGTTTCGTCTGGCACGACGACGATGCGTTTGATGTTGAGATTGTGGATTATCACTGAGGGGGATTGCGCATGCGGGTCCGTGTTGAGGATTTGGAGCGGCTGGATTTCTCGGACGTATCGGACGGCGAGGCTGTGGGTGCGGTTGCCCCGGGTAAGGTGTTGAAGCTGGAGTTCATGGAGCCGGCCGGGCTGTCCGCCCGGGGCCTGGCGAAGGCGATTGGCGTTCCGGTGAACCGGGTGACGGGGATCATCAACGGGGATCGGGCCATTACGGCCGACACGGCGCTGCTGTTGGCGGGGTATTTTGGCAACACTGCGCGGTTCTGGCTGGGGTTGCAGATGGGGCATGATCTGGAGGCGGCGCGGGCGCGGTTGCGGCGGGTGAAGGAGGCGGCGTGAGGGCGCGCACCTTATTGAGAAGACTTTTTCTCTCGATAATATTTGAACAAATCAACAATATTTGTGGCTACAGATGAACTTTTGTACACATTTTCTGCGCAAAGCTCATCGATAACAGTCGTATATCTTATCATTTTTAAACCAAACTTTTCAAATTCAGCAATTTCAGAAGAGTCTTTAATATTCGCATACACAAAAACTTTCTGCCACGAATGGCCATTAAACAGGGATTTCAGAAAATCCAGCTTGTTATCTTGCAGGAATTTTTTATCAACGTAGTCTTTTACACCCTTTGCGATTTCCTCCGGACTGCGAAGCTTAGCGTTCGAGTCTCCACCAATGTAACCGATTGGGTTAAAACTGATTTGGCATTCGACGTGCCAACACTCGAGTTCGCCATTTGCACTGGGCCTTACAGCAAGAATATCCATCTCGCTCTGACCTATTTTGACGCCCCGCATGGTAAAGAATTTTTGGCGATTGAGCCATTCTTCTATTATTTGTTCGTCAAGAAGCGACATACCTGATTCATCTCCTCAAGGCAGTAGATTGGTTGGCAATCGTAGGATGGGTAAGCGTAGCGCTACTCATCAGGTATGAAGCGCATGATGGGTGGCGCTGCGTTTACCCATCCGACCAATTTCTTTGTCCATGCTTCGGTTGGACTTCTATCGCGAGATCACCACGACACGGTCGATTTTAGCAATAGCAACGTCAGCGTCGAGCTTGGCCCAAGACAGGCGGACGGTCTCGCGCGTGCTCGGCGATGCGTTCGTCGGACAGGCGACGAGCGGCTTGCGGTTCCGAGGCGCATTTACCTGCGGCGTTCAGGCGTTGCTCCGCATGCGTGATGGGCATGCTCACGAACGGATGACATCTGGGCTTTGCTGGGAGGCTACAGGCCGAACTTTCGGCGATATGGGCGCCGCGGTGAGATGGTGGCCCCCCTGCACGGTGCCTGGTGATGGGACGAGGTGCACTTTGAAGAACGGCCGGGTTCTGTGGGTTCGATGGATTGCTTCGCTGCGCTCGCAATGATGGTTTGGGGGTTGGGGGTTGGGGGGTGGGTGGGGCGTTGGGGTTGGGGTTGGGGGCTTGGACGGTTGGCCGTGGGGTCGGCGGTGGGCGGGGTTGGTGATGGCGTGGGAGCGCGGGTGGTGAGGTGGGATGGCGGAGGTGCTTCGCACGTCCGCCCTACGAGGGGGAGGGGCGGGCGTGGACTCGCCCCGCGAACGGGGGGTGATTTTTCTTGTGTTCAGCCAGGCGGTGTGGCGTGTGATGGTGGATGGAGAGCAGTGCTGGCACGGCCCGGTTCGATCAGCTCGCAGACAGGCTGCGGTTGCTGTTCGGCGGGCTGCGCGCGGAGATCGGGGCCTGGGGGTTGGAGGCGGTGCTGACCGTCTTGCTCCATGGCAGGGTATCACGGCTTTGGGTGCGGCTGGAGCGGATGCTGGAGCGGTTTCGGGCTGGGCAGATCCGGCCGCGGCCACCGCGCATGGCAGCACCGGACGGGGCCGGGCAGACACGCGCCAGGCGGGCTGCGCCGGAGCAGCTGCCCTGTCGCAGCGCGTGGCTGGTGGTGGCGGTGGGCTACCGGGCGGCCGCCTATGGCAGCCAGCTGCAGCATGCGCTCAACACCGAGGAGATGGGGATTTTCCTGTCCGCCTGCCCGCAGGCGATGCGCCTGCTGCGGCCGTTGTGCCGGGCGCTGGCGGTGGATGTGCCGGCGCAGTTCGCCCCGCCGCGCGGGCCGCGCGCGGAGACGCCGCCACGGCCCGCGCGGGTGCGCCCGAAGCGGCCCAAGCCCGAGCCGTTCCGGATTCCCCTGCCCCGCGGCGTGATCTCGGCGGCACGGCGGGCGGGTTTTGGACGGATGCGATAGGCACCCTGCTCTGGCACGCCCTATTTGTTCCGGATTGTTATTATAATCGATTGTCCAGCCCGCATGGTGTGGTGTTCTGCGATGCGATAAGGATGGCGGATTGTCTGTTTGGGGGGTGTTGTGAACATCAAGGAACGCTACCGCCTGTTTGGCGCGCCGCATATCGAGGGGTGGCTGCATCCGGATTGCGCGCAGATGATCGACATTTTCGATGATCTGCAGAAAGAGGCCGGTCTTCAGGGGGATATTGCCGAGATCGGCGTGCATCACGGCAGGCTGTTCGTGCTGCTTGCGCTGTGTGCGCGGCCGGGTGAGGCGATTGTGGCGATCGATCTGTTCGAGCTGCAGCATCTCAACCAGGACGGCAACGGGTTTGCCGAGCGCAGTGTGCTGGATGGCAATATCACGCGCTGGTGCGGCTCGACCGATCGGATCACCTATCTCAAGGGCAGCACGCTGGAGCTGAGCGTGGAGCGGCTGCGGGCGGCGGGCGGGCCGTTCCGGCTGTTTTCGGTGGATGGCGGCCACAGTGCGGAATGCGCGCTGAATGATCTGGTGCTGGCCGATCAGACGCTGGCTGAGGGCGGCGTGATGATGATGGATGACGTGTTCAACCCGCATTGGCCGGATGTGGCGACGGGCTGCGTGCAGTACATGCTGCGGCCGGACCGAAGGCTGCAGCCTTTCGCGGTGCATGCCAACAAGGTGCATTTCTGCCATCCAGGCTGGGCCGCGTTCTACCGCGAGGGCCTGCTGCGATCACCGCTGAAGATGCTGCGCAGCACCACGATGTGGGGGGTGGAGGTGGATCTGTATGACCGCGTGACGGGGGCTGGTGGATTGGCGACCTATGCCGCGAGCAGGCTGCGGGCCAGCCGGCTGTATCCGCATCTGGTGCGGATCAAGCGCGCGCTGGGCTGAGGCGGGTGGGGGCGGCTGGCAGCTAGTCCCCCAGCGCCTGTTTCATCGCGGGCTCGAGGGCGGCGCCGAACATGGCGTAGCCGAGCCAGGTCATGTGCAGGGCGTCGAACGAGATGTCCTTGGTGAGGAGGCCGCGGCCATCGAGCAGGATGGCGCCGGGATCGGCGGTGGTGATCCAGGGGGCGGTGCAGCCGGCCAGCAGGCGGTTGGTTTCGCGGGCCAGCTGGCGGGAGGGGTCGTGGGGGGTTTCGCCGCGCGGCAGGATGTTGAGCAGCAGGATGCGGGCTGCGGGGACCTTGGCGTGCAGCTCGGCCAGGATGGCCTCGATGCCGGTGACGACGTTGGCGGGGTTGACCTGGGGCCAGAGATTGTTGGTGCCGATCAGCACCACGAAGAGCCTGGGGGTGAGGGTGGTGCCGAGGGGCAGGCGTTGCAGGCGCCAGAGCACGCCCTGGGTGCCGTCGCCCACGATGCCGAGATTGAGGGCGGCGCGGTGGCCGTAGAAATGCTGCCACAGCGCCTCCGGCCAGGAGGCGGTGAGGGAGTCACCGAGGAAGACGGTGCGGATCGGGCGCAGATCGGTGCGGGCGATCAGCGCTTCCTGGTCCTGCACGCGTTTGGCCCAGGCGGCATCCGGGATGGGGGTGGGGGTGGCCTCGACCGGAAGCGGGCCAGGGGGCGGTGCGCAGGCGGCAGAGGCCTGGGAGGTGAGCGCCAGTTGGAGGGCCAGAGACAGACACGCGACGCCGTACCGAACCCGCATCATTCAATCCTTCGCACCCGCGCCATGGCTATACCAAGGCCATGGCGCGGGCGCGATGGGCGGGCGATCACAGAGTCTCGATGGCCCGGGCGAGGCTTGCGAGTTCGAGATATTTGGTGTGGTCGGCGAGCGTGATGCCGGCGGCGCCGAATTTGGAGCGCAGCGCCAGCACCTGGTCCATGCCGGCGGGGACGATCTCGGCGTTGGGGGTGAGGCCGGAGCGTTCGGAGAGCAGGCTTTTCATCACGGCCTTGGCGGCCATTGGCTGGATTTCCGGCATGCGTTCCAGCAGCAGGGCTTCGGCTGCATCCCGGTTGGCGGGGTCGAGCGTCCAGGCGAGGCCGCGCAGATAGCCGCGCAGGAAGCGGGTTGCGGTTTCGGCGTGCTCGGCCAGCCAGCCGCGGCGGGCAGCGATGATGCCGCCCTGATAGGCGGGGTAGAGGTTGGTGCTGACATCGAGCAGGCGATAGCCGGATTTCACGGCGATGGAGGTGAAGGGCTCGATGGTGATGGTGGCGGCGTGTTCGCCGGATTTGACCGAGGCCCAGCGTGCGGGCGTGGCGCCGACCGGGGCGATGCTGTAGGCGCCGGGGGCGACGCCGTGGCGGGAGAGCATGTCGATCAGCACGAAGGCGAAGCCGGTGGCCAGCGCGTCGAGCGCGATGCTTTTGCCGGCAAGCTGGGTGTGGGTTTCGATCTCGGGCGCCACGATGAGGCCGAGTTCGAGCTGGGTGGCGCCGGCGATGACGCAGTAATCCGGGTTGAGGCCGGGTTTGGCGCCCTGGCCTTCGGAATAGGCGACGACGTTGTCGAAGGCGGTGAAGGCGATCTCGAAGGCGCCATCGCTCATCTTCTCGGCCTGGAAGACCGAGGAGGGGGTGATGGCGATGTCGACCGCAAGGTCTTCGGCGGCGAAGAAGCCATGGGTGATGGCGGCGAATGTGGGCAGGTTGGGCGCGCCTGGAAACGCGATCACCCGGATTGGCATGGTCATGTGGTGTACTCCCTGAGCGCCTTTGTCATACAAGAGGTGCCGCGGTCTGTCACATGGGCACGGACTTTGAGCGTCTTGGGCCGCATTTCATGCGCCGTCCCCGTCACGGTGCGGGACTGGGTGGACGGTCCAGCTTCACGCGCGATGACGGGGTTGGCGCTCTTTTGGAGGGATCAGCCGGTGAGGTGGGCGAGCCAGCCGAACAATCCGAGATGGGAGAGATCGTTCCATGTGGCGAAGACGAACAGCGAGGCCAGCAGGGCGAAGCCGGCGCGCAGGCCGTATTCCTGCGCCTGGGGCGGCAGCGGCTTGCCGCGCAGCGCTTCCAGCAGGAAGAACACGAGATGGCCGCCATCCAGGATCGGGATGGGGAAGAGGTTGAGCAGCCCGAGATTGACCGAGAGCACGGCGATGAAGGTGACGAGCGAGGCGACACCGAGCTGGGCCACCTGGCCGGAAAGCTGGGCGATGCGCAGCGGGCCGCCGAGTTCGCCGGTGCCACGGCTGCCCGAGATCATCTGCCAGACGCCTTCCAGCGTCTGCACGCCGACATGCCAGGTCTGGGCCACGCCCTCCGGCAGGGCCGCGATCAGCGACACGTGTTCATAGGCGACTTTTCCGCCGCGGATGCCGACCAAAGCGGTGCTGCCATTCGCCTGCGGGGTTACGGTGAGTTGCAGAGATTGGCCGTCCCTCTCCACCGTGATGGGCAGGGCCACGCCGGCATTGTGGCTGACGATGGCCTGGATGTCCTCGAAGACGGCAATCGGGTTGCCGGCGACCGAGGTGATGCGATCGCCGGCCATGATCCCGGCCTGGGCGGCGGGGCCGCCGGCCACCACGTCGGCTGCGATCGGCTGTGTCACCGGGCGGCCGACGGCGACGAACAGGGCCGCGAAGAGCACGGCGGCGAGCACGAAATTGGCGATCGGGCCAGCAGCCACCACGATGGCGCGCGACAGCACGGGTTTTCCGTTGAAGGTTTCGCCAGGACGCCAGGCGGCGCGCACCTCCTCGGTGACGTCTTCCGGCTGTTCGTGGCCATGCAGCTTCACATAGCCGCCGAGCGGCAGCAGGCAGAGGCGCCATTCGCAGCCATGTTTGTCGGTGCGGCTGAGCAGGGTCTTGCCGAAGCCGATCGAGAACGCCTCCACATAGACGCCGCGCCAGCGTGCGGCGAGGTAGTGGCCGAGCTCGTGGATGAAGACGAGAACGCCAAGCACGACGGCAAAGGCGAGCGGCGTGCGCAGGAAGGAGGGAAGCAGATCGAACAAGCGGTCCATCCGAGGGTGAGGGCGTGGCGGTGCCCGTGAAAGCTGAAAATCCAGGCTCAGGCGGCGTGAAATTCCCGTTGGGCACAGGCCTTGGCGGCGCGTGCGCGGGCCTCCAGGTCGATATCGATCACGGCTTCGAGCGTGTCGGCGGCGAGGTGGCCCATCTCCAGCATAACCTGCTCCACCACGGCGGCGATGTCGAGAAAGCCGATGCGGCGGGTGAGGAAGGCCTCGACGGCGATCTCGTTGGCAGCGCTCATCAGGGCGGGCACGCCGCCGCCGGCCAGCAGCGCCTCACGCGCCAGGCGCAGGGCGGGGAAGCGCACCGGGTCGGGTTCCGCGAAATCGAGGCGGCCGGCGGCGATCAGGTCAAGCCGCGGGGCCGCGGTTGCGATGCGCTCGGGCCAGGCCAGGGCGTGGGCGATCGGCACCCGCATGTCCGGGCTGCCGAGCTGGGCCAGGACCGAGCCATCGGCGTAGCAGACCAGACCGTGCACGGTGGATTGCGGGTGGACCAGCACGTCGATCCGGTCGCTGGGGAGGTTGAAGAGGCGGGCGGCCTCGATGACTTCGAGGCCCTTGTTCATCATGGTGGCGCTGTCGATGGAGATCTTGGCGCCCATGGTCCAGACCGGGTGGCGCAGCGCCTTCTCCGGGGTGGCGGCGCGCATCTCATCGATCGAGGCGGTGCGGAACGGGCCACCCGAGGCGGTGAGGATGATGCGCTCCACCGCGGCGCGGTTGCCATCCGCCATGGCCTGGAAGATGGCGTTGTGTTCGCTGTCCACCGGCAGCAGCGTGGCGCCGGCGGCGGCGACGGCGCGCAGCATCACATCGCCGGCGCAGACCAGGGCCTCCTTGTTGGCGAGTGCGACGCCGCCGCCGCCCTGGATGGCGGCGAGTGTCGGGTGCAGGCCCGCGGCCCCCATGATGGCGCACATCGTCCAATCCGCCGGACGCGAGGCGGCCTCGATCATCGCCTCGCGGCCGGATGCCGCCTCGATGCCGGTGCCGGCGAGGGCCTGTGCCAGATCGGCGTGGCGGCTTTCATCGGCCACCACGGCGATCTCGGCGCGCAGGGCGATGGCCTGCTCGGCCAGGAGCCTGGTGTTGGAGCCTGCGACCAGCGCGCGCACGCGGTAGCGATCGGGGTTGGCCGCAAGCAGTTCGATGGTTTGCGTGCCGACCGAGCCCGTGGAGCCCAGCACTGTGACGGTCTTCATGATCTCGCGTCTCCTGGCCATTCTTGTGTGCCCGCTAGGGCTGCGGCAGTGTCTGCCAAAGCAACATTCCCTTCCCTGCGGCCACGGCCAGAAGGGCCGCGACGGGGGCTGCGAGCAGCAACCCGTCCAGCCGGTCCAGCAGCCCGCCATGCCCTGGCAGAAAGCGGCCTGAATCCTTCACCCTGGCTGCGCGCTTCAACACGCTTTCCAGCAGATCGCCCAGTTCCGAGGCGATCCCCAGCAGCGCTGCCACCAGCACGGCGCGCAGAATATCGCCATCGGGGCCGATCCGCGAGGCTATCAGCCCCACAAGGGCGGCGCAGGCAAGCCCCCCGATGGCGCCGGACCAGGTCTTGCCCGGGGAGATGCGCGGGGCGAGGCGGGGGCCTCCGATCCATCGCCCCACAAGATAGGCGCCAATATCGCTGGCCCACACCGACAGCAGCAGGAACAGCACATTGCCAAGCCCGTGCGCGGGGTCCTGGCGCAACCAGATCAGGGCGGCCACGGCCGGTGTCACATAGCCCACGGCCAGTACGACACTCCGCCAGGCAGCCAGGCTTTGGGCCCGCAACAGACGATACGCCTCGCGCGCCGCCAACAGGCCGAGAAGTGCGAGCATCACGGCCCACAGCACGCCGCCCTGCCAGACCAGCGCAAGGCCGATCGGCCCGGCAATGGCGGCCGACAGGCTGCGCACCCCGAGATCGCGCCACGGCGTGCCGGAGGTTGGGTTGACCGTGGACGTGCTCACCGGTGGCGGAGCATCCGGTGTCGCATCAGCCGGGTCGTGCGCCAAAACGCCGCTCCCGCCTCGCATATTCGGCCAGGGCTGCGGCGAAATGCTCTTCCGTGAAATCCGGCCACAGCACGTCCGTGAAGACGAGTTCCGCATAGGCCGACTGCCACAGCAGGAAATTCGACAGGCGCTGCTCGCCGGAGGTGCGCAGGATCACATCCGGATCGGGAATGTCTCCCGTGGACAGCAGGCGGCCGAAGCTTGCCTCGTCCAGGCTTGCGATATCCAGCCGGCCGGCTGTGATTTCCGCAAGCGCTGCCTGCACCGCGGTGACGATCTCGGCACGCGCCCCGTAGGACAGCGCCACGATCAGCGTCAGGTTGGTGTTGTTGCGCGTGGTGGCCTCGGCGCGCGCCAGCTCGGCCTGCAGATCGGCGTCGAAGCGGCCGCGATCGCCGATCACCATCAGCCGCACGCCATTGGCGTCCAGCTCGGCAAGCTCGCTTTTGATGAAGCGGCGCAGCAGCCCGGTGAGATCGGAGACTTCGGCCGCCGGCCTGCGCCAGTTCTCGCTGCTGAAGGCATAGAGGGTCAGCCAGCCGACATGATGCTTGATCGCGGCCTCGATGGTGCGCCGCACCGCCTGCACACCGGCGCGATGGCCCGCAACACGCGGCAGACCGCGGGCCTTGGCCCAGCGCCCGTTGCCATCCATGATGATGGCGACATGGGACGGCACCGAGGCACTGCCGTCAGTCTGTGCCAGGTCGGCCGCTGTCTGCGTCTGCGCGATAACCATCTCTCCCCTGAACGGTGCCCGGGTTGCCCCGGGTCAGACCGTGCGGATTTCCTTGTCCTTGTCGGCGAACATCGTATCGATCTTCTTGATATATGTGTCCGTCAACTTCTGGATATCGTCAGACCAGGTCTTCACCTCGTCCTCGCTGATCAGGCTTTTCTTCTCCAGCGCCTTGGTCTGGTCCATGCCGTCGCGGCGCACCGCGCGCACGGCAACCTTGGCGGCCTCGGCATATTTGCCGGCAAGCTTGGACAATTCGGTGCGACGCTCACCCGTCAGCATCGGGATCGGCACCCGCACTGTCTGGCCGTCGCTGGCAGGGTTGAGGCCGATGCCGGCATCACGGATGGCGCGCTCCACGGCGCCGACCAGGGAACGGTCCCACACCTGCACGGTCAGCATGCGCGCCTCGGGCACGGCGATGTTGCCCACCTGGGTGAGCGGCACCTCGCTGCCATAGGCTTCCACCCGCACCGGCTCCAGCAAAGCCGGGCTGGCACGGCCCGAGCGCAGGCCAGCGAAATCACGACGCAGGCTTTCCAGGGCGCCGTCCATGCGGCGGGTCAGATCGGTCTTGATGGTGGCAAGTTCGGCCGTGGACATGAAGGCTCCTACGCAATGATACGCTTTGCACCCAGGTCCCACCGGATGCAGAGCGGCGTTCTACCTGACCTCGGTGATCCGCGTGAAGCGGCCTTCGGCGCGCATCACCTGGGCGAATGCACCGGGGGCATGGATGTTGAAGACAATGATCGGCAGACCGTTCTCGCGCGACAGGCTGATGGCCGAGGCATCCATCACCGACAGATCGCGCGACAGCACCTCCAGATAGCTCAGCTCATCGTAGCGCACCGCATCGGCCACCTTGCGCGGATCGGCGGAATAGACGCCATCCACCTGGGTGCCCTTCAGCAACGCATCACACCCCATTTCGGTGGCGCGCAGGGCGGCGGCGGTGTCGGTGGTGAAGAACGGGTTGCCGGTGCCGGCGGCGAAGATCACCACGCGCCCCTTCTCCATGTGCCGTTCGGCACGCCTGCGGATATAGGGCTCGCAGACCGAAGCCATCGGGATGGCGGATTGCACCCGCGTCTCGATGCCGATGCGCTCGAGTGCGTTCTGCATGGCAAGCGCGTTCATCACGGTGGCGAGCATACCGATATAGTCGGCCTGTGCCCGCTCCATGCCGGAGGCGGCCCCCGAGACGCCGCGGAAGATGTTGCCGCCGCCGATCACCAGGCAGACCTGCACACCCATGCCGACCACATCGCCCACATCCT
Organism: uncultured Rhodospirillales bacterium; assembly: GCA_903924855.1. GTDB lineage: Bacteria > Pseudomonadota > Alphaproteobacteria > Acetobacterales > Acetobacteraceae > CAIQQQ01. The sequence goes on along the minus strand of CAIYCW010000044.1, from coordinate 49,995 downwards.
GCGCGATGCGGCTGACCGTCTCGTTGTCGAGCCCGTAATCGCGGTTGCCCATCAACGCCTCACCAGAGACCTTCAGCAGAACGCGCTGATAGGCCGGTTCGGGATGGCCGGGAGCAGAGGTGACAGAAGATTGGGACATCGGATCCGTACAAGGACAGGGCGGGCGCACCGTAATGGCACGTCCCGCCCTGAACAAGAGGAACAGATCATGCGGGTTTTACCCGCGCATGATCAAAGGGTCGGGCAGTGCTCAGGCAGCCGGCTTGACGCCGGCGGCAGCGGCCACTTCGGCGGCGAAGTCGCCCACTTCCTTTTCGATACCCTCGCCCAGATGGAAGCGAGCGAAACCGACCAGTTCGGCGCCCGCCTTCTTCACCACGGCGGAGACGCGGCTTTCGCCATCGAGCACGAAGATCTGCTCCAGCAGCACCACTTCCTCGTAGAACTTCTTGATGCGCCCCTCGACCATCTTCTCGATGATCGCATCAGGCTTGCCGGAGGCGCGGGCCTGCTCGGTCAGCACCGAACGCTCACGCTCCAGCGAGGCCGGATCAACACTGGACACATCGAGCGACTCGGGACGGGTTGCCGCCACGTGCATGCCGATCTGCCGGCCGAGGGTGACGATCGCATCCTCCTCGGACGGGCTCTGCAGCGCCACCAGAACGCCGATCTTGCCAAGGCCGGGCTTCAGCGCGTTGTGCATATAGGTCGCCACGGCGCCGCTGGTGACGCTCAGCACGCGGGCGCGGCGGATGGTCATGTTCTCGCCAACGGTTGCCACGAGCTGCACCAGCTCCTCGGCGACGTTGCGGCCGGTGCCGGGATAGGGCGCCGCCTTGATGGCCTCCACATTTTCACCAACCGTCAGCGCGATCTTGGCAACGGTTGCCACGAATTCCTGGAAGGCCTCGTTGCGGGCGACGAAGTCGGTCTCGGCGTTGACTTCCACCATGGCGGCGATGCGTTCGCCGGAGGCGGTGCCCACCAGGCCCTCAGCCGCGACACGGCCGGATTTCTTGGCAGCAGCCGACAGGCCCTTCTTGCGCAGCCAGTCGATGGCGGCTTCCATGTTGCCATCGGCTTCCACAAGCGCCTTCTTGCAGTCGCCCATGCCGGCGCCGGAGCGCTCGCGCAGTTCCTTCACCAGGGCGGCAGTGATCTCGGCCATGGGTGTCTCTCCGTTTCCGTCGGTTCAAGTCTTGCAGGTCACGCCAGGCCACATGGTGGCATGGCAAACACGTGGCAGATGCTCACTGGCCGGCACCAAAAGGCGCCGGCCAGTGACAAAATCAGGCCTGCGGCGCGGCCTCGGCATGGGCGGCAACCGACTCGGCAGCGATCTCAGCGGCAACCTCCGGCGCGAGGTCGGGAGCCACTTCCGGCATGATCTCGGGCACGAACTCTTCAGCGGCGCCAATATCACGGCCGGACGCCACCATCTCCTGGCTGATGCCGTCCAGCACCGCGCCGGAGATCAGCTCGCAATACAGGGTGATGGCGCGGATCGCGTCGTCATTGCCCGGGATCGGGAAGGTCACGCCCTCGGGGTCCGAGTTGGAGTCGAGGATGGCGATCACCGGGATGCCCAGCTTGTTGGCCTCTTCGACCGCGAGCTTTTCCTTGTTGGTGTCAATGATGAACAGGATGTCGGGCAGGCCGCCCATCTCCTTGATGCCACCCAGCGCGCGCTCCAGCTTCTCGCGGTCGCGCGTGATGTCCAGCACCTCTTTCTTGGTCAGGCCCTGGGTGTCGCCGGCCAGCATCTCGTCGATCTGGCGCAGGCGCTTGATGGAGCCGGTGATGGTCTTCCAGTTGGTCAGCATGCCGCCGAGCCAACGATGGTTGACGTAATACTGGCCGCAGCGCTGGGCGGCTTCCGCCACGTGCTCGGCAGCGGCGCGCTTGGTGCCGACGAACAGCACGCGACCGCCGGCGGCGGTGATGTCACGCACCGCGCGCAGCGCGCGATCGAGCATCGGCACGGTCTGCTGCAGGTCGATGATGTGAACCTGGTTGCGTACCCCGAACAGGAACGGCGCCATGCGCGGGTTCCAGCGGCGGGTGTGGTGACCAAAATGGACGCCGGCTTCGAGGAGCTGGCGCAGCGTGAAATCGGGCATCGCCATGGGGGCGAATCCTTTCCTGGTGTCGTCCGGTTGAACCTCCGCGGGCGTTGTCTTGCGACACCGGACCTATGCCTTGCGGCCAGGGTGGGCACCCGCGTGCGAATTACCCGCAGCGCACACCGCTTGCAGGCGAGCGCGGTATTGCGCGAAACGTGGCGCCACGCAAGGCCCGGGGCCGTCAAACACGCGCCGGCATGGCAGCAATTCGCAGCCCGCGCGCCGGTTTCGCGCCAATCAGCTCAGCCGAGGGAGCGCACCAGACCACGCGCGGCGCGCCGGCCCAGACGCATGGCGGTGGAAATCAGCTTCTGCCTTCCGTGCAGCAGCACCAGCGGTTCACTGACCGTCGTGTAGTGCCCCGCCATCGTGCCGCGGTGGGAGATCGGGCTGTCATAGACGCTGTAGATCAGCCCGGCCGCCTCATGATTGCCGACGACCCGATGCATCCCGCGGTCCAGCATGCGGTGAATGCTCAGCGTGTAGGCCACAGGCCCGGTGAGACGCAGGATCGCCCGCGATCCCACCCCGTGCAGTTCGGGCAGATAGGTGTCGATGTTGTGCATCACCTGGCAGATGACGGCGTACAGAAACGGATGGCCAGCGGCTGCAATGATGTTCCACTGCTGGAATTCCCGCCCACCCACCGCCTGCAGCTCCGGGTAATGGCCCCAGCCGGCAAAACGCGGGTCATCCTCCGGCCAGTGCGCCAGCAGATAGCGGTCATCCTCGCGCAGGATCTCGCGCAGTGGGCGCGACAGCGAGCTTTTGATGTCCAGATACGCCCCGCCATGGCGGTAGATCAGCAGATACCGAAAGAAATCCGCCCGCGCCGCGGGGTAGGCCGGCGAGATGCGGTGGTAGTAGGACATCACCCGCTCGCCATACTCCGCCAGAATGAAACGCTCGATATCGGCGTCATCATAGAAACGGTACTCCCACTCCGGATTGTCGGCGCGCAGGCGGGCGATGTTGCCGGAAAGTTCGGCTGGCAGATCAAGGCTGCGATAGGTCTGGTGCAGCAGGCGCGGAATGCGGGCCTGTTCGGGAAAGGCCGCGAGGGTGCAGTTTGCGGGCGGCCTGTTCAATCCGAAACGATGGTCAGGCAGCACGGGCAGGTCCCAATTCAGCTACTTGGACGACGACAACACCGACATTGCATGGCACATACGCCCGGGGCTGCTGCACTGTCGAGATCGCAGTTATACGCACAGGACCTTGCCCGATGGTTAGTGGGCAAGGGGTGTTGAAGGAAGGGGGATGGTCATGGCCTTTGTCACGCGGCAGTTCGGGATGACCGGCGTCATGCTGCCGCCGATCGGGCTTGGCTGCATGGGCATGTCGGATTTCTACGGCCCGGCGGATCGCGCCGAGAGCATCGCCACCATCCACGCCGCCCAGGAGGCCGGGGAGGTGATGTTCGACACCGGCGATTTCTATGGCATGGGCGACAACGAGATGCTGCTGCGTGAGGCGCTGGCCGGCGGGCGGCGCGAGCGCGCGTTCATCGCCGTCAAATTCGGCGCGCAGCGCGATCCGTCGGGCGCATGGGTTGGCTTCGACACGCGCCCTGCCACGGTGAAGACATCGCTTGCCTATACGCTCAGGCGCCTCGGCATCGATCATATCGACCTTTACATGCCGGCCCGGCTCGACCCGTCCGTGCCGATCGAGGAGACCATCGGGGCGATCGGGGAGATGGTGAAGGCCGGGTATGTGCGCCATATCGGCGTGTCGGAACTCGGCAGCGCCAATCTGCGCAGGGCCGCGCAGACGCACCAGATTGCGGCCCTGCAGATCGAATATTCGCTGCTGTCGCGCGGCATCGAGGCTGACATCCTGCCCGCCTGCCGCGAACTTGGCATCGCCATCACCGCCTATGGCGTGCTGGCGCGCGGGCTGATCGGCGGCAGCGCGCCGAAAGGGCCCGGGGATTTCCGGGCGCACAGCCCGCGTTTCACCGGCGACAATCTGGCCCGCAACCAGGCCTTGGTGGCGCAGATGGGCGAGATCGGCGTGGCCCATGGGATGAGTGCGGCACAGATCGCCATCGCCTGGGTGCTGGCGCAGGGGCCTGACATCTTCCCGCTGATCGGCGCCCGCACCCGGCCGCGGCTTGCCGAAGCCCTTGGCGCCTGCGACCGGGCACTGCCGGGCGAGACGCTGCAACGCCTGACCCAGGCTTTCCCGCCAGGAATCGCTCAGGGCACGCGCTATCCGGCCCATGGCATGGCCTCTCTGGACAGTGAACGCTAGGAGTTTGGCGATGCAGCCCCACCACGAAGCCCTGATCGCCCAGGGGTGGCAGGCCATCACCGATGAGGGCTTCATCGGGCTGGTCGGCCCGTTCTTTCAGCGCCAGATCGATGGCGATCTGCACTTCATCTTCCCGACCGACCCGCGCCATCACAATCTGCGCGGCGTGCTGCAGGGTGGTGCGCTGATGACCTTCGCCGATCGCTCGCTTGGTATCACGGCCCGGTTTCACACCAAGGCGGCGCGCACCGCCACGGTGCAGCTGGACGTTCAGTTCGTCGATGCGACCCAGATCGGTGAAACGGTGGCGCACACGCCCCGCCTGGTGCGCGCCACACGAAGCCTGGTGTTTCTGCGCACCGATCTGATGGTGGGGGATCGGGTGGTGGGCATTGCACAGGGCGTGTGGAAAATTCTCGCCTGACCGGCCTGCGCGACCGCGCCCCAGGGGAAGATTTTGACAGCCGGCGCCGGCGTGAATAGGCTTAGCGCGATCAATCCCAAACATTTAAGTCAGGCAGTGACACGATAATGTCAAACACGCGAATTGCAGTGACGGCCGCTGCAACTCAGCTGGCGCAGGGCAGTAAAACCAGGCTGATCCAGCGCTATGGCAATTGTGACATCGACTCTGCAGATTTCATCGTGGCACTGGGCGGCGATGGATTCATGCTCGAAACCTTGCACACCGTCTTGGGTCGCGACATCGCTGTTTACGGCATGAATTGCGGGTCGGTCGGCTTTCTGATGAACAATTTCTCCGAGGAAGGCCTGATCGAGCGGCTGCATGACGCGCAGATGGCGCTGTTGCACCCGCTGCGCATGCACGCCGTCACCCGCACCGGGCGGGTGGAGGAGGCGGTGGCGCTCAACGAGGTCTCCCTGCTGCGGGAGCTGCGCCAGGCGGCGAAGATCCGGGTGTCCGTCGATGGCAAGGTCCGCCTGCAGGAGTTGATCTGTGACGGGGTGCTGATCTCAACCCCCGCCGGGTCCACCGCGTATAATCTGAGCGCCCATGGCCCGATCGTGCCGTTGACCGCCAATCTGCTGCCGCTCACGCCCATCAGCGCGTTCCGCCCCAGGCGCTGGAAAGGCGCGCTGCTGCCCAGCACCGCCGAAATCATGTTCGAGGTGCTGGAGGCAGACAAACGACCTGTTGCGGCGGTGGCGGACGCCAAGGAGGTGCGCGACGTGATCAGCGTGGCCGTCAGTGAGGATCGCAGCCTGACGGCGCGGGTGCTGTTCGACCCGGATCAGGGTCTGTCCGAACGCATTCTGACGGAACAGTTCACCGCCTGATCCATGCGCGCCTGATCCACGCGCACCGAAGCGGCGGGCACCGGATCGGCGGGCACCCGCACGCCACGCCCAAGGATGCGCGCTCTGCCTCATCCCCGCAGCGGACGCGCAGCACTCTGTCAGGGCCGGCTCATGACGCCGCCAGCAAAGGGAAGGCGGAAAATTCCTGCTCCCCCATCTCCTCCGACCGGGCGAACGCCGGCATGCTGGACGATGTTCCAGCCGGCTCGCGCAGAATATAGCCGCGGCCCCAGACCGTCCCGATCATGTTGTCCGCCCCCGCCAGTTGCAGTTTTTTGCGCAGCTTGCAGATGAACACGTCGATGATCTTCATCTCCGGCTCATCCATCCCGCCATAAAGATGGTTGAGGAAGATCTCCTTGGTCAGCACCATGCCCTTGCGCAGCACAAGCAGTTCAAAGATCGCATATTCCTTGCCGGTGAGCAGAACCTGGCTCTCCCCCACAAACACCTCCTTGGTGTCCAGGTTGAGGCGCACATTGCCGACCACCGCCTTGGATTGGCTGAGCCCCTTGCTGCGGCGTACCACAGCCTGAACCCGGGCGATCAGTTCCCCACGGTCAAACGGCTTGGTGATGAAATCATCCGCCCCCATGCACAGGCCACGCACCTTGGCCTGCGGCACGTTGGTGCCGGACAGGATGACAACGGGCACATCAATCCGGCCCGCCCGCATCCGCCGCACAACCTCATACCCCTCCATGTCCGGCAGGATGAGGTCAAGCACAACGATGTCGTAATCGTAATGCCGGACCAGCTCCAGGGCTTCATCCCCGGTGTCCGCCTCATCAACCACAGCGCCCGCGGCTTTGAGCATCGAGGAGATTCCCCGTGCCGCCGTGATGTCATCTTCCACCAACAGGACTCGCATCGCCAAACCTCCGCGGTTGATGAAGAAAACAATACCATCTTAGGTTGTGCCGCTCAACACTTTTTTCATCCCACACTTGTATCCTCGCCATCATCGTCGATGCAGCCGGCAGAGCGGTGCCACTATGAAATCAGTCGTATCTCCGTCATGCATCCCTACCGTCATCGAGATGCCCGACATCGCATCGACAAATTTTCATGGGAAAATTGAAAGCACAGGCTCTATTTTATCCCAGATTTCTGGCCTGAATGAGTTTGCCAGCATTGGTGCGCGGATATCGTTGAACGACTCGCATGGTAAAAAAATACCTGCCGAGATCGTGGCGATTGACCGCAGATCGATCCAGGTGATGCCCTTCCTGCCCAGCACTGGGCTGGGCACCACCAATCATGCCACACTCCCCTTTCCACAACCCAAAGGCGAGTTTCTCCACCAGACCCACACCCCAAGCCTTCGCGTGCACGACAGTTGGATTGGCCGCGTGCTCGACCCGCTCGGGCAGCCGATGGACAATCGGCCGCCGCCGCAACAGGGCAACATCCCAACCAGGCTGCGGGCCGACCCACCACATGCCACACAGCGCGCCAGGCTCGGCCCACGCCTCGATCTCGGTGTGCGCGCGCTGAATCTGTTCGCCACCTGCCGCCAGGGCCAGCGCCTGGGTCTGTTCGCGGGCTCCGGCGTCGGCAAATCCACGCTGATTGCCATGCTGGCGCGCCAGGCACGCTGCGACGTGGCGGTCATCGCCCTGGTGGGCGAACGGGGGCGCGAGGTGCGGGAATTCATCGAGGATGATCTGGGGGAAGCAGGGCTCGCCCGCGCCGTCCTGGTCATTGCCACATCCGATCAAACGCCGATGATGCGCCGCGAGGCCGCCTACACCGCCACCACCATCGCCGAGCATTTCCGCGACCAGGGCGCCAATGTGCTGCTGATGATGGACAGCGTCACAAGGTTCTGCCACGCGCTGCGCGAGATCGGCCTGTCGCTCGGCGAACCGCCCGCCACGCGCGGCTACCCGCCCAGCGTCTTCGCCGAACTGCCCCGCCTGCTGGAACGCGCCGGCCCCGGCCCCGTCATCAACGGCCGCGCCGGGCAGATCACCGGCCTCTACACCGTGCTGGTCGAGGGCGATGATCACAACGAACCGGTGTCGGATGCCGTGCGCGGTATTCTGGATGGCCACGTGGTGCTCGACCGCAAGATCGGTGAGGCCGGCCGCTATCCCGCCATCGACGTGCTGCGCTCCCTCTCCCGAACAGTGCCGGGCTGCCTGTCCGACACCGAGCACAGCCTGGTGCGCGAGGCCCGTGCCCTGTTGTCGCTGCAGGCGGACATGGCCGATCTCGTCCGTCTTGGCGCCTATCGTCCCGGCACCGATCCCCGCGTCGATCAGGCGCTGCGTCTCAGCCCCAGCATCGAGGCCCTGCTGCGGCAGACCAAAACCGAACCATCGCAGATCGATGAGGATTTCGCCCGGCTGCACACGGTTCTGACGGCCGGGCCCGCGGATGCGCGGTGATCGCCTCGCAACATTGCTGCGGCTGCGCAAGATGGCGCGCGATGCCGCCAGACAGGAATTGACCGCGGCGGAGGAGGCCTGCCACCAGGCCGGGCGCATCCGCGATGCGGCGGAGGCGGAGATCCAGCGCGAGCTGCAATCAGCCTCCGCCGTCGATCGGGACGATCAGGCGGTGGAAACCTTCGCCGCCTGGCTCGTGGCCGCACGCCGGCATCTGGCCGGCTGCACCCAGGCCTGCGATGCCGCGGACGCACGGCTCACCGAGGCACGCGCCACCTTCACCCTCGCCCGTCAGGCTGTCGAGACGATCGAGACAGCCATCGCCGAGCATGATCAGGCGATGCGCAGCGCAGAGCTGCGCCAGGAACAGAAGCGACTGGACGAGATCCCCAAATCCCGGCGGCTGCGGCCCATCTAGATCAGACGTTGCTCAAAGCTACAGGGCTTTGCGCCCGTGGAACTCCCAGGAATTGGACAGATCGAACAGCGGCCGCGGCGCCGCCCCGATGGCATAGCCCATCCGTTGATAGAAGCGATGCGCGCGGGCAAAGCGCGTGTCGCTCCACAACTCCACCGCCGTCCCGCCGGCCGCGCGCACATGCGCCTCCAGCTCGTCGACAAGGGAAGCGGCAAGGCCGCTGCCCCTCACCCCGGCATCCACGTAAAGCCGGCACAGCTCCCAGGTGGTTCCAAGATGCGGACGCGCGCCGATCATGCCGACCACGCCGTCCTGCGCCTCCGCCACCCACAACGCGCCGCCCGCCGCCTCGAAATGCGAGGCAAGCGCCAGCAGATCGGGATTCTCGTCCTGCAGCGCCATCACGCAGCCGGGATATTCCGCCCAACAGGCCGAAACCAGGGCGATGATCCCCGGCGCATCCTCATCCCGCCCCGGCCGCACCCGAAACGGCGGCGTCATCGCCTAGCGCAGGCCGGCCACGAAATCCGCCATGCGGCGCATCGCCGTGGTCAGGCTGTAATCATCGGTCGCGTAGCTGATGCGCAGATAGGGGCTCATGCCGAAGGCGGCCCCCGCCACCAGCGCCACATACTGCTCCTCCAGCAGCGCCTCGGCGAAATCGCCATCGGTTGCAAGCACCCGCCCGCCCGCCGTGGTGCGCCCCAGGCAGCCGGCGATGTTGGGGAACACGTAGAACGCCCCTTCCGGCCGATGGCAGGTGATGCCGGGAATGGCATTCAGCGCATCCACCACCAGATCGCGCCTGCGCTTGTAGATGCCGGCCATGCGGGTCACCACATCCTGCGGCCCATCCAGCGCCGCCACCGCCGCCGCCTGCCCCACCGAGGACACGCCGGCCGTGGCATGGCCCTGCATCGAGGTCATCGCCTTGATCAGATCCTTCGGCCCCGCCGCAAACCCCACGCGCCACCCGGTCATGGCGTAGGATTTCGAAACCCCGCAGATCGTCACGATCCGGTCGCGCAGATCGGGTGCCACCTGGGCCAGCGTGTTGAACTCGAACCCGTCATAGACGAGGTGTTCATACATATCGTCTGACATCACCCAGACATGCGGGTGCTTGCGCATCACCGCCGCAATCGCCTCCAGCTCCTCGCGCGTGCAGGCGGCACCGGTCGGGTTGTTGGGCAGGTTCAGGATCAGCCATTTGGTCTTCGGCGTGATCGCGGCGTCCAGATCCTCCGGCCGCAGCTTGAAGCCGTTGTTCTGCGGGCAGGTCACATAAACCGGCTCCGCCCCCACCAGCCGCGCCATCAGACCGTAGGCCGCCCAGTACGGGGCGGGGATCACCACCTCATCGCCGTCGTTCAACGTGGCCATATAGGCGTTGAAGATCGCCTGCTTGCCGCCATTGGCAACCATGATCTCATCCAGCGCGTAATCCAGCGAACGGTCGCGCTTGAATTTGCGCTGCACCGCCTCCTTCAGGGCGCGGGTGCCGTCCTGCGGCGGATATTTGGTCTGCCCGGCCAAGGCCGCCTGATAGGCGGCATCGATGGCATGACGCGGCGAGAAGAAATCCGGCTCGCCGATCGTCAGTTGGATCACGTCATGACCCGCGGCCTTCAGCTCGCGGGCCTTGATCGTCATCGCAACGGTGGCCGCCGTCTTGGCGCGGCCCAGCCGGTCTGCAAGCGCTGGCATGGCTCAGTGCAGCCCCTGGCAGAATTTCTGGATGCGCAGGCATGCCTCGCGCAGGCTTTCCGTGTCGGTGGCGTAGGAGATGCGGAAATGCCCCGGATAGATGAAGGCCGAGCCATGCACCGCGGCCACGCCCTGCTCGTCGAGCAGCGCCAGCACGAAATCCTCGTCATTGTTGATCTTCATGCCGCCGGCGCTGGTCTTGCCGATGCAGCCATGCACGGAGGGGAACACGTAGAACGCGCCTTCCGGCTTGTGGCAGGTGATGCCCGGCGCCTGGTTCAGCATGTCCACCACCAGATCGCGGCGCGTCTTGTAGACAGCGCCCATCTCCTGGATGAAGTCCTGCGGCCCGGTGAGAGCGGCCAACGCCGCCGCCTGGCTGACCGAGGAGGTGTTGGAGGTGGACTGGCTCTGCAGCTTGTCCATCGCCTTGGTCATCGCAAGCGGCGCGCCCGCGAAGCCGATACGCCAGCCGGTCATCGCATAGGCCTTGGAGCAGCCATTCATGGTGATGGTGCGATCGCGCAGTTTCGGCTCCACCTGCACCACGGTTGCCGCCTTGAACCCGTCATAGACCAGCTTGTCGTAGATATCGTCGGTGAACACCCACACATCCGGGTGGCGCAGCAGCACGTCGCAGATCGGGCGCAGCTCCTCGGCGGAATAGGCAGCACCTGTCGGGTTGCAGGGGTTGTTGATGAACACCCATTTGGTCTTGGGCGTGATCGCCGCCTCCAGATCCTCGGCGCGCATCTTGAAGCCGTTGTTCTGGCCGCAGGGCACGAAGACCGGCGTGCCATCGGCCAGCGAGACGATGTCCGGATAGGACACCCAGGCCGGCGTCGGGATGATCGCCTCATCGCCCGCATTCATGGTGGCGACCATGGCGTTGTAGATCACCTGCTTGCCGCCGGTGGAGACGATGATCTCTTCGGGCTTGTAATCCAGGCCGGAATCGAGGCGGAAGCGCTCGGCTGCGGCTTTGCGCAGCGCCATGGTGCCGGCCACATCGGTGTATTTGGTGTCACCGTTCTGGATGGCCGCGATGGCGGCATCCTTGATGAACTGCGGCGTGTCGAAATCGGGCTCACCTGCGGCCAGCGAGATCACGTCGCGGCCGGCGGCCTTGAGCGCGCGGGCCTTTGTGGTGATGGCGATGGTCAGGCTGGGGCTGACGCGGTCGAGACGCTCGGCGGTGAGATGCATGACACTCTCAGTACGTTGGAAAAACGCGGGCACCGTAGAACTGTCATCTTTCGGCGGCAACCTTGCAGGCGCTGCCAAAGCGGCCAATCTTGCCTGCCATGTGCGGCCGATATGTCCTTCAATCCCCAGCCAGCGCCTTGCGCGCGCTGTTCGAGACCACCGGCGCCGTTCCGAACTGGGAGGGATCGTGGAACATCGCCCCCACCCAATCCGCCCCGGTGGTGCGCCGCCATCCGCAGACAGGCGCCAGACATCTCGATCTGCTGCGCTGGGGCCTGGTGCCGCATTTCGCAGCCGAGCCCGCCGCCACACGCCAGCCGATCAACGTGCGCAGCGAGACGGCTGCCACCTCGCCGATGTTTCGCGACGCCCTGGCCCGCAGGCGCTGCCTGGTGCCGGCGGATGCCTTCTATGAATGGACCGGCGAGGCCAAGGCCAAGCAGGCCTGGGCGGTTTCGCGCCAGGACGGTGCGCCGATGGCGCTTGCCGGATTGTGGGAAGGCTGGCGCGGGGCGGATGGCACGGTGCTGCGCACCTACACGATATTGACCACCCAGGCCTGCGTGGCGCTGCAGCATCTGCACGCCCGCATGGCGGTGGTGCTGGAGCCGGCTGACTGGGCGCCCTGGCTGGGCGAGGCGCCCGGCGATCCGATGGCGCTGCTGCGCCCTTCCGAAGCGGCATTTCGGGTGTGGAAAGTGGGGCCACGCGTCGGCAATGTGCGCAACAATGACGCGGATCTGCTGACGCCGTTGGGGTGAAGCGGGTGGAGGATGCGTCCTTTGGAGATCGCCACAATGTCGCGATGGCACCAACCACAACGGCACCAACATCCCCAAACCCGTTATTGCGAGCGAAGCGAAGCACTCCATTGAACGGCGACACGCGTCGTGGATCAGTGGATTGCTTCGCTTCGCTCGCAATGACGGCCTTAACGTGGTTCACTTAGAAACACTGCTTCATCGCCGCGTCACACGGGGGTGCCGCCACTCCCTCCGCGCACCCGCGCCACACGCAGCGCGTTGGTGGTGCCGGGCTGGCCGAACGGCACGCCGGCCAGCACCACCAGATCCTGGCCCGGCTTGGCGAATTGCTCCGTCACCGCAACGCGGCTGCAGCGTGACACGGTCTCGGTCATCGTATGGGTCTCGGCGGTCACCACCGCGTGCACGCCCCACACCACGGCAAGCCTGCGCGCCACCGGCAAAGAGGGGGTAAGCCCGATGATCGGCGCCTCCGGCCGCTCCCGCGCCGCCCGCCTGGCCGTGCTGCCGGAGGATGTGAAGCCGCAGATCGCAGCCGCCCCCACCGTGTGCGCCACCTGGCGCGCGGCCGCGGCCAGCGCATCGGCGGTGGAATGCTCCGGCGCCGGGCGCGAGCTTTCGATGCGATCGCGCCAGCCCTGATCGCCCTCCACCCGGGCGATGATGCGATCCATGATGGTCACCGCCTCCACCGGGTATTGGCCGGCCGCGGTCTCGGCACTCAGCATCACCGCATCCGCCCCGTCATAGACCGCGGTCGCCACGTCCGACGCCTCGGCGCGGGTGGGGGCTGGGGCCGTGATCATACTCTCCAGCATCTGCGTTGCCACCACAACCGGACAGCCGAGCTGCCGCGCGGCGCGGATGATGCGTTTCTGCGCCAGCGGCACGTCCTCCGGCGGCAGTTCCACGCCAAGATCGCCGCGCGCCACCATCACCGCATCCGACAGCGCCAGGATCGCATCGAGGTTTTCCAGCGCCTGGGGTTTCTCCACCTTGGTCATGATCCAGGCCCGGCCGGCTGCGATCTCACGCGCCTCCGCCACGTCCTCGGCGCGCTGGACGAAGGACAGGCCGATGAAATCCGCCCCGTGTTCGAGGGCGAAATCCAGATCCAGCCGGTCCTTCTCGGTCAGCGCCGGGATCGGCAGGATCATGTCCGGCACATTGACGCCCTTGCGGTCGGACAGCACACCGCCGGTCACCACCTCGGTCTCCAGGTGATCGGGGCGCACCCGCACCACGCGCAGGCGCAGCTTGCCGTCGTCGAGCAGGAGATTGGTGCCGATGCTGGCGGCCGCCAGGATTTCCGGATGCGCCAGCTGAACCCGCGTCGTGTCACCGGGGTTGGGGCTGAGATCGAGGCGGAACATCCGGCCGGTCTGCAGCTGCACCTTGCCGCCGCTGAACCGACCCACGCGCAGCTTGGGGCCCTGCACATCGGCCAGGATGCCGATCGGCCGGTCCAGCTTGCGCTCCAGATCGCGGATCATGGCAAAGCTGCGGTCGTGATCGTCATGCGTGCCATGGCTGAAATTCAGCCGGAACACATCGGCGCCGGCGCGAAACAGCCGCTCCAGCATCTCCGGATTGGCGCTGGCCGGCCCGATGGTTGCGATGATCTTGCTGCGGCGGCGCCTTCGGATGCGGACGCGGGAATTCATGGTCACTCCTCAGGCCACCAGAATGGCTCTTATGTCGTTCACATTGGTCAATGTGGGGCCGCTGCGGATCAGATCGCCCAGCGCATCGAACAGCGTGTAGCTGTCATGGGCGGCCAGGCATGCGCGCGGGTCAAGCCCTGCCTCGCGCGCCCGCGCGAGCGTGTCCGGCGTGATGACGGCACCTGCGGCATCCTCGGTGCCATCGATGCCATCGGTGTCGAAGGCGGTGGCCCAGATATTGGCCTCACCGCCGAGCGCCACCGCCAGGCTCAGCAGGAATTCGGTGTTGCGCCCGCCGCGGCCGGGCCGTGTGGCGCCGATGGAAACCGTGGTCTCACCGCCGGACAGGATCAGGGCCGGTGCCGCCACCGGCTGGCCGTGGCCGCGGATGGAGCGCGCGATGCCGGCCATAACGATGCCAAGCTCCCGGCTTTCCCCCTCCAGCGCATCGCCCAGGATGATCGGGTTGAGGCCACAGGCGCGCGCGCACGCAGCCGCCTTGGCCAGTGCCATGGCGGGGGTTGCGATCATGCGGAATTCGGCGTGGGGCAGTTCGTCTGGCGTGGGCGTCTCGCTGCCATGGTCGAGCCAGTGCCGCATCGCGGGGGAGGTATCGATACCGTAGCGCGCGAGAATGGCGCGCGCATCGGCGAAGCTGGACGGATCGCCCACCGTGGGACCGGAGGCGATCACCGCCGGGTCGTCCCCCGGCACGTCGCTGATCGCAAGCGTCACCAGCCGCGCCGGCCGGCAGGCGGCGGCGAGCCTGCCGCCCTTGATGGCGGAGAGATGTTTGCGCACCACGTTCATCTCGCCGATCGTGGCGCCGGACTGCAGCAGCGCCTTGTTGATGGCACGTTTGTCGTCCAGCGACAGCCCAGGTGCCGGCAGCGCCATCAGCGCCGAGCCGCCGCCCGAGATCAGCGCGATCACCAGATCATCGGCGCAAAGCCCTTCCACGGTTTTCAGGATCTTCCGTGCCGCCGCCTCGCTGTTGGCATCCGGCACCGGGTGGGAGGATTGCAGCACCTCGATGCGGCTGGTCGGCACCTCATGGCCGTAGCGGGTGACCACGCAGCCCTCGAGCGCCACATCCGGCCAGGCCTCTTCCAGGCTGGCCGCCATCGAGGCGGCCGATTTGCCGCAGCCCACCACAACACAGCGCCCGGCCGGCTTTTCGGGCAGAAACGCGTGCAGCATCGTGCGCGGGTCAGCCGCCGCCACAGCCGCATCAAACACGGCACGCAGCACGCCGCGCGCGTCCGCATCATCGAATTGCATTGCTGTTTCCTTCCCGGCGTCTGTCTTTGCGTCAATCAACTATGGCGAAATTGCGTCCGGCACGCCATCTATGGTGCACCGCACAAAGGAGAGTTTCATGAGCAAACCCGACATCGACGCGGCCACCACCGTTGAGCTGGAAGCCGCCGCCTTCCGCAGCCTGGTCGAACATCTGCGCACGCGCAATGACGTGCAGAACATCGACCTGATGAATCTGGCCGGCTTCTGCCGCAACTGCCTCAGCCGCTGGTATCGCGAGGCCGCCGAGGCCCGTGGCATCGCCCTGTCCGATCCGGATGCGCGCGAGATCATCTACGGCATGCCCTACAAGGAATGGCAGGCGAAGAACCAGAAACAGGCCTCGCCGGAGCAGCTGGCCTCCTTCGCCGCCGGCACGCATAGCTGAGCCGATCCGCCCGGCCGCCACCACGTTGACCCGAATGGGGCCGGGCGCTACCTCCATCGGCCGATCAAGGACAGGATTGCAAGATGGCCGACCCGCAGGGTGCAAACGACACGCAGGACAACGCCCAATGGGGCAATATCGCAGCCGATCGTCTGCGCAGCATCATCGAGCGCATCGAGCGGCTTGAGGAAGAGCGCAAGGCGCTGTCCAGCGATATCAAGGACATCTACGCCGAATCCAAAAGTGCCGGGTTCGACCCGAAGGTGATCCGCAAGCTGATCAGCATCCGCAAGCAGGAGCCGGCGGATGTGGAGGAGCAGGAGACGCTGCTCGACGTGTATCGCCGCGCGCTGGGGATGTAAGCGGCGGGCGTTTTTTCACGTCATTGCGGGCGGAGCGAAGCAATCAACTCTACCACGGCGCGCGGTGTGGTCCGGTGGATTGCTTCGCTGCGCTCGCAATGACGGAAAAGGCTCCCATGTCTGCACTGAACGTCGTTTGGACAGCCCATGTCAGCCTCACAGTCCCGCCCCAACCTGTCCGCCCTGCGGCTGATGCTGCCCTATCTGCGGCCCTACCGGCTGCGGGTGATCGGAGCGTGGATTGCCATGGGCATCGCGGCCGCGCTGTTGCTGGGCATCGGCCAGGGGTTGCGACATCTGATCGACAGCGGGTTTGCCGCGGGCGGTGAGCAATCCCTCGATCAGGCGGCGCTGCTGCTCGGCGCCGTGGTCGCAGCGCTCGGGGCCGCCACCGCCACACGGTTCTTTCTGGTCACGTGGCTGGGAGAACGCGTGGCCGCCGATCTCAGGCGCGATGCCTTTGCCCGCGCAATCTCGCTCTCCCCGGTCTATTTCGAAACCGCCCGCACCGGCGATCTGCTGACCAAGCTGTCCGGCGATATCGGCATTCTGCAATCCCTGGTCGGCTCGGCGGTGTCGCAATATCTGCGCAGCCTGGTGCTGCTGCTCGGCGCCATCGCCATGCTGCTGGTCACCAGCCCCAAGCTCACCGCGGTGGTGCTGCTGGTGGTGCCCTTTGTGGTGATCCCCCTGGTCCTGGCGGGCCGGCGCGAACGTAAAATCGCCCGCGATGCGCAGGACCGCGTGGCCGATCTCGGCGCCCTGGCGGAGGAGGCGATCACCGGTTTGCGCACCTTGCAGGCCTTCACCCATGAGGCGGTGACTCTGCGCCACTACACAGAGGGTGTGGAGGTGGCGGTGGCAACCGCAATCCGCCGGGTGCGGCTGCGCGCCGTGCTGATTCTGCTGGTGATCCTGTTGGGCTTCGGCGCCATCACCTTCTCGCTCTGGGTGGGCGGGCGCGACGTGATCGCCGGCCGCATCACCAGTGGCGACCTGTCCGCCTTCGTGTTCTACGCCATCCTGCTCGCCTCCAACGGCGCTGCGATGAGCGAATTGTGGGGCGAGGTGCAGCGTGCGTCCGGCGCCGCATCCCGCCTAGGCGAATTGTTGGCGGAGGTTCCTGCGATCCGCGCCCCCGCGCAGCCACAGGCCTTGGCGCCCGCCAAAGGTGCCGTCTCCTTCGACAACGTCACCTTCCGCTACCCGGCACGGCCGGAAACCGCGGCGCTGTCCGGCTTCACCCTGCACGTCGCCCCCGGCGAGACCGTGGCGCTGGTTGGCCCCTCCGGCGCCGGCAAGACCACCATCTTCCAACTGCTGCTGCGCTTTTACGATCCCCAGTCCGGCCAGGTGACGCTGGATGGCGTGGACGTCTCGTGTCTCGATCCGCGCGATCTGCGATCAAGGCTCGGCCTGGTGCCGCAGGACCCCACCATCTTCAGCCTCACCGCGCGGGAGAACATCCGCTACGGCCGGCCCGAGGCCAGCGATGCCGAGGTGCTGGCCGCCGCCCGCGCCGCAAATGCCGGCTTTCTGGAAGACCTGCCGCAGGGTCTGGACACGTTCCTGGGTGAGAAGGGCGTGCGCCTGTCCGGCGGGCAGCGCCAGCGCGTGGCGATCGCGAGGGCCATTCTGCGCGACCCCACGGTGTTGCTGCTGGACGAGGCGACCAGCGCGCTGGATGCGGAATCGGAGCGCGCCGTGCAACAGGCGCTCGCCTTGCTGTCCCAGGGTCGCACCACGCTGGTGGTGGCGCACCGGCTCTCCACCGTGCGCCGCGCCGACCGCATCGTGGTGATGGAGGAAGGCCGCATCGTGGAAACCGGCACACATGACACGCTGGTGGGCCAATCCGGGCTTTACGCGCGGCTCGCTGCCCTGCAGTTCACCGACAGCTGAGGCTCAACTGATCGGACGGGCGATGTGCTCGGCGTAGACCGGCCGCGCCAGCAGCGTCTCATACCAGGCCAGCAGATGCGGCGTGGGCAGCTTGCCGGGGATGTCCAGATTGAGCCAGCGATGCACGTGCACGCCGAAAGCGATGTCGGCCAGGGAGAAGCTGTCCGTCGCCACGTTCTTCTGGGTGGCAAGCCTTGCATCCATGATGCCCCAGACCTTGTTGCCCTCGGCGATGGCGGCATGGATCGCGGTCCAGTCCCGCTTCTCCTCCGGCGTGCGCACCAGACCCTGAAACACGATGGATTGCGCGCGGTTCAACGCGGTCTGCTGGAAATCCATCCAGGCGTCGATCTTGGCGCGCGCCTTGGCGTCCTCCGGGAACATGGGGTTGTTCCGGCCATAGGCGGTGGCGAGGTAGCGCAGGATGGCGTTGCTTTCGAACAACGCCAGATCGCCATCCTCCAGGCTCGGCACCACACCCAGCGGGTTCATCGCGCGGTATTCCGGTGTTGCGGTGCGGCCGAAATGCAGGCCGGCATCGATGCGCTCATAAGGCAGGCCAAGCTCCTCCAGCAGCCAGATCACCTTCATCACGTTGCTGGATGTGTTGCGGCCCCAAAGCTTGAGCATGATTGATCCCCCGGTTTGCGGGAAACCTAGGCGAGCTGTGGGGGGGCCGCAACTTGCGGTGCGCGGACCCTGGCCTCATATCTGGGGCATGATGGTGCCACGTCTCAAATTCGCCCTGCTGATCTGCGCGCTGGCCTCGCTGGCAGCGCTTGGCGTGGCGCTGGGCAGCGAGCGCTATGGCGGGCTGGTGCCCTGCGCGCTGTGCCTGGTGGAGCGCTGGCCGTATCGGGTGGCGGCGGTGATCGCGACACTCGGCCTGTTCCTGCCGCGGCCTTATGCCTGGCTCTCGCTGGTGCTGTGCATCCTGGTGCTGCTGGGCGCCGCCGGCGCCGGGTTTTTGCACGTGGGCGTGGAACAGGGCTGGTGGGAAAGCCCGCTGCCCGAATGCATGGCGCCGCGCCTGACGGGTCTTACCATCGCCCAGCGCCTGGCGCAGATGCCGACCGCACCATCGATGGCCTGTGAGGACGCGACCTATCTGATCCCGTCCATCCCCGTCTCGATGGCCGCGATGAACATGTGGTTCGCGCTGGCCTTGAGCTTCTGCCTGTCGCTGTTTGCCTATCGCACGCAACGGAGCCTGTCATGACCGAGCCCCATCTCCCCGGCGACCCCACACGGGATGAGACACTGCAGCGGATGATCCGGGTGGATCACGCCGGCGAATTCGGCGCCTCGCGCATCTATGCCGGCCAGCTCGCCGTGCTCGGCCGTGGGCCGAAGGCCGAGCTGCTGCGCCACATGAAGGAGCAGGAGCAGGTGCATCTGGACACGTTCAGCCGGCTGATCGCCAAGCGCCGGGTGCGGCCGACGGCGCTACTGCCGATCTGGAACGTGGCGGGGTTTGCCCTTGGCGTGGTGACGGCAGCCATGGGCGAGAAGGCGGCGATGGCGTGCACGGTGGCGGTGGAGGAGACGATCGATGCGCATTACCAGGCGCAGATCACGGAGCTCGGCCCTGATGAGCAGGAGCTGAGCGCCACGATCGAGACCTTCCGCCAGGAGGAGCTGGAGCACCGGGATATCGGCATCGAGAACGGCGCCGAACAGGCCCCGGCCTATCGGCTGCTGACCCAGGTGATCAAGGCCGGCTGCAAGGCCGCGATCGCGATCAGCGAGCGGGTCTGAGCGGATAGTGCTACGCGCCACGGTGCTGCTTCGGCTACGCTGGGGATGACCTCGCAGGGACCACACGCATGGGACAGCTCGATCGCATCATCCAACAGCCCAGCATCATGGGCGGCAAGGCCTGCATTCGCGGCCTGCGGGTGACGGTCGGCATGATCGTGGGGCAGATCGGCGCCGGGCAGACAATTGAAAGCCTGCTTGCCGATTATCCTTATCTGGAGCGGGAAGATGTGCTGCAGGCCCTGCGCTACGCGGCATGGCGCGCCGAGGAACGGGACGTCGAGCTGTCCGTGGCGTGAAGCTTCTGGTGGACATGAACCTGTCCCCGAGCTGGGTCACATGGCTGATCGAGTCCGGCTTCGATGCCTCGCATTGGTCAGCGCTGGGCAAGCCAGATGCGCCTGACAGCGAGCTCATGGCTCATGCCAGGGCTCATGGTTATGTCGTTCTCACGCATGATCTCGATTTCAGCGCGATCCTTGCCGCAACCGGCGGTGAGAAGCCCAGTGTTGTGCAGATCCGGGCCGACAATGTCCGCCCGGAAGGGATCGGGGCAATGGTCGTATCCGCCTTGCACCAGATGGAGACCGAGATCGAGGCCGGTGCGTTGATCACGGTTGAGGTCGATCGAACACGTATTCGCGTTCTGCCACTTCTCCGCAGGTCGACCAGATCGATCTGACCCCCGCTCAGCTCTCCAGCTCGGAATCCCAATACAGGTAATCCCGCCAGCTCTCGTGCAGGAAGTTCGGCGGGAAGGCCCGGCCGTTGTCCTGCAACTCCCAGGTGCTGGGCTGGCGCGCCGGTTTGCGCGGATACATGCGGCATTCACGCGGCAGCGCGCTGCCCTTGCGCAGATTGCACGGGCCGCAGGCGGTCACCAC
Source organism: uncultured Rhodospirillales bacterium (assembly GCA_903924855.1). Classification (GTDB taxonomy): domain Bacteria; phylum Pseudomonadota; class Alphaproteobacteria; order Acetobacterales; family Acetobacteraceae; genus CAIQQQ01. The sequence goes on along the minus strand of CAIYCW010000044.1, from coordinate 29,548 downwards.
GTTCTCCCATGTGGTGCGCCCGCCGCGGCTGCGCGGGATCACATGGTCGAAGGTGAGGTTCTGCGCAGGCTCGCGCGAGCTGCAATACTGGCACTCGAACGCATCGCGCAGGAACACGTTGAAGCGCGTGAAGGCCGGCTTGCGGGAGGTGGGGATATAGTCCTTCAGCGCGATCACGCTGGGCAGGCGCATCGACATGCTGGGCGAATGCACCTCGGTCTCGTATTCGGACAGAACCGACACCCGATCGAGGAACACCGCCTTCACGGCGTCCTGCCAGGACCACACCGAAAGCGGGAAATAGGAAAGCGGGCGGAAATCCGCGTTGAGCACAAGAGCCGGGAAATGCTGTCCGCCGTCTGGCAAAAGCTGCTCCTTTGTGCACGGGGCACAACATGCAGCGGCCGGGAAGTCAGTCGGCCACAGATGTTGCAGCGCCGCCAAGAACCTGAATGTTTATCGCACCCGGGTTGGCATGCCGCAAGGCGATGGGTGAGGTTTCATCGACGCGTCATGAAGGACGGCACGGCCCTCGTTGAATCGCAACGTTTTTCCGCCCGTGCCAGGGGCAGAGCCCGAGGCATGCGCCCGCGCGATCGGCTAGGATGGGCCGCATGATCGTCACCCGATTCGCCCCCTCCCCCACCGGATTGCTGCATCTGGGCAGCGCGCACGCGGCCCTGTTCGCCTGGCGCCGGGCGCGCGCGGCGGGCGGGCGTTTCCTGCTGCGGATCGAAGATATCGACACCCAGCGCTGCCGGCCGGAGTACACCACAGCCATATTGGAGGACCTGGCCTGGCTCGGTCTGGACTGGGACGGCGAGGTGCGCGTGCAAAGCGAACACGTGGCGGAGTATGACGCAGTGATCGCCGATCTGGCGTCACGCGGGCTCGCCTATCACTGCTGGTGCTCCCGCACCGATATCGAGGCGCACGCCTCCGCCCCGCACGGCCCGGAAGGCCCGGTCTATCCCGGCACCTGCCGCCATCTGTCGCACGCCGACCAGGCCGCGCGCGAGGGCGAGAAATTCGCCTGGCGGCTCGACATGCGACACGCCCTGCAGCAGTGCGGCCCTCTGCCGCGCGACCCGCGCCCGTTCGGCGATGTGGTGATCGGCCGCAAGCACACGCCGGGCAGCTATCATCTCTGCGTCACCCATGACGACGCCGTGCAGGGGGTCACGCTGGTAACGCGCGCCCTGGATCTGGAGCCCGCCACCGCCGTGCACAATCTGCTGCAGGCGCTGATGGGCTGGCCCGTGCCGGATTACGCCTTCCACCAGCTGCTCACCAACGCGGACGGCACCAGGCTCGCTAAGCGCGACCGCGCGGTGGGCATCCGTGCGCTGCGGGAGGACGGCCACAGCCCCGCCGCCGTGCGCGCGATGGCGGGATTTGCCGATCCGGCGTGAAGGAAGGCAAGCGCTTCATTTTGTGCACAAAAAGAAGCGTCTTCCTCCTCTCAGTTTGTCGTCCGCAGCTTCACATCCGGCAACGACCAGCACACGATCAGCGAGATCACACTCAACACCGTGCAGGCGGCAAAACCGGCATGAAAGGCGGAGGCCACGCCATAGCGCGCGGCCGCCAGCACGTTGGGATCCAGCGCCAGAACCGCGCCCTCATGGCCGCGCAAGGCGCCCATATCGACACTGGGCGGAACACCCAGCCGCGCCATGGCGGCGGCGAACTGGGCAGCCAGCACCACGCCGGTCAACGTGCTGCCCACCGCACCGCCCATCGAGCGCAGGAACAAAAACGCGCCGGTTGCAGCGCCCACATCGCGCCGGTCAGCCGCGTTCTGAATGCTGACCAGCACGCAAGGCATCACGAAGCCAATGCCCAGACCCACCACCACCATATCGATCACGGTCAGCCATTGCGGCGTGTCGATGCCCATCAGCGCCAGCAGCACGAAACCGATGACGGTGGCCGTGTTGCCAGCCTTGATCAGCGGCTTCACCCGGCCCAGACGCCGCGCGATCAACCCGCCGATGAAGGCGCCGACCGAGGTGGTCACCAGAAACGGCACCACCAGCGTGCCGGAGGTCGAGGCATCCGCGCCGCGCAGCAGCTGAAAGAACAAGGGCAAAAGAAACGTGGCGCCGAACAACGCGCCGCTGTTGAGCGCCGCCATGGCAACACCGCGGCTGAACACTGCATTGGCGAACAGGCGCGGCGGCATCATCGGCTCGGCCGCCAGGCGCTGCTGGCGCACCAGCACGACCACCAGCACCGCGGCAAGCCCGATCATCCCCAGGATCACCGGTGAGCTCCAGGCATATTCCGTCCCGCCCCAACTCATCACCAGCAACACCAACGTGGTGGAAACCGCCAACAAGGCAGCGCCCGCATAGTCGATCACCGCGGCGTGGCGGCGCACCGGCAGCATCTTCAGCGTGGAACTCGACAGCAGATAGGCGCCAATGCCGATCGGCAGATTGACCCAGAAGATCCAACGCCAGGAGAACGCATCCGTCACCCAGCCGCCAATGATCGGGCCGGCCACGCTCGCCACACCCCAGGTACCGGCCATGTAGCCCTGATAGCGGCCACGCTCGCGCGGGGAGACCACATCGGCGATCGCGGCCTGCGCCATCGACAACAATCCCGCCCCGCCCAGACCCTGCAGCGCCCGCGCCACGATCAACTGCAACAGCGACGTGGCAAAGCCGCACAGCATGGACGCCACGACAAACAACACAATCGCCGGCAACAACAAGGCCCGCCTGCCATAGATGTCCGACAACTTGCCATAGATCGGCGTCGCCACCGTGGAGGTCAGCAGATAGGCCGTCACGATCCAGGCCAGATGACCGAACCCGTTGAGATCGGCCGCAATGGACGGCACCGCTGGGATCACCACCGTCTGGTCGATCGCCGCCAGCAGAATGCACAGCAACACACCCACAATCACCTTCTGAATCTGGCGGTGGGTGAACACCAGCGGCGCCTCGGCGCCGTGCACATTGTCGTCAGGCAGGGGGGCCGGTGCCGCGTCCATGAAGCCCTCAATGTTCGGCTGAGATGCCCCCCACAATACAGAAGGCGGCGCCAAACACACGCCGGCGCGGAACTGTCAGACAATCCATGAACGATTGCCAGGGTTGCACGCCATGCCGAGGGGTGGCGGTGGGGCGTGGTCGGGGTGTTGGGTGGGAAGAAAGAGCGGGGCTCCGCCCCGAGCCCCGCTAAGGGCAGAGCCCTTAGAACCCATTCCTGAAGCCATCGCAGGCAAGGGGGCGGACGACAATGTCTGACATCACGTCACGTGCGCCCCCTTGCCTGCAATGGCTTTAAAAATTCGAGGTCCAGGGGCTCGGCCCCTGGCGGGGTCCGGGGCGGAGCCCCGCGCTTGCTGCCCCACCCAACGCTCCGATCACCTCCCCAGCGTCCACAACCCGTGCAGGCCGGTTTGCAGGGCGGCACATGCGAAGGCGAGGAAGATCAGGCCGGAGCCGCGGATGATTGCGAGTTCATGGGCGCGGTAGAACCGTCTGGTTCCGCCGGCGCCGCTGAAGGTGACCAGCACCACATCGGCCAGGACGAAGCCGCAGGCGGCCGCCAGCAGCAGCAGCGGCAGGCTGTGCCAGCCCAGTCCGGTGACATTGGCGAGCAGGGCGGTGAAGGTGGCCAGTGCCACGGGATAGGCTTTGGGGTTGGTCAGCCCGAACACCAGGCCGCGGCGCAGTGGCTGGGTCAGGATCGGCAGCGGTGCATCGGTGGCGCGGGGGCGGGTGCGCAGCGCGCGCAGGCCGAGTTGGCCGAGGTAGAGGCCGCAGATCACGCCCAGCAGGTCGAACACCAATGCGCCGATTTCGCCGGCCCCCAGGATCGCCACCAGGGCCAGGGTGGCCCAGACGATGTCGCCGGCGAAATGCCCGGCGAGGAAGCGTGCGCAGGCGCCCCTGCCCTGGCCGGCGCCGATGCCCAGCATGGCCAGAAACCCTGGCCCTGGGGTCAGGGTATAGGCCATGGCGCCGGCCACGGCGCCGAGCAGGGCGTCCCCCGGCACACCGGCAACTTGCATCTCAGTCTTCGTCCGGCTCGAAGGACAGGGCGAGGCCGTTGGTGCAGAAGCGCAGGCCGGTCGGTTGTGGGCCGTCGGGGAAGAGGTGGCCCAGATGCCCATCGCAGCGTGCGCAGCGGATTTCGGTGCGGGTCATCATGAAGCTGCGATCGACATGGGTTTCCACGGCCCCGTCCAGGGCGGCCCAGAAGCTGGGCCAGCCGGAGCCGCTTTCGTATTTGGTGGCGGACTCGAACAGCGGCTGGCCGCAGCCGGCGCAGGCGTAGAGGCCGGCGCGTTTCTCGTGGTTCAGCTCCGAGGTACCGGCCCGTTCGGTGCCGTGCTTGCGCAGCACGCGATAGGCATCGGCGTCGAGCCGGGCGCGCCAGTCAGCATCGGAGAGGGTTTTCGGATCATCGCTCATGCGCATGGTTTTGCGGCTGTGGGCCACCAGCGTCAATCATGGCTGCATGAATTCACCGCTCAGTTGCCGGGCAGTTCATAGACATCGCTGAAGAAGAAATCCTTCCAGCTGGCAGGGCGGGTTTTCAGCACATGGGTGTCCGCCATGTGCAGGGCGGTGGCCATCGTGCCCACCGGCACCAGGTTGTAGAACATGTCCGGGCCGCGGATCAGCGCGGTGAGGTCATCGACATTCAGCTTCTCCCCGGTCACCTCCAGATACATCGCGCAGGCCTCGCGCGGGTGCTGGGCGATGAAGGCTTCGGCGGCGCGGGCGGCGGAGAGGAAGGCTGCGACCACTTTGGGGTTGCCGTCGTGGAACCGTGTCAGCCCGAAATACACGGCGTTGCTGATCGGGCCGCCCATGATCTCGGTTGAATTGGCGATGACATGGGCACCGGGCAGTTTTGCCTCGACCTGCTCATAGGGTGCGCCGGAGAAATGCCCGTTCAGCCCGGTGCCGCCGCTGGCGAGGGCCGCCATCGCATCCGGATGGCCGAGCGTGGTCGTCATCGCGTCGAAATGCGCATACTGGTCATCGCCATAGAGTTTGCGCGCCGCCATCTGCAGCAGGATGGCCTGGGTGGAGATCTTCACCGTGGGGACGGCGATCTTGTCCGCCTCGGTGAGGTCCTTCAGCGATTTCACCGCCGGGTTGGTGCTGATCAGCCACATCGGGGTGGCGGAGGAGGATGCGAAGCCCTTCACGCCGCCCTTGGTGCGGTCCCACAGCAGCAGCATGTTGGACACGCCGGTGGTCACCACATCGACATTGCCGGACAGCAGCGCGTCCGTCGCCGCACCGCCGCCGCCGAAGACGGTGTAGCTCGCCCGCAGATCGGGCAGGCCTATCGCAGCGCCTGCCTTTTCAACCAGATGCTCGTGCTGCATCACCACCACCGGCAGATAGATGATGCCTGGCTGACGGGTGATCCGGATCTCGGAGACCTCGGCACGTGCGGTGCCGGCAGCCGCAAGCATGGCCAGAATGGCGATGAGCCGGATGATCATGGTATCCCCCCTTATTTTGTTTCGCAGATTGGGGGAAATTCGCACACTGTGCAAATCCGGCAATCGATTGCACCAACGGTGGACAACGCCCGCGATCTGTCGGAACACTGCCCGCAAGAAACGGCCAGAACCATGGGAACACGATGTCCGAGGCATTGCTCAACGTCCAAGGCGTGACGCTGCAGTACAAAACGACCGAACGCGTTGTCACAGCCACCCATCAGGTGAGCTTCGGCGTTCAGAAATCCGACCGCTTCGTGCTGCTCGGCCCGTCCGGCTGCGGCAAATCCTCGCTGCTGAAGGCGGTTGGCGGGTATCTGCCGACCACCGAAGGGGAGATCACGCTGAAGGGCCGCGCCGTCACCGGGCCAGGGCCGGACCGGATGATGGTGTTTCAGGAATTCGACCAGTTGCTGCCCTGGAAGACGGTGGCGCAGAACGTGGTGTTTCCGCTGCTGGCCACCGGCAAGCTCGGCCGGGCCGAGGCGCAGCAGAAGGCGCGGCATTACATCGACAAGGTCGGGCTGTCGCGTTTTGCCGACAGCTATCCGCACACGCTCTCCGGCGGCATGAAACAGCGCGTGGCGATCGCGCGCGGCATGGCGATGGAGCCTGAGATTCTGCTGATGGACGAGCCTTTTGCAGCGCTCGATGCGCTGACCCGGCGCAGCATGCAGGATGAATTGCTGCGGCTGTGGGACGACACCAAATTCACCGTGCTGTTCGTGACGCACTCGATCAACGAGGCGATCCGCATCGGCACGCGCATCCTGCTGCTCTCCCCGCATCCTGGCCAGGTGCGTGCCGAGATGAACTCCACCACCGATCTCAGCCGCCAGGCGGCGCTGGAGGATCAGATTCACGGCCTGTTGTTCGGCGAGGGACATCACTGATGAACGAGATCAACGCGAACCCGCGCCCTGACCGGTTCTATGAGGTTGCGGCCTTCACCGGCACCAACGCCGTCGAGCGGCCGATCCCGGCCATCGAGCGGCTGTGGAATCGCGGTTGGCTGCGCAAGTTGCTGATCCTGGTGGTGCTGGCCGGGATCTGGGAGCTGTATGGCCAATGGTCTGACAATTCCCTGCTGTTCCCCTCCTTCTCGGACACGATGGCGGCGTTCTGGGAGAACATCGCCAACGGCAAGCTGCCGGCGCGTGCGCTGGCCTCGGTGCAGGTGCTGCTGCTGGGCTACGCGCTCGGCACGCTGCTGGCCACAGTGCTGTCGGTGCTGGCGATCACCACGCGCATCGGCAATGATTTCCTTGAAACGCTGACCTCGATGTTCAACCCGCTGCCCGCCATCGCCCTGCTGCCCTTGGCGCTGCTGTGGTTTGGCCTGGGCAATGGCAGCCTGATCTTCGTGCTGGTGCATTCGGTGCTGTGGGTGGTGGCGCTGAACATGCATGCCGGGTTTCTTGGCGTCAGCCAGACGCTGCGCATGGTGGGGCGCAATTACGGGCTCGGCAGCCTGTCCTATGTGGTGAAGATTCTGGTGCCGGCCGCCTTCCCTTCCATCCTCACCGGCCTCAAAGTGGGATGGGCGTTTGCCTGGCGCACGCTGATCGCGGCCGAGCTTGTTTTCGGCGTCAGCTCCGGCAAGGGCGGGCTTGGCTGGTTCATCTTCGAGAACAAGAACCAGCTTGAGATACCATCGGTGTTTGCCGGCCTGCTGAGTGTGATCCTGATCGGGCTTGCGATGGAAAATCTGGTGTTTCGCACCATCGAGCGCCGGACCGTGCGCAAATGGGGGATGCAGCATTAGTTTGTCAGATTTGCCGCCGAATTTCCGGCGCTTCATCGCAGCCTCGGCACTCGCGCGGTTTTCCACCGCGGGGATCGCCGTGCTGATCGGCTATCATCTCTATGTGCTGACCCATGATCCGCTCTCGCTGGGCTGGCTTGGGCTTGGCCAGGCGATTCCGGCGATCGGGCTGGTGTTGTTCGGCGGCGTGGTGGCTGACCGGTTCAACCGCCGGATGCTGGTGCTGGCCTGCTGGGCGTCGGAAGGGGTGGTGTGTTTGCTGCTGGCGGCAACCGCCATGCTGGGCACCCAGCAGGCGATCATGATGCTCTATGCGGCGGGCTTTCTCACCGGCTGTATTGGCGCTGTGCAATCGCCGGCCACAACCGGGCTTGAGAGCGATCTGGTGCCGGAGGCCGGGGCGATGCGCAGCCTGTCGGTGCTGGCGTCCGCCACCCAGGCCACCGGCCTCGTGGGGCCGGTTCTGGCCAGTATCCTGTTCGATCTGATCACGCCCGAAGGGGCTTACGGCGTGCTGGCGGTGGTGCTGGTGCTGGCCTGCCTGCTGCTGCGCCTGGTGCCGACCCCGCCGCAGCCGAGGCTTGCCAGCCACGGCGACGGGGTGATGGCCAATGTGCGCGAGGGGTTGAGTTTCGCCTTCAACGATCAGGTGCTGCTCGGCTCGATGGCGCTCGACCTGTTTGCGGTGTTCTTCGGCGGCGCCACGGCGTTGCTGCCTGCCTATGCGAGCGACGTGCTGGGCATCGGCGCCACCGGGTTTGGCATTCTGCGTGCCGCGATGCCGGTGGGATCACTGCTGGCCATGCTGGCCGCGGTGCGCCGGCCGCCAAACCGCTTTGCGGGGCTGACCATGCATGCGGCGGTGGCGGGGTTTGGCATTGCCATCATCACCTTCGCACTGTCGCGCAACTTCGTGCTGTCCTTCGTGGCGCTGGCGCTGGCGGGGGCGTGTGACGGGATGAGCGTGGTGATCCGCCGCGCCGTACTGCGGCTTGGAACACCGGGGCCGATGCGCGGGCGGATTGCCGCGGTGCGCATGGTGTTCGTCAACTCATCCAACCAGCTGGGGGATTTCGAAAGTGGCATGCTCGCGGCCGCCATCGGCATTGTGCCGGCGGTCTGGGTGGGAGGGGTTATCACGCTTGCGGTGGTGGCCATCACCGCCTGGCGGGCGCCGAAGCTGCTGCGGCTGAACCTGTCTGAATTCAGCGTGGCCGAAGGCTGAACCGGCCGCGCGAGTCGACGGATCAGTCCTTTTCGATGGTGCATTGCAGCGGGTGCTGGTTCTGGCGGGCCAGATCCATCACCTGTGTCACCTTGGTTTCGGCGACCTCGTAGGTGAACACGCCGCACACGCCAACGCCACGGCGATGCACATGCAGCATGATGCGTGTCGATTCCTCACGCGTTTTGCTGAAGAACCGCTCCAGCACGTGCACGACGAACTCCATCGGTGTGTAGTCGTCGTTGAGCATCAGCACCTTGTACATCGCAGGCTTGCGGGTGCGCGTGCGGGTGCGGGTGACCACGCCCACATCGGGGGGGCCATTCTCACCATCCCCCTGATCGCGGCCGGCGGCCTGGATTTGGGTCACGGGCGATGCGGTGATCGCTGTGCCGTGCATGTCAACGTCGATGTTCTGCATGAAAGACAACCGATAAGTCCTGAGCAGAGTTCCCGGGCAGTGGTCAGGGGCTGCGCCCCCCACACGCTGCAGATGGTATAGTTGTTGGCCGTTGTCGACAGCCAGCCCCTTCGCAATGGCAAGATTATCAAAATCTCCCATCGGGATAAAAGCATCTTGATGGCTCAGGCCGCGAATTGATGGCGCCATATCGCCGGAAACGCAAACGGCCCGGAGGAGACCTCCGGGCCGAAGCTTGAACGCGTTGGTCTGGTTCAATCTGCGGCACGTGGCCTGCAGATCATACCAAAACCCGTGCGGTCTCAGGCAGCCTTGCCGAACTTCTCGGTGGCCAGCGTGACGCGGGCGGTGATCGGGGCGATCGCCTGCTCGGCCAGCTTCATCGAGGCATCGGTGATCTTGCCGGTCTCGGCCAGGCTCTTCTCGATGATGGTCTTGGTCATCGCGGTCTGCAGATCAACGGCTTCCTTCAGCGACTTCACCGAGGTGAGCGCCTTGAAGTTGGCGACGCTCTCGTCGATGTGCGCCTGGGCGGAAGCAGCGATGTGCTTGCTCAGGTCCTGAAGGCCGGTCGCCAGGATCTGGCTCGACTTCATCACGGCTTCCAGGTTGCCCTGACCGAAGGAGACGAGCTCTTCAGCCGACTTGATTGCTTTGTCCATGTACGTGGTTACCTCTGCTTGGGTTTTGGTCAACTCATCCACCACGGTCGACATGCTCTTCGGCATCTCCGCCATGGTTTCCGTCAGTGTCTCGACGACGGGGCTGATGCCCACGACGTCTTCTATGGGCGCTGCATCCGCAATCGTGGCCTGGGGCGGCACCGCAGCTTCGGCCACCGAACCATCTGCCCGCGTGGAATTGCGGGCCGATGTGGCAGCAGTTTTTTTAGCAGCCATATCTTCACACTCCCATGCACACCGTTTGCAGCAACCCGCTTTCCGGATAGGATCGAGTTGCTTCGGCGGCCACTTGCGCTGCGTATGTTGCACCGCAGCATGGGTGATGTATGCGTTTCGCTGCCACAATTCAAGGAGAAATTGTGCGGCGCACAATTTTTCAAGATGGCCGGGATTGCAGGCTAACTCCTTTGAATCAGAAGATTTGTCTGCCAGAACCACACTGGACAGACCACAGGCCCGCCCTCTAGGGTCCAGAAAATATGAGCACGATGCACTCTTCACCCAGGCCCATTGGTCGCGTGATGCACCAAAAGCTGCCAGTGCTGGCCGCTTTGGCTTTGGTGTTGATCCATTGCATCGCCCCCGCCCGCGCGCAGATCGGCTCGGATCGTTACAGCTCCATCGTTATCGACGCGCGCAGCGGCACCGAGTTGCAGGCATCCGCCGCCGATGAGCCGCGCTATCCGGCCAGCCTGACCAAGATGATGACGCTGTATCTGACCTTCGAGGCGCTGCGCGATCACCGCGTGGCACTGGACACGGCCGTCCCGGTCAGCCCGCACGCCGCCTCGATGATCCCGTCCAAGCTCGGTCTGGTGCCGGGCACCCGGATTTCGGTGGAACAGGCGATTCTGGGACTGGTCACGCAATCGGCCAATGATGCGGCGTCGGCCCTTGGTGAGCTGCTGGGCGGCACCGAGCCGGATTTTGCGGTGATCATGACCCGCAAGGCGCGGGCGCTTGGCATGCTGCACACAGAATTCCGCAACGCCTCCGGCCTGCCCGATGCCGACCAGGTCTCCACCGCGCGCGATCTGGCGCGTCTGGCGCAGCATCTGATCAGCGATTTTCCAGGCGAATATCGGTATTTCTCCACCCCCAGCTTTCGCTTCCATGGCCGCTTCTACCCCAATCACGACCATATGCTGGAAACCTATCCGGGCGCGGATGGGCTGAAGACCGGCTATATCACCGCCTCCGGCTTCAACCTGGTGACCTCCGCGGTGCGGGGGGATGTGCGGCTGATCGGCGTGGTGCTGGGCGCGGCACGGCCGGGCGAACGCGACCAGCGCATGCGGGTGCTGCTTGATGAATCGTTCGCCCGCATTGATCCCACGCTGGTGCAGCGCATGCAGGTGGCAAGCCCGGCGCGGCCGGTGGCACCGCCCGAGCAGGTCAGTGGCGGCTGGAGCGTGCAGGTCGGGGCGTTCGGCACCGAGGCCGGCGCCTTGCAGGCAGCCCAGCAGGCAAGGCGGGTGACCGAGACCGGGCGTGTTCGAATCGAGCCGACGGGACCGCATGGCCACACCACCTGGCGCGCCGAGCTGGTCGGCCTGAACGCCAACGAGGCGAACTCCGCCTGCACGGCGCTGATGCGGCGCAAGATCGGCTGTCTGGTGATGAAGCCCAATCTGCGCGCCGGCTGATCCAGCCACCACGCAGCGCTTGCGAATCGGCTCTCCCGCACGGCACGCCACCCGCCACAGACAAAGGCCATCAGCGCAGACATGCCCATGATCGAGCTGCTTCAGGCGTCATCCCCCGCATTGCTGCTGCAGGCCGGCATCCTCGCCCTTGGAGTGCTGGCGGTGCTGCTTGTGTTGCTGCAATCCGCCCGGCTTTCGCGCATCGCAGACCAGCATCGCGAGGAGAGCCGCAGCCTGCGCGATCTGCTGATGGAGCTTGACCGCGGCCTGCGCCGCGAGATCGCCACCGGCACGCGCGAAGGGCTGGAGGCGGCATTTGACCGCGTGCAGGCCGGGTTGAAGGCGCAGGGCGAAAGCCTCGATGCGTTCGGCCGGTTCCAGCGCGAGGCGATCGACCAGACCCTGCGGGTGTTTGGCGAACAGCAGCGCGAACGTCTGGCACAGTCCGAAAAGACGCTGAAGGACGGCAATGAGGCGATCCAGGCCGTGCTGACCGCCTTCAAGACGCATGTGCAGGACAGCGTTGATCGCGCCGCCGTGGCCTCGGAGGCAGCGCTGCTGAGCTTCGGCCAGCGGTTGCAGGCACTCGATGCCACGCTGCGCGAGGAGCAGGAGAAGCTGCGCACCCAGGTGGCCGAGCGGCTGGATGCGATGCGCGCCGGCAACGAGGCTAAGTTGGAGGAGATGCGCCGCGCGGTGGATGAGAAGCTGCAATCCGCGCTGGAGAAGCAGCTGAAGGACAGTTTCACCAATCTGCAGGAGCAGCTGACCGCGGTGCAGCAGGCGATCGGCCAGGTGCAGACCGTGGCGGGCGAGGTGGGCGATCTGAAGCGGCTGTTCTCCAACGTGAAATCCCGCGGCGGCTGGGGCGAGGCGCAGCTGGAGACAATGCTGACCGATCTGCTGCCAGAGGGCGCGTTCGAGAAGAATTTCCGGGTGAAGGAGGGCAGCGCCGAGCTGGTGGAATTCGCCCTGCGCGTGCCGGGGCGCGACGGCGTGCATGCGTGGCTTCCGGTGGACAGCAAATTCCCCACCGAGGATTACGCCCGCCTGCTCGCCGCCAACGAGGCCGGGCTGCGTGACGAAGAGGCCAGCGCCCGCACCGCTTTGGCCCGCAATCTGCGTCAGGAGGCCCAGAAGATCCGCGACAAATACATCTCGGTGCCGCGCACGCTGGATTTCGGCATTCTCTACGTGCCGAGCGACAGCCTGTTCGCCGAGATTGCCCGCATCCCCGGCCTGATCGAGGGCATCCGCGACAAGCAGCACGTGATGCTGATGGGCCCCAGCCTGCTGCCGGCGTTTCTGCACACGCTCAGCATCAGCTACGCCACCCTCGCTTTGGAGCAGAAGGCCAGCGTGATCGGTGAGATGCTGGGCGCGGTGAAGGCGGAATGGGGCAAGTTCGGCGAGGCGCTGGCGGCGATCGACAAGCAGGCCACCACGCTGAGCCGCGGCATCAAGGGCACGCTGGTCCGCCAGAAGGCGATCGAGCGCAAGCTGCGCCAAGTGGATGCGGTGGAGTCGGTGCGCGCCGACGTCATTCTGGGCTTGGCCGACAATATGCTGCTGGAGGCCGAGGAGGACGACATGCCGTAGGGCGGGTCCACGACCCGCCTTCCGACAGAGATGCGGGTCAACAACCTGCCTTGCCGTCAAAAGGCGGGTCGTGGACCCGCCCTACGCGTTTGCAATGACTTTTTTTTCGGCCGGCAGGACCGCTTGGTTACACCAGCAGGAAATCCGGCGTCGACAGATAGCGCTCGCCGGTGTCGTAGTTGAAGCCGAGCACGCGCGCGCCGGCCGGAAGCTCCGGCAGTTTCTTGGCAATGGCCGCAAGCGTGGCACCCGACGAGATGCCGACCAGCAGCCCCTCGGTGCGGGCCGAACGCCGCGCCCATTCGCGGGCCTCCTCGGCTTCGATCTGCACCACGCCATCGAGCAGCGACGTGTCCAGATTGGCCGGGATGAAGCCCGCGCCGATGCCCTGGATCGGATGCGGCGAGGGGGCGCCGCCCGAGATCACCGGGGATTGGGTCGGCTCGACGGCAAACACCTTGAGCTGCGGGAATTTCGGCTTCAGCACCCGGGCGACACCGGTCAGATGCCCGCCCGTGCCCACGCCGGTGATGATGGCATCGATGCCTTCGGGGAAATCCGCCAGGATTTCGAGGGCTGTGGTGCGCTCATGGATGGCCGGGTTGGCCGGGTTTTCGAATTGCTGCGGAATCCAGGCGCCAGGACGCTCGGCCTTCAGCTCCTCGGCGCGGGCGATGGCGCCCTTCATACCCTTCTCGCGCGGCGTCAGCTCCAGCTGGGCGCCATAGGCCTGCATCAGGTAGCGCCGCTCGAGCGACATCGAATCGGGCATCACCAGCGTGAGCTTGTAGCCCTTCGCCGCCGAGACCATGGCAAGCCCCACGCCGGTGTTGCCGGAGGTCGGCTCGATGATCTCACCGCCTGGCCGCAGCGTGCCATCCCGCTCGGCGGCTTCCACCATGGCAAGGGCGATGCGGTCCTTGATCGAGCCGCCGGGATTGCCGCGCTCGGACTTCACCCAGACCTCGGCGTCCGGGAACAGCCGGCTGAGGCGGATATGCGGGGTGTTGCCCACGGTGGCCAGAACATTGGCGGCTTTCATCGGCGATCTCCTGTTGGTTGGCAGCAAACTACACCGAGTTTCGCCACCTTTGCCATCCCGCTGCGCGTAATTCACATGCAGGACACGTATTACACCCATAACCCCATTCGTTGATCGTTGTATGATCGCCGAGATAGCAGGTGTGGGTCTGCGCCACGACAAGCTCCACCAGCCTGTCGCCGCCCAGCGTCTGGGCCAGCGCCCAGGTGCCGGCCTTGTCGATCCACATCAGCGGCGTGTGCAGCACGAAGCGCTGATCCATGCCCAGATTGAGCGCCAGCTGCATCGCCTTGATCGTGTCATCGCGGCAATCGGGATAGCCGGAGAAATCGGTCTCGCACACGCCGGTCACGATGTGGCGCAGGCCGCGCCTATAGGCGATGGCGGCGGCATAGGTCAGAAACAGCAGGTTGCGGCCCGGCACGAAGGTATTGGGCAGGCCGGCCTGGGTGGTGGCGATGGCGATGTCATCCGTCATCGCGGTGGCGCCGATGCCGGAAAGCGACTGGCCGAGATCGATCAGGTGATCCGCCCCCAGCGTGCCGCGCCACGTCATCGCCTGCAGCCCGTCGCGCACCGGGGCGCGGCAGGCCAGCTCCACCGCATGGCGCTGGCCGTAGGCGAAGCCCACGGTCTCGACATGGGCGAACCGGTCCAGCGCCCAGGCCAGGCATGTGGTGGAATCCTGCCCACCCGAGAACAGCACCAAAGCCGCGTCTTCCATTGAAATCCGATCTCCTGCCATCGCGGCCGCTGCGCGCTATATAGGGTCTATGAGCCTCGAATTCACCGAAGACGAAATCCAGCGCTATTCGCGCCATATCCTGCTGGGCGAGGTGGGCGGCACCGGCCAGGCGCGGCTGCGCGAGGCCAGCGTGCTGATCGTGGGCGCGGGCGGGCTGGGCAGCCCGCTGGCGCTGTATCTGGCGGCGGCCGGCGTGGGTCGCATCGGGATTGTCGATGGTGATGTGGTGGAGCTGTCCAACCTGCAACGCCAGATCGCCCATGGCATGGCCGATCTGGGCCGCGGCAAGGCACAGAGTGCGGCCGAGGCGGCGCGCGCGATCAACCCCGATATCACACTCGACATCCACGCCATGCGGCTCGATGCCAGCAACGCGCTGGCGCTGATCGGTGGCTATGACGTGATCTGTGACGGCAGCGACAATTTCGCCACACGGTTTCTGCTGGCCGATGCCTGCGTGCTGGCACGCCGCACCCTGGTCAGTGCCGCGGTGCTGCGCTTCGAAGGCCAGCTGACCACGCTGAAGCCGCATGTCTCGGGACCCTGCTATCGCTGCCTCTATCCGGAGGCGCCGCCGGATGGGTTGATCCCAAGCTGTTCGGAAGCCGGCGTGCTGGGGGCGGTGACCGGGGTGATGGGCACGCTGCAGGCAACCGAGGTGTTGAAGGAATTGCTCGGCCTGGGCGAGGGTCTGTCCGGGCGGCTGCTGATCTGGGATGCGCTGGGCATGCGGTTTCGCACCATGCGCTATCCCAAGACGGCCGACTGCCCGAGCTGCGGCGGCCATGGCGCCTTCACCGATCTGGCGCATCATGGCTGACCCGCTTGCCATTCTGCTGATCTCGGGCGGGCATGAGCGGGCGCATTACGCCTTCATGGTCGCAAGTGCTGCTGCCGCCATCGGCCGGCCCGTGGTGCTGTTCGCCACCAACCAGGGCTGCCACGCGCTGCGGGCTGACCTGTCGGCGTTTGCCGAGGCCGAGGCCGCGATGACGGCACGGGGCGTGGCAAGCCTTGCCGTGCTGCGCGAGGCCTGCATCGAGATGCAGGTGCGGCTGATCGCCTGTGAGGCCGGGCTGCGCATCGCGGGGCTGCAAGGCGGGCTGTGCCCGGAGGTGGAGATCAGCGGCCTGGTGACCTTCCTCACCGCCGCACCGAACGCCCAGACGATCACATTGTGAGACGACAAGACGCGCTGGCGAAACCGGCAGTCTGTGGCATGCTAGGCACGTGATGAGATTCCGCTCCTTCTGCGCATCGGCGCTGATCCTGGTGGTGCTGCCGGCCCTGATGCCGCGGACCGGGGCCGCGCAGGGTGTGATGGCTCCGGTGATGCAATCCACAGCACCCAACCACGCCCAAAAGCCGGTGGCGCCCCAGCCCCGCCCGACCGCCCCTGCTGCTGCCCCGGCCAGCACGCCCGCGGCCACTGCCAGTGCCTCTGCGAGTGCCGAGACAGCGCCGCCCACAGCGACGGGTGCCGTCACCAAGGATCCGATCCCGCGCTTCATGGCTCTGCGCTTTGATGAGGTGAATGTGCGCGCCGGCCCTTCGACCACCACACCGATCGCCTGGGTCTATCATCGGCGCGACTTTCCGGTGGAGGTGATCGCCGAGATCGGGGAATGGCGCAAACTGCAGGACCACGACCAGCCGATCGGCTGGGTCAAGGCCAGCTCACTGTGGAAGCGGCGCAGCGTGGTCATCGTGGGCACCGACCAGATATTGCGCGCCAAGCCGGACGACACCGCGGCCGAAGTGGCGAAGCTGCGCGTGGATGTGGTGCTGCACGTGCTGCGCTGCCCGGCCGATCAGGGCTGGTGCGAGGTCGAGATCAACGCCTATCGCGGCTGGATCAAACGCAGCAGTGTCTACGGCCTATATCCGAAGGAGGCGATCGAGGGATGAACGACAAGCCACTGCAGCCCGAAGACCAGCCGCGCGCGCATCACGACATGGGCGGTGTGTCGAAATTCCTGTGCGAGCCGGTCGACCGCGACAGCCACAGCCTCACCGAGTTCGACCGCACGGTGGATGCGGTGCGCGGCCTGCTCGGCGCCAAGGGCGTGATGAGCGTGGACGAGCTGCGCCGCGGCATCGAGGCGATCCCGGAGGCGGAGTATCACCGCCTGTCCTACTACCAGCGCTGGATCCGCTCGATTGCCGACAATCTCATGGTGCGCGGCGTGATCACCGAGGCCGAACTGGCCGCGGCGCTGGAGCGCGCGTCATGTTGACGCCCGGACAGGCTGTGCGCGTGAAGCTGGATTGGCCCGAGACGCGCGGGCCCTGCCACATCCGCACCCCGCATTATCTGCGCGGCCAATCCGGCGTGGTGGAACGCCATCTGGGCCGCTTCCCCAACCCGGAGCAGCTGGCCTTCGCCCGCCCGCCGCAGACGATTGATCTCTATCATGTCCGTTTCGATCAGCCCTCCCTGTGGCAGCAGGGACAGCAGGGCGATGCGGTGGTGGTGGAACTCTACGAAACCTGGCTGGAGGTCGCATGAGCATTCTTGAGGCTGACAGCAACCGGCTGCTGCAAGCGGTGCTGGCGCTGCTGAAGCAGAAGGATATCCTCACCGATCAGGAGATCGCCGAGCGCATCGCCAGCACCGATTCAGCCACGCCTGCGCGCGGCGCCATGATGGTGGCCAAGGCCTGGGTGGACCCGGCCTATCGCGCGCTGATGCTGCGCGACGGAGCCCAGGCGGCGGAGGCGGTGGGCATTCCCATGCGCGGCCTGCCGCCGCTCGGTGTGCTGGAAAACACCGACACGCAGCATCATCTGGTGGTGTGCACGCTGTGCAGCTGCTACCCGCGTGCCGTGCTGGGCTACCCACCCTTCTGGTTCAAATCCGCGGCCTATCGGGCGCGCGCGGTGCGCGATCCGCGTGGGCTGCTGGCCGAATGGGGCACCGCCCTGCCCGATAACGTGCAGCTGCGCGTGGTGGACAGCACGGCGGATTACCGCTGGATGGTGCTGCCGCTGCGCCCGGCGGGCACCGAGGGCTGGAGCGAGGCCGAGCTTGCCGCCATCGTGCAGGAAGGCGACATGATCGGCGTCACACTGCCAACTCCGTAGAAAGCGAAAAGCGCATGAGCGGCACCAGCAAAACCCCTCTTCTGATCCCGGCTCTCGCACCGGTCTACGCTTTTGGGGCGCAATGGGGCTGGACCATTGTGCGGATCATGCTGGGCCTGTGGTTGATGCCGCACGGATTTCGCAAGGTGTTTCAGGACGATGCGATCGCCGCCTCGCGCAACTTCGTCATGTTTGGCTGGGCCTATCCCGTGATCTGGGCCACCGCGATGGGCTTTCTGGAGTTTTTTGGCGGATTTCTGCTGGCCATCGGCCTGGGCACACGGGTGGTGGCCACGGCCTTTGCCATCGAATTCGCGGTGATCTCGTTTGCGGTGCTGTATCCCAACTGGCAATGGGGCCATCGCGGCATGGAATACGCGCTGATGATCTGCATCCTGGCGACGATGACGGCGTTCCAAGGCGGCGGGCGGTTCTCGGTGGATCGGCTGCTGGGGCGGGAGCTCTGAGAGCGGGCTGATTGCAGGGGGGGGTAAGCGTTCTTCTTTTTGTGAACAAAAAGAAGCAAAAAAACTTTCACCCTTCGCCTATGGTGTTGCTTCGCTTCATCCTGCCATGTGCAGGATGATATCTCGCCAAAACGGTTAAAAGTTTTTGCTTCTTTTTTCAAAAAGAAGCGCTTTCTTCACTCTTCCCATCACAGCGCCACCACCCGCCCATCCCGCAGTGTGACGCGGCGATCCATGCGGGCGGCGAGATCGGGGTTGTGGGTGGCGATCAACGCCGCAACACCCTGCTCGCGCACCAGCCTCAGCAATTCCTCAAACACCTTGTCGGCGGTGGCCACGTCCAGATTGCCGGTCGGCTCGTCGGCCAGCAGCACGCCAGGGCGGTTGGCCAGAGCGCGGGCGATGGCCACGCGCTGCTGCTCGCCGCCGGACAGCTTGCCCGGGTAATGCGCCATGCGGGCGGTCAGGCCGAAGCCGGCCAGCAGATCGGCGGCACGCGCCTGCGCCTGTGTGCGCCCGATGCCCGCGATGATCTGCGGCATCGCCACATTCTCAAGGGCGGTGAACTCGGGCAGCAGATGATGGAACTGATAGACGAAGCCGATCCGGTCCCGCCTGATGGCGGTGCGTTGCGCATCCGCCTGGGCGCCGGCATCGCGCCCATCGATCAGCACCTGGCCGGTGTCGGGCTTTTCCAGGAGGCCTGCCAGATGCAAGAGCGTGGATTTGCCGCTGCCGGAGGGTGCCACGAGTGCCACGATCTCGCCCGGGTGCAGGGCCAGATTGGCACCGCGCAGCACCGGCAATTCGCCCTCGCCGGAACGGAACACGCGGCCGACGTTTCGCAACTCGAGCGGGGCGTTACTCATTGCGCAGCGCCTCCACCGGATCGGTGCGCGCGGCTCGCCAACTTGGATAGATGGTGGCCAGCAGCGACAGGCCGATGGCGAGTGCCACCACCTGCACCACCTCCTGCCATCGCAGCACGGCCGGCAGGCGGGTGAGGAAGTAAACCTCCGGATTGAACAGGTTGGTGCCGGAGATGCTTTCGACCACGTGGCGGATCCGCTCGATGTTGACGCAGAACACGACCCCCAATGCACAGCCGGCCGCCGTGCCGGCAACACCCACGAAGGCGCCGCACATCAGAAAAATGCGCAGGATCGAACCGGAGGTGGCGCCGAGGGTGCGCAACACCGCGATGTCACGGGTTTTGTCTTTCACCATCATGATCAGCGAACTCACGATGTTGAAGGCGGCCACCAGGATGATCAGCGTGAGGATGAGGAACATCACGTTGCGCTCCACCTCAACGGCTGCAAAGAACGCGTTGTTGTTCTGCGTCCAGTCGACGATGCGCACCGAGGTGCCGGCCAAGGCGGTGCGAATGGCGCGGCCGGTCTCGGCGATGCGGTCTGGATCGGTGGTTTTGACCTCGATTTGCGAGACCGCGTTGGGCAGGCGAAACAACACCTGGGCGGCCTCACGCGGCATGAAGACAAAGCTGCTATCGGCCTCGCTGAAGCCCACCTGGAAAATGGCAACCACAGTGTAGGCGCGGCCGCGCGGAATGGCGCCGAACGGGGTGGATTGCATGTCCGGCGCATAGACCTGCAGCCGGCTGCCGACCGCAAGCCCCGCGCGATTGGCGAGGCCGGCACCCACCACGATGGCGTCATCGCCATCAAACTGGTCCAGGCTGCCCTGGATGATGTTGCCGGAGACGAGCTTCAAGCTTTTCAGATCCGCCTGCGCAATGCCACGGATCAGCCCGGCGCTGTAATTGCCGCCCTGCTCCGGCTTCAAGCCGGCGGGCCGGTCCACCACCGGCACGGCTGCGATCACGCCGGGCAGGCTGCGGATGCGGCTCGCCAGATCGTCGTAATTGCTGAGGCCGGGCCCGTTCGCATAGACCCCGAGATCGCCGTTGAGGCCGAGGATCTTGCCCAGCAGCTCGGCGCGGAAGCCGTTCATCACCGACATCACGATGATCAAGGTGGCCACGCCAAGGGCGATGCCGATCAGCGAAAAAATCGCGATGATCGAGACAAAGCGCTCGCCCTTGCGGGCACGCAGATATCGGCCAGCAATCTGGCGCTCGAAGGGTCCGAACATGGGGGCGTTATAGGGGGGAATTGGCGCGGGGCGAAGGGGGCGGCGGCATAAGGTTTCGTAGGGCGGGAGAGGCGAAGCCGTCACCCGCCACCTGGTGCGGCGGGATGAAAGGCGGATGACGCTTCGCTCTTCCGCCTGACTGGTTTGCCCTCCATTCGTCGCAATGACGGGCGCGGGATGCAACCCCAGCGGTCGCGCCGAGCCTGCGGGCGCGCCAGTCCGAGTTGAACTTATACAATGCCCTTGATTCCGGCCGCCATTCGTATATATTATGTAGCGTCACAGCGGAGGACGAGATATGAGCCGACGACCAATTTTGCTCAGCCCAGACGTGATCCACAAGATCTGGGCAGTTTGGAAAGACGGTGACGAGGACGAGGATGCCATTCTTAGGCGGGTTTTGGTGGCGCAAATGGGCCCACAGAGCCGTCATGAGCCGGCGGTTAATATCATGCAGGAGACCAAAACAGATGTGTCAAATGAGGAAAAAGCATACGAAACTGTTGAGGAAAGAGGGTATTCGGAGGAAGGGCAGATGGGATCAAGGCGGAATTCGCCCCTGCTGGGGAAAGTTCGGTGGGTCGATGACGTTCGGCAAGCGCTTTTGAACAATGGAGGCGAGGCTGACCTTGCGCGCATCTACATCGACGTCGAACGCTTACGGCGTGACTTTGGGCGGACGACACCAAAGTCCTTGGAAGCCACCGTTAGGCAGGCGATCGAGGCCCATTGTCCAACTTCAGACAATTATAGGGAGGGAAATGGCAAGTATTTCGAACACGTCGCGCGTGGTAGATATCGGTTAATTCGTTGACCACGAGGCTATAGGTTGGGCTCGGTAAGCGAGCCCAACCTATAGCGCCTCGCCACAAGGCCAGAACGCCGCGTCCATCACCTGATCGACGCGCCACAGGCAGTGCTCCGGCAAGCGCTTCAGCGTCAGGCGGGTTTCGGAGGCGGCATTGCGGTGCGCGCGGGCGTAGGACGCTTCGATGAACTCGCTCAGCAGAGGCTTGAGGCTCGGATTGTCCTTCAGCAGATCGGCCAGATCGTCGCGCGCGTTGGCAATCGTCAGCTCCCACGACCTGCCATGGCGTTGTGGCTGGTGCTCCCATTTCAGCAGATGCTGCAGCAACACCATAAGCCGGCTGCCAAGCTCGCGCTTTTCGCCGCGGCCGATGCTTTCGATCTCCTCGGCGATATTGGCAATATCGGCATCGCAGAGACGGCCTTCGCGCAGCAGACGCGCCTGTTCGCGCGTCCAGGCGTAGAAGTCGTGATCATAGAGAGAGGTGTTTTCGCGCATGCCGGGAGGATAGCGGAACACGCAGATCATTTCAGCAAGATCGGGGGAGTGCGTATCAGGCGCGTCCCGGCCGGCCGCGCGCGATGGGTCGGGCAGTCCATCTCCATCGGAGATCGCATTCTTCGGCTGCGATGGATTGCCACGGCCGCCTTTGGCGGCCTCGCAATGACGGTGAGGGTGGGCGGGTCGTGGACCCGCCCTGTGGTCAGCCGATCTTGGCGAGCGCGTCCGCGAGCGACAGTTCGACCTTCTCGCCGGTGGCGCGGCGTTTCAGCTCGACCATGCCGGTCTTGGCGCCGCGGGGGCCGACCACGATCTGCCAGGGGTGGCCCATGAGGTCGGCATCGGCGAATTTGGCGCCGGCGCGTTCCTCACGATCGTCATAGAGCGCCTTGCCCTTGAACGCCGCATAGGCCTGTTCGCACAGCGCGTCACAGGCTTCGTCGCCGGGTTTGAGGTTGACGATGACGGCGGGGAACGGGGCCACGCTGTCGGGCCAGATGATGCCGGCGTCGTCGTGGGAGGCCTCTATGATGGCACCCGCCAGGCGGGAGACGCCCACACCGTAGCTGCCCATGTGCGGGACCACCGCAGCACCGTCGCGGCCGGAGACGGTGAGGCCCATCGGTTCGGAGTATTTGGTGCCGAAATAGAAGATGTGGCCGACCTCGATCCCCCGCCCCTCGCGCTTGCGATCGGCCGGCACCTTGGCCCATTCGGCTTCGTCGTGCTTTTCGTCTGTTGCGGCGTAGGCTTCGGTTGCGAGCTGGAAGAAGCGCTCCAGGTCGGCCGGGCTTTCCGAATCAAAGCTCGCCTTCTCCCAGTCGATCTCCTCGAAGGCCGCGTCGAAGAACACGCCCGATTCGCCGGTGGGGGCGAGGACGATGAATTCATGGCTGAGATTGCCGCCGATGGGCCCCGTGTCCGCCACCATCGGGATCGCCTTCAGGCCAAGGCGCTGGAAGGTGCGCATATAGGCCAGCATCTGCTTGCGGTAGCTGATCACGGCGCCGTCGTAGTCCAGATCGAAGGAATAGGCGTCCTTCATCAGGAATTCGCGGCCGCGCATGACGCCGAAGCGCGGGCGCACCTCGTCGCGGAACTTCCACTGGATGTGGAACAGCATCTGCGGCAGGTCGCGATAGGATTTCAGGCCGGAGCGGACGAGATCCGTCAGCATCTCCTCATTGGTGGGCCCGTAGAGCAGTTCGCGCTGGTGACGGTCGGTGATGCGCAGCATCTCCGGGCCATAGGCGTCGTAGCGGCCGGATTGGCGCCAGAGATCGGCGGATTGGATGGTGGGCATCAGCATCGCCTGGGTGCCCACCGCCTCCTGCTCCTCCGCCACGATGCGGGCGATGTTCTGCAGCACCTTCCAGCCGGCGGGCAGCCAGGCATAGATGCCCGATGCGGTCTGGCGCACCAGGCCAGCGCGCAGCATCAGCCGGTGCGAGGCGATCTGCGCCTCGGACGGGGTTTCCTTGAGCGTGGGGATCAGGCTGCGGGACAGGCGCATGGTGCGAAAACATCCAATCAGGCGGGAGATCAGGGCTGGCGGACCATAAAGCGCAAGACGGGACCTTCGCTAGCCTCACCCCACCTGAACCCGGCATTTCCTGCCCCGCGCCGGGCGCACGACGATGTCAGGCAATTTTGACGCCGAAATCGCCGCGCACACGAAAATGTGTCTGAGAAATCGGACAGAATGAGAAGATTGCTGCGCCGCAGCACAAGGCAACGAAAGAAAAACACGAAAATCTGTCAGATATGGCATTAAATTGCGTGACAGCAGCGTCAGGCCGGTTTAACAAAAAAAGGCCCGCGTGCCGGTAAGGCACAACGGGCCAAGTTTAGGGAGGAAACGCCAGTCACACGGCAGGAAGAGGCAATGCCTGTTCCTGTCGTGAAGATTGCATGAGTAACCGTGGCAACGTCCACGATAAAAGCAGCAACCGTGCACTTTTTTTGGCACGAAATTGCTAAAACTGCGTAAATTTCAGACAGAGCCGCAGCGTATACATGCAATTGCCTATTGATCGGGCAAAGACAGCCAACCGCTGCGAAAACTGATCAATCCGCTGGCCTGCACACCCATGATCACCGCCCACACCAGCGTGGCAACCAGGGTCGTCCAGAGAATCTTGCGTCCGATGCGAGGCTGGGCCGGCGCACCGCGCCAGCCCGTGGCCTGATCCGGTTCCGCGACCGGCTTGGTGCCGAATGGCAGCACCGCGAACAGCACCGTCCACCAGACGATGATGTAGAGCACCACGGCGGTGAACCAGTTGATCCCCAGCATTGTCTGTTAGACCCGGATCAGATGCACATCGACCATCGGACGCTTCTGCATCCGCCGGCCAAGGGACCGCCGCAGCGCCGATTTCGCGGCCTCCGTCAGCAGCGCGTCATCACGGCGGACATTGGCGGCAAGCTCGTTGATCGCCTTGCCCAGTTCGCCGGCCACCACCGCAAGCTCGGCATCCTCGGTGTCGTACAGGCCAGGTGCGCTGATCTTCGCCTGACCGCGGACCCGTCCTTCCTGGTCCACCGCCAGCGAGGCGATGGCGACACCGTTGAACAGAATGCGCCGGCGTGCGGCCATCACGCCGCCCTGCAGCGGCACCAGCCGCGCGCCATCCAGCACCAGCTTGCCGACCTGAGCGGAATCGATCACCTCCGGCACGCCGGGGGCGAGGCTCAGCACGTCGCCATCCTCCAGCAGATACGGCTTGACCTGCATCTCCTGGGCAAGGGCCGCATGCGCCGTCAGATGGCGCCATTCGCCATGCACCGGCACGGCGTATTTCGGCCGCACAAGGCGATAGAGGCGCTTCAGCTCGTCGCGCGCCGGATGGCCGGAGACATGGGTGAGATGATCCTTGTCGGTGATCAGCTTCACGCCGCGGCGCACCAGATTGTCCTGCACGGTGCCGATGGCGCGCTCATTGCCCGGGATCATCCGGCTGGAGAAGATGACCGTGTCGCCCTCCCCCAGCGAGATGCGCGGATGCTGGTCGGCGGCGATGCGGGCCAAAGCCGAGCGGGGCTCGCCCTGGCTGCCGGTGCAGATCATCAGCAGATGATCGTCATGGATGTCCTGGGTGTCGTCCTCGGACAGGAAGGGCGGGATGCCCTTGAGGTAGCCGCATTCGCGCGCCGCCGCATCCATATTGCGCAGCGAGCGGCCCACAAGCGCCACGCTGCGCCCGGCGTCGCGTGCGGCCAGGGCGATCGATTCGAAGCGGGCGACGTTGGAGGCAAAGCATGTCACCGCCACACGGCCGCGCAGGCCGCGGATCAGGTCAGACAGGCTGCGGCGGACATCACCCTCCGAGCCGGAATCGCCTTCCACCATGGCGTTGGTGCTGTCGCACACCATGGCTAGCACGCCCTCATCGCCGAGCGCCTGCAGCGCCGCCTCGTCTGTGCGTGGCCCGAGCAGGGGTTCGGCGTCGATCTTCCAATCCCCGGTGTGCAGCACGATGCCGGCCTTGGTGCGGATAACCAGGGCCTGACTTTCCGGGATGGAATGCGCCATGCGGATATATTGCAGCGCGAAGGGCCCCACGGTGAAGGCACCGCCGGGCTGCACCACGGTGATCTTCGCTTCGGTCTGCAGCCCGACCTCGCCCAGCTTGCGGCGCAGCACGGTGGCGGCGAACGGGGTTGCCACGATCGGGCAGCGCAGCTGGCGCCAGAGCCAGGCGACGGCGCCGATATGGTCCTCATGCGCATGGGTGATCACCAGCGCCAGCAGCCGGTCCCGCCGCTCGGCGATATAGGCCGGATCGGGCATCATGATCTCGACCTCGGGATGCTCCGAGCCGCCGAAGCCGATGCCGCAATCGATCGCCAGATACTGGCCGCCGGTGCGGTAGAGGTTGAGATTCATGCCGATCTCGCCCGTTCCGCCCAACGGCAGGAACGCCAGATCATCACCGATAAAATTCATCTTCCACTTTCTTGTTCACAGGGAAGGCCGCTGTTTCGGCCTTGTCAGTCGCTTTCGGCCAGTCGGCCACGTTCTTTGGGCAATGTGGGGCTTGGATTGCGCAACGCCAACAGACGCAGGCCATCAAGCGTGAGATCCGGATCGACCCGCTCGATGACAACCGTGCCTTCAGCCAGCAATGGTGCGAGGCCACCGGTGGCAATCACCTTGAGACCCGCACCATATTCCGCCTGGATGCGCGCAACCAGCCCTTCGATCAGGCCAACATAGCCCCAGTACACGCCGGATTGCATGGCTGGCACGGTGGAGCGGCCGATCACCGCCTGCGGCCGGCCGATGCCGATGCGCGGCAGGCGGGCGGCGGCCTTGTGCAGCGCCTCGATGGAGAGGTTGATGCCGGGTGCGATGATGCCGCCCAGATAGGCGCCATCGGCATCGACCACGTCGAACGTGGTGGCGGTGCCGAAATCGATCACCACCAGCGGGCCGCCATAGGCCTGATGGGCGGCCAGCGAATTCAACAGACGATCGGCCCCCACCTCGTCCGGATTGTCGATGCGGATGTCGAATCCCCAATCGAGGGCTGCGCGCGCGACCAGCGGTTCCACCTGGAAGTAATCGCGGCACAGACGGCGCAGATGATACAGCGCTGCCGGCACCACAGTGCCGATCACCGCGCGCTCGATCTGGGTGGGTTTGAGGCCCGCGATGCTGAACAATGTCAGCAGCCAGACGGCGTATTCGTCGGAGGTGCGCTGGTCGGAGGTGGCGATGCGCCAGGTGCCGACCCAGCCCTCCCCGTCATGCACGGCGAAGACGATATTCGTGTTCCCGGCATCCACCACCATCAGCATTGCGTCGTCTCCTGCCCGTCCGGTCCTTGTCGTGGTTGCAGCCAGATCTCGCCGGTGGAGAAAGCGTGCACGCGACCGGCGGTTTGAAGCAACAGGCTGCCATCCTCGGCAAGGCCCGCGAAATCGCCGCCCACCAGAAGCTCGCCCCGGCGCAGCGTCATGGCGGTGCCGACGGGCAGCGCGTGGGACAGCCAGGCCTCGCGGATCGGCCGCCAATCTTCCAGCATGCGCACCTGGCGCCAATGGTTGATCCGGTCCAGCAGACGGGGCGCCAGTTGCTCGGGTGAAATGCGCCCCTCCAGCGAGGCGACGCTGCGATCGGCCAGATCAGGGGCCGAGCCGAGATTGAGGCCGATGCCGATCACCAGATAGTCCAGCACGGCGTTGGTGCGCAGTTCGGTCTCGACCAGAATGCCGCCCAGCTTGGCGCCGCGGTGCAGGATGTCGTTGGGCCATTTCAGCTTCACATCGGCACTGGCCAGGCACTCCGCCACCGCGACACCAGCCAGCAACGCCCAGAGCCCTGCGTCACGCGGCCGATCGGCCGGGCGCAGCAGGCAGGAGAGGAACAGATTGCCGGGGGCCGAGACCCAGTCCCGCCCCCGGCTGCCACGCCCCGCGGTCTGCCGGCGCGCCATCACGGCATAGCCTTCCGGCTCGCCCTGCCGCGCCAGATCGCGGCAGAGATCGGAGGTGGAGCCCAGGGTCTCGAAGCTGTGCAGCCGCCAGAAGGCGGCCGGGCCTGTCAACCGAAGATCGCCTTCGACGCTGCCTCGGCCGCCGAGATGACGCCGGCCGGGAAGATGAAGAACACGGTGGTGAACACGGCCCCCAGCCCCGCCACGATGGAGATCGACGCAGGGCGCGCATCGAATGCGGGTGCTGCGGCGTCGAAATACATCACCTTGATGATGCGGATGTAATAGAAGGCGCTGACCGCCGAGGCCGCCATGCCAAGCAGCGCCAGCGTCCAAAGGCCTGAATTCACCGCGGCGACGAAGACGAAATACTTGCCGATGAAACCCGCGAAGGGCGGGATGCCGGCCATCGAGAACAGGAAGATGGTGAGCGCCGCGGCCATGCCCGGATCGGTCTTGGACAGGCCCCCCAGATCGGCGATGCGCTCCACCGCGCGGCCGCCGCGGCGCATGCCGGTGATGCAGGCGAACATGCCGGCATTGGTGAACACGTAGCTGACCATATAGACGAGGATGCCGCGCAGCCCGATCTGCGTGCCGGCGGCCAAGCCCACCAGCAGATAGCCCATATGGCCGATCGAGGAATACGCCATCAGGCGCTTGATGTTGCCCTGGCCCATGGCGGCGAAGGCGCCCAGGATCATCGAGAAGATCGAGATCAGCACCAGCACGCTCTGCCATTGTGCCAGCAGATGGCCGAAGGGCGAGGTCATCACGCGGGCGAACAGCGCCATGGCGGCGATCTTGGGCGCCGAGGCCATGAAGGCGGTGACCGGGGTGGGAGCGCCTTCGTAGACGTCCGGCGTCCACATATGGAACGGCACGGCGGAGACCTTGAAGGCCAGGCCGCAGACCATGAACACCACGCCCACGACCAGGCCCTGCGAGACCTTGGACGGGTCCGCCAGGACCGAGGCGATCTGGGCGAAGCCGGTGCTGCCGGTGAAGCCATAGACCAGCGAGATGCCATAGAGCAGCAGGCCCGAGGCCAGGGCGCCGAGCACGAAGTATTTCAGCCCGGCTTCCGAGCTGCGCAGATCATCGCGCGCGAAGGCCGCCAGCACGTAGATGGCCAGCGAGTTCAGCTCCACGCCCATATAGAGCGACATCAGGTTGGACGATGACGCCATCACCATCATGCCGATCGTGGCGTAGAGGATGAGCACCGGGAATTCGAAGCGCTTGAGGTTCTCATGCTCGTTGAAGTCGAGCGAGATGATGATGCCCAGCGCCGAAGCCGCCAGCACCAGAAGCTTTACGAACAGCGCATAGGGATCGGCCTGGAACTGGCCGTGATAGCCAAGCCCGCTGTCACCGCCGAGCAGCAGGGCCGCCGTCACCACGAAGGCGCCGATGGTCAGCATCGAGCAGAGGTGGAAACTGTCCTGCTTGCGCAGAACGCCGAAAATGAGGATCGCCATGCCCAGCAGGGCCAGCACGATCTCAGGGATCGCGATTGTCCAGTTCATCAGCGCAGAACCCCGGCAAGCTTGGTGGTGGCGGCAAGCGCCGCCTGATGATGGTCGACCATGGCGCCCACGGTGGCGTCAAAGAAGTCGGTGAAGCTGGACGGGTAGACACCCATCCACAGCGTGAGCACGACCAGCGGCGCGAAGATCAGGATCTCGCGCGGCGACAGATCGAGGATCATTTTCAGATCGGCATGGGTGAGGCTGCCGAAGATGATGCGGCGATAGAGATAGAGCGCGTAGCAGGCGCCCAGGATCATGCCGGTGCCGCCCAGGAAGGCGAGCCAGATATTGACCTTGAACGAGCCGATGAGCACCAGGATCTCACCGGCAAAGCCGGCCGTGCCGGGCAGGCCGATGCTGGCCATGGTGAACAGCATGAACACCAGCGCGTAGGACGGCATGCGCTTGGCGAGCCCGCCGTAGCGGACGATCTCGCGGGTGTGGATGCGGTCATAGACCACGCCGACGCACAGAAAGAGCGCGCCCGCCACCACGCCGTGCGAGAGCATCTGGAACAGCGCGCCCGACAGGCCCTGGGCGTTGAAGGTGAAGATGCCGATCGTAACGATCCCCATATGGGCGACGGAGGAATAGGCGATCAGCTTTTTCATGTCCTTCTGCGCCAGCGCCACCAGCGAGGTGTAGATGACGGCGATCACCGAGAGCGCGAACACCAAAGGCGCGAATTCGGCGGCGGCCTGCGGCAGCATCGGCACCGAGAAGCGCAGGAAGCCATAGGCCCCCATCTTCAGCAGCACGCCGGCGAGGATGACCGAGCCTGCGGTGGGGGCTTCCACGTGGGCGTCCGGCAGCCAGGTGTGCACCGGCCACATCGGCACCTTCACCGCAAAGGAGGCGAAGAAGGCCAGGAACAGCCAGGTCTGCATGGCGGGCGGGAAGGTCGTATGCATCAGCACGCTCACATCCGTGGAGCCCGCGTAGTTCCACATGGCAAGCAGCGCCAGCAGCATCAGCAGCGAGCCGGCCAGCGT
>CAIYCW010000043.1 GCA_903924855.1 uncultured Rhodospirillales bacterium | reverse complement strand
CTAGCAGGCCGCTGAAGAATCCCCCTCCTGAATGTTGGGTTGGCTTAGGATCCAAGCCATTCATGTTTTGACGGGTTGGTTTGCAACAGCATCGAGGGTTGGCGGGCTTCGTTTTACGGCATGGCCGCCAATAACCTGGGCAGTCGAACGAGATTATAGGCTGTTGCGGCGAGGGTGAACGTCCAGCCAACACGCTCGATCCCTCGATGTTTGGTCTGACGCAGCCCGGCTGAAGCCTTCATCCACCCGAAGACCTCCTCGATCCGTTTGCGCACGCGTTGGCTGGCCTCATAGCCCGGCCAGCGCGTCGTGCGGCGGTCGATCTCGGAGTGACGGATGCGACCGGTTTTGCTCACCCTTCGGTCGGCGGCGATGTGCGGTGTCACGGATCGAGTGCGCAAGGCGGTGATAAAGCCCGCAACATCATAGCCTTTGTCGGCGCCGAGCGTGATGCGTCCGGACGGCCTTGTGCGGCCGTCGACCAAGGCCAGAGCCGCATCGCGCTCAGCTGTGCCGGTTGCTCGCGTGAGGCAGGCGCCGCTGACCAGGCCGTTGCGGTTCTCCATCAGGATATGCCCGGCATAGGCGAGGATGCTGGCTTGGCCGTTTGATTTGCGGGCCAGCCGGGCATCGGAGTCAGTCAGGCTGCGATGGGTCTCGTTGCTGCGCTTCTGTCCACGCCAATCCCGTTCGCCGTTGCGCGCGGCGGGCGCGGGCTCTGCCGATTGCGCATCGCCGCCTGATCCGGGCGGTGGTGCGGCATCGTCATCGTGGCCTTTCGGCTGGAACGACTTATGGCTGGCCCAGGCCTGGATCAGCGTGCCATCGACCGAGAAATGCTCGTCCGACATCAACGCCGCCACCCGGCTTTGCGACGTCACCGCCGCCAGAAGGCGCTGAGCGACATCGCCGTCGAGCAGTCGGTCGCGGTTCTTGCTGAACGTTGTGGCGTCCCAGACCGCGGCGTCCATCGGCAGGCCGACGAACCAGCGAAACAGCATGTTGTAGTCGAGCTGCTCCATCAGTTGCCGCTCGGACCGGATGCCGTAGAAGGCTTGCAGAAGCAGCGCCCGCAGCAGCTTCTCAGGCGGGATCGAGGGCCGGCCAACGCGCGAATACAACCGCTCGAATTCGGGCGAAAGCACATCAAGCGCCTTGTCCACCACAGCACGGATCGTGCGAAGCGGATGCGCGGCGGGCACACGCGCTTCGCAACTGATGTAGCTGAACATCATCCCCGGCTGATTGTCAGAACCGCGCATCACTGGCCTCCGTCTCACAACGAAAGCGAATCACAACAACGATCTCACCGCACGAGGTTTTTCAGCGGCCTGTTAGAGCACGGTCCGACCGATTGGAGACAATCGGTCGGGCCTCGCGTTGCGGCCCGGCTTTCCCGATCCGGCTGGGTCTGACCGATGGCCAGATCCGGGGCCAGCCGACCCGGCGCCCTCAAGCCTTGGGCGGCTCGATGAACAGGATGGGGGTTTCGATCAGCCGCAGCCCCTCGCGCCGCTTGTGCCGGATCCACAGATCGAAGATGCGCTCCGCCATGAAGCTGACATCGCGGTTCTGATAGTCATTGGCCCGGTTGTTCGGAAGCTCGGCCGCCATCTCGCCGAGCAGATCGAACCAGATGCCGCAGATCTCGTCGAACAGCTGCCAGCGCATGATGAACATGTTGTTGGCATAGAGCAGGTTTTCTTCGAATTGCGCGGGAAGCTCGACCAGAAGATGCGGGTATTTCACCGACAACCGCCCGACCACTCGGCAATAATCGCCGATCGTATGGCGGCGGTGATAATGCTCCCAGACGGTCTCGGCCAGTTCGATGGGCGGCGGCAACAGGATCGTGTTGTCGTCAAGGGCTTCGATCAGCGCCGCGTCGTACAGCCGATGCGCGTGGCCGGGCAGTTCGTCCGTCGTGATCGTTGTCTCGCGCTGGTCCGGCCGGGCATGGCCCGCGGTGTCGGTTCCGAAATCGAACAGGCGGCGGTAATGGCTGAAGCCGATGATGGCGCTTTGCGGGCCCTCCTGCCACACCCGGAAATAAGCCGACAGTTCGGACCATCTGGTGTTCTGCAGCCGGGGCACCGTGCGGGTGATGTCGGTCAGCGCGCCCTCTGGCGCCTGGTCGGCGGCGGAACCCGAGAAGATCGGGGTGATCTTGCCCAGATGACCCATCTCCCACGGCCGGTGATAGACCGAGTAGAGCTGCACCGGTGCCGCCCCGGCCGCAGCCTCGCGCTGCAGCAACTCGGCCGGGGCAGGGCGCGCCTGCAGGTCCACCGTGATCAGATAGCTGTGCGCATAGTCGAAATACGCCGGTCCCACAGCCGGCTCGAACGCCACCTTGGTAGCCTGGCGGCCATTGAGCTTGGCTGCAAAGGGCAGCAGGCGCTCGAGCAGATGGCCCGCCAAATACTGGTTCAGCGATTCATTGACCGAGATGGTGAACACATGGCCGGCCCCTGCCAGATCGGCCAGAAGCGAGGCAATCGGCGGAAAGCCGCGTTCCAGATTGCTGTGCAGCCAATCCGGGATCGATCGTCCCATCCCCGCCAGCGTCTCGGCCAGATGCGCCTGCGCCTCCTCCGCCATCGGGCCGCTCGGGCAGGTGATCAGCAGCTTGTGGCGGGCGATCCGGAGCAAGTCGGCCAGCGCGCGCAGGCGATCCGCCTTTGCCAGCAGATGCAGACGATCCGCGCAGATCACGATGTCAAAGCCTTGATCGGCAACGCCAGCAAGGCTGCCGGCGCGGCTTGTCACATCACGCGCAAGAAACGGCGTGATACCGCCCGTGTCGGCATCCCATTCCAGCACCGAGACCGCAGGGTCGAACAGGTCCCGGTTCTCCCGCATCATGCGCGCGTAGCGCTGCCGCAGGCTGATCAGGGTTCCGATATCGAAATCGGCTGCATCGGTGCCGCGCGCACCGGTGAGGGCGCGTGGGATGGCAAGGGCCGCCCGCCGCAGGCCCTTGGCCGCCGCGTGCAAACGCCAATAGGGCGCCCTCAGGTTTCGGGGTAGCACCGCTCAAATTCTCCGTGGGTACCACAGCCTGGCGCCACCGGTGTTGGCTGCAAGCTCGCGTCGATCAATCACGACCATGCAATGTCTGGCACAGCCGCCTCCTGCAATCCAGCCGGTCTGTGATCAAAACATGCCGCGTTGGAAGCTCAGGCTTCCGACTGGTGCGCGCTGCGCTTCGGTGACGACCAGCCGTTGAGCGCGTTGCCCGCAGCCTCGAACACATCCACCCGCAACGGATGGCACGCGGCCGTGTCGCTTGAATGCGTCGATCCACAATCCCCGCCCGGACAGGCGGACAGCGCGCCGAGCAGGTCGATCTCGGCGAAAAACTCCAGAAAATCCCCCGCCCGCACCGGGCTTGCCTTCATGAAATACTGATGCGTGTCGCGCGTGAAGCCGGTGCACATGAACACGTTGAGCACGTCATGCACATGCAGCTCCGCCTCCCGCCAGGACAGCCCGCGCGCGGCCGCCAGCGCGCGGGTGAGGTTGGAGTGGCAGCAATGATGGTAATCCGACCCCGACAGCAGCCGGTTGGTATAGGGATCGCAGCGCGTGCCGATCACGTCATGCACGCCGCCGCCATCTTCGTCCCACCCGTACCAGCCCAGCGTGTCATGGGTGATGGTGGCCATCGGGCGCAGATGCGGCAGGCTGCTCCACAACCGGTCTCCCACGCCCACATGGGTTGCATGCAGGGCCCGGGTCTTGCCGCTGAAGAAGCGCTCGCCCAGATCGGCGGCGTTCCACAGGTTGAGATCGCCCACCTGCGGCCCTTCGGGACAGACGATGCGAAAGAACTGCCCGGCCTTCACCTCGAAGCTGGCTGCCTCCCGCGGTGGCACCAGCGTGGATGACACCAGATGCAGATCGCCGCGTGCCGCCTCCAGCATCGCCATATCGGGGGGCTGCAGCCCTTCCACCGGATAGCACACGATCGCGGGCCGGAGGCGGCGGGCGGCCGCGTCCTCGGGTGGCAGGACGGACATGGAAGGCCTTAAGCTCAGGTGCGGTTGTGGATGTAGTGCCGCAGATTGTCCGTTTCTTCAACGTGGCGTTCGATCCGGGCGCGCACCACGTCGCGCACGCTGATGATGCCAAGCAGCTCGCCGTTCTCCAGCACCGGCAGATGGCGGAAATAGCCGCGATCCATCAGCTCCATCGCCTCGTTGATGCTGGTGGCGGGGGTCACCGTGGTGACGGTGCGCGTCATGATGTCACCCGCCCGCATGCCGGTCACCTCCTGGCCCTTTGTCGCCAGCGCCTTGACCACATCGCGCTCCGAGACGATGCCGGCAAGCGCGCCCTGATCGTCCAGCACCAGAACAGCGCCGATCCGCCGGGATGCAATGGTCGCAACGAGCTCCATAAGCGGTGTCTCCGGCTTGACCGAGACAATCGTGTTGCCCTTGCTGCGCAGTACGGATGCGATCGTCATTGCGGGTCTCCTCCCGTTATCTGCCTGCCTGGTCAGACATCCAACGGAAATGGGGTTGATCGGGCCTGATGCAAATCCCCACCGCCACGGGTTATTTTGCCCCTTTGGCCTGCATCAGATAGGCGAGGATGGCCGGGATATCCGCATCGGCGATCGGCGCCTTGAAGGCTGCGCGCATCTTGCCGATTTCGGCCTTCCAGGTTGCTTCCGGCAAATTGGGCTGGGTGCTGACCATTTCGGTGGAGTGACAGCCGAGGCAGTTGGCGTTCATCACATCCGCCCCGGCGCCGGTGTAGAGAGTGGTGCCGAAGGGCAGCTCGATGTGGGTCGAGGCGAGGGTCACGCCGCCGGCCGAGACGCTGCCGGGGGAGGCTGCGTGCAGGGCGGAGGGCAGAACGAAGGCGGCCAGAACGAGGCTGGAAAGCAGAGCGTGTCGCATGACGGTGGCGTCTCCGGTCTGAGGGTCAGGCAACGATGAGGGAGGTCTTCTCGATCGTGTTGAGCATGTAGCCGCCGCCATTCCAGATCGGTGTCGCGGGTTGGCTCAGCTTCGCGGTGTTGGTGGCGCGCACCATCACCTCCAGGCTGGAGCCGGTGGCGGCCGGCAGCTCCGCGCTCCAGCTGCGAAACGCGTAGCGGCCGAAATCCGGCCCCAGCGTGGCCGCGCGCCAGCTCGCCCCGCCATCGGTGGACAGCTCGACCTGCTCCACCCCCACATCGCCGCCCATCGCGATGCCGCGCAGCGCCACCGGTGCGCCGCGCCGCACGCTCGCCCCATTGGCGAGGTTGGTGACGAAGGAGCGCGGCACCATGCGGTTGATCGGCACCGTCTTGAACCCGCTCTCCCCGGGCTTCACGTTCGCACCCGGCGTGTCCGGGATCTGATAGGCGGTCTTCATCCAGAAATTGTCATCGACGTGATCGATCACCTCGATGTCGTTCAGCGCCTTGACCCAGTAGGTGGCATACCAGCCGGGCACCACCATGCGGATCGGGAACCCGTTCAGCATCGGCAGGGGCTGGCCGTTCATCAGGAAGGCGATGATCACCTCGCCGTCGCGGGCATGGTCGATGTCGAGCGCCTTGCGGAAATCCGGCGTCTCAGTGAGCGAGCCGCGATCAAGACCCTTGAAGCTGACCTGCATCGCGGAGGGTTTGACGCCCGCGCGGTCCAGCACGTCGCGCAGCCGCACGCCGGTCCATTTGGCGCAGCCCATCGCGCCATGGCCCCATTCGCCGCCCGCCACCCGCGGCTGGAAAAACCCGCGCGAATTGCCGGAGCACTGGTTCACCGCCGCCACCTCCACGCGTGGCATCGCCAGCAGGTCGGACAGCGAGAGCGACAGCGCCTGGTTCACCTGGCCGTGCACCGCAAGCCGGAAGGTCGAGACGTCGATCTCGGTTGGGATGTCGGCCAGATGCCAGCGCACATAGAACTGGTCGTTGGGGGTGAACACGCCCTGGTCGAACACCGGCATCGGCGTCTCCAGCAAGGGCGGGCGGGTGCGCAGCAGGATCATGTTGCGCTTGTCGGCAAAGTTCGGCACCAGCGCGCGTTCGCCGACCCCGCCGGGCAGGCCCAGATCGACGGTGGCGGTCTGGCTGAAGGCGCGCGGGGCTGCGAGCAGCCCGGCCGTGGCGGCTGTGGCGCCGAGCAGCTGACGCCGCGTTGTGTGATGCGCGTGGTGATTGGCCTGGGGCATGCTTGAACCGTCCCTCTTGTTTACTCGAACCCTAATCCGAACGGGTGCGCGCGGTCGAGGCAAAGATGCGCCATCCGCCAGGCTGGCCGGGTGGGGGGGCGTGCGATATAGACCGCCCTGCCTGCAGGAGATCCGCCATGAGTGACATCGCCCGTTGGGACGAACGCTTCTCCGTCCCGCATTACATCTTTGGCGAAGCGCCGAATGCGTTTCTTGCGGCCCAGAAGCCGCGCCTGCCGCTCGGCGGCACCGCCTTGTCGGTGGCCGATGGCGAGGGGCGCAACGGTGTGTGGCTTGCCCAGCTTGGGCTGGATGTGCTGTCGGTCGATGCGTCGTCGGTGGCACAGCAAAAGGCGCGCACCCTGGCGGCCAGGCGCGGTGTGGCGCTGCGCACCGAGCAGGCGGACATCACCATCTGGCGGTTTCCGGAAGCGCAGTACGACGTGGTGGCCGGCATCTTCTTCCAGTTCTGCCCACCCGCCCCGCGTGCGCGCATCTTTGCTGGCATGAGCCGCGCGCTGAAGCCGGGCGGGCTGCTGCTGATCCAGGGCTACCGGCCGGAACAGCTGCGCTACGGCACCGGCGGGCCCAAGGAGATCGACAATCTCTACACCGAGGACCTGTTGCGCCAGAGCTTTGCCGATCTTGAGATCATCGAGCTCGCCAGTCATGACGAGGTAGTGGATGAAGGGCCGGGCCATCGCGGCATGTCCGCCCTGATCGATCTGGTGGCACGCCGCCCGGTGTGATCCGGCCTGTGCTGCCTCGCTGCCACCGGTTTTGATGTTTGATCAGTATTTGTTTGGACTTGTGCAAAGAATCAGTTTTTCGTGACCATGCCGAAAGCGATGTGGATCGCGGTGGCCTGTTCAGCAATTATCGACTAGTTTCGAGCAAAAGGGTGGCTGATTGAGCCACCGCGGGGACCAGAGCGATGACCACGAACACCAAATTCCACGGATCCGCCTTCGACCAGCTCGGCACGGATGGGCTGAACAGCGGCGATACGTATTCGACCGATACATTCGACACTCTGGTGGTCGATACCACGACCGCATCCTCGCCGTTTGCATCCTCCCCCTTGGCGGCCACGCCGTCCGATCCGTCGCTCTCCGGCAGCCTGGGCGCGGATCCCTCCGGCTCGCCCGCCGGGAGCGACTCCGCGCCGGCCCAGACCGCCGATGTGAGCGATGGCACAACCATACTCTACGGCGGCGATTTCGGCGGTGATGCCTCGCTGGCCGGAGCAGCCGGCAGCGGCAGCTCCACCACCACCACGGTGAAAGCCAGCAGCGGCACCACAACCTCGCCCTTCGTGATCAACATCACCTGGGATTCCAGCGTCGCTTCGGCTCCGGCCGCCTTCAAGACCGCGGTGATCGCCGCCGCCCAGTATCTGGAAAGCCAGTTCACCGATGCGGTGACGATGAACATCGATGTCGGCTATGGCGAGGTCGCTGGCTATACGCTGGGCAGCAACGCGCTCGGCTCCAGCCTCAGCTATCTCAGCAGCTACAGCTACTCGGCCATCAAGTCGGCCCTGTCGAAGGACGCCACCTCCGCAACCGACACCGCGGCGGTCGCCTCGCTCGGCAGCACCGACCCGGTGACCGGCACGTTGTGGACCACCACTGCGGAGGCCAAGGCGCTCGGCCTGTTGACCAGCACGACGCAGCTTGACGGCTATGTCGGCTTCTCCAGCACGCTGGCCTTCACCTATGATGACACCAACGGCGTTGCCGCCGGCACCTACGACTTCAACGGCGTGGCGCTGCACGAACTCACCGAGATCATGGGCCGCCAGTTGCTGGCCGGCGCCACCATCGGCTCCTATGCCAACAGCTACAGCCTGATGGATCTGTTCCATTACTCGGCAGCCGGCGTGCGGGATTTCTCCACCAGCACCCCGGGCTACCTGTCCGCCAATGGCGGCGTCACCAGCATCGCGGCGCTGAACACCCAGTCCGGCGGCGATGGCGGGGACTGGTCCTCCTCCATGGGCTACAACGCGTTCGACGCGTTCTCCTATTCCGGCGTGATCAACGCGGTCACCACCGGTGATCTCACCGCGATCGACCTGCTGGGCTGGAACCTGGCCGGCTCCTCCTCCACCCCGGCCAACACGTCACGGCCCACCGGGCTTACGGTGTCGATGGTCACCTCCAAGGCGGCCCAGATCCAGACCGGCTCGGCCCTTGCCGCCAACACGTCGCTTGCCGTGTTCGGCCAGACCGGCGGCAGCACGGCGGACAGCTACACCTACAGCATCGGCGGCAGTGCTGCCTCCGGCTTCACCATGCTGGCCTCGGGCAATTACGGCGTGCTGACCGTGGGCAGCACGGCCCTGGCCGGCAGCGCCGCCGGCAAGGTGTATGGCCTGACCATCACCGCGACCGACACCAACAGCGGTCTCAGCTCCTCCGCCATCCCGGTGCAGGTGGTGGTGGGCTCCACCGCCTCCACCACGATCAACGTGGCCAGCCTGTCCGGCCTGGTCAGCACGTCGACCCCCACCTTCATCTTCGGCAATGGCGGGCATGAGGCGATCAACGCCTCCGGCCTGTCCGGCATCGCCTGGATCGTCGGCGGCAGCGGCGCCAACACGCTGACCGGCGGCAGCTACATCAACGATTATGTCTATGGTGCCACCAGCGATTCCTCGGCGTCCGCGATGGATGTGATCACCAATTTCCACGCCGGCTCGGACATGATCGACCTCACCGGGCTGGGCCAGTCGCTGAGCTATGCCGGACAGCTCTCCAGCACCGCGACCAGTGTGGCCGCGGACTCGATCGCCTGGAAGACGGTGGGCAGCAACACCTTCGCCTATGTCAACACCTCGACCGGCAGCGAATTGCTGGGCGCGACCAACATGCAGATCGAGCTGCAGGGCAAGATCACGCTGTCGAGCGGGAATTTCCTGCACGCCTGATGGTCTGGCGCCAGCCGGAGCTCAATCCGCCGTCTGGGCGGAGGCTGCGGGCTGATCCGGCCGTGGCGTGTTGTCGATCCGGCGCACAGGCATCGTCCACGCCATCCAGGCCCCGAGCAGCGGAAAGCCCGCGATGGCGATGAAGGCGGCACGGAAGGCGGTTGCGATCTGGTCCTGCACCTCGGCCAGGCGGGACGGGCTGAGGCTTGCCAACGCCTCCGGCCCGGTCTCTACCAGACGGGCGAACAGCTTTGCCGTCTCCGGATCGGTGGCCGCCAGGGTTGCGAACAGCACGGCCCCCACCAGCGCCGCCCCCATGGCGGAGCCGACCGAGCGGGAGAACTGGATGCTGGCTGCCGCCGCCCCCAGCATGCGCGGCCCGGCCACCATCTGCACCGTGGTCTGCACCACCGCCATCGCCGTGCCGCAGGCGATCGAGGTGGCAAAGAACAGGAAGGGCAGCTGGCCCAGGCTGAGATACGGGCCGAGAAAGGCGAAGATCAGCACCAGCGCGGCCAGGATCGGCTGGCCGATCGAGGGAATGATCGCCGCCCGGCCGGTGCGGGTGATGATCTGGCCAGACAGCGTGCCGCCCACCGCGATACAGGCGGTCAGTGGCAGCATGCGCAGCCCGGTCTCGGTGGGCGAGGTGCTGCGCACCACCTCCAGATAGATCGGAATGAAGGTGAACAGCGACACCACCGTGGCACCCGAGCAGCAGGCGAGAATCGTGGTGCGCCAGATCGCCTCCTGCCGCAACAGGCCGATCGGCAGCAGCGGCAGCGGCGCCTTGGTCTGCTGACGCAGCAGCAGGAACCCGCTCACCCCGGCCAGGCACAGAGCGGCCGCGACACCGGGCATCGACTCGATGCGGAATTTCTGCGCCGCCTCCAACGCCAGCAGCAGCGGCACGATGGTGAAGGTGAACAGGCCCAGGCCCAGGTAATCAAAGCGGAACCGCCCGGTGACGGGCTTGACGGTCGGCAGCCGCAAGGTCAGCGCCAGCGCCAGCAGGCCCAGCGGCACGTTGATCCAGAAGATGCTCTGCCAGCCCAGACTCTGGGTCAGCCAGCCGCCGGCCACCGGCCCGAAGCTGGAGGCGGAGACGAAGATGGTGGCGGTGTAGCCCTGGTAGCGGCCACGCTCGCGCGGCGGCACCACCTCGCCCACCAGCGCGTTGCTGAGTGTCATCAGCCCGCCGCCGCCAAAGCCCTGCAACACCCGCGCCGCTGCCAGCGCCACGATGCTCGGCGCCAGCGCACAGCCGATCGAGGCCAGCACGAACAGGCCCAGCGCCATCACCATCACCCGCTTGCGCCCCAGCGCATCGCCCAGACGGCCATAGACCGGCGCTGCGATGGTGCCCGCCACCAGGTAGGACACCACCACCCAGCTCACCCGCTCCACCTCCCCCAACTGGCCGGCGATGGCGGGCAGGGCGGTTGAGACGATGGTGTTGTCCAACGCCGCCAGAAACATCGGCAGCATCACCGAGGGAAACACCCGAAGGAACAGACGCTTTTGCGATGGGTCGTTCATGATGTGTTGGTGAACCGCCAGAAGGCTTGCTGCAAGAGGAAGTGTCATCGGCTTGCCCTGCGTCAGGCTCGACCCTGGATGCTTGACCCTCAGGTGCGGCTGCTGCAGGCTTTTCGCCGCAGGTGATGCAAAACCCGGGCAACAACCGGGGGCAGATTGTGGGGGAACACATGACCATCGAGACATCCAACCTCAAACGCCGTGCCGCGCTGGCAGCCGGCATGGCCGCCGCCGCCTCCCCTCTGGCGGTGCCGTTGGCAAGCCCTGCCCAGGCTGCCGGCACCATGTTGTTCGACGTCAAGCGGATCACCATCCCGATTGTCGGCAGCGATCATCTGTTCCCGGTGCGCCGCATCTACTGCATCGGCCGCAACTACGCCGCCCACGCCATCGAGCGTGGCTCGGACCCCACGCGCGAGCCGCCGTTCTTTTTCCAGAAGCCGACGGATGCCATTCAGAACGTGGCGCCCGGCACCATCGCCGATCACCCCTATCCGTCGCTGACCAAGAACTACCATCACGAGATCGAGCTGGTGGCGGTGCTGCACAAGGGCGGGCGCAACGTGCCGCTCGAGAAGGCACTTGATCTGGTCTATGGCTACACGATCGGCCTCGACATGACCCGGCGCGATCTGCAGAACGCGATGGCCGACCAGAAGAAGCCCTGGGAGATCGGCAAGAGCTTCGACCACGCCGCCGTGCTCGGCCCGATCCATCCGGTGGCAAAGGTGGGACATTTCACCAAGGGGCGGATCAGCCTCGCGGTGAACGGCAAGATCCGCCAGAACTCCGATCTTGCGATGATGATGTGGTCGGTTGCTGAGCAGATTGTGCAACTGAGTGCGGCATTCGAGCTGATGCCAGGCGACATCATCTACAGCGGGACGCCGGAGAATGTGGGCCCCGTGGTGGCTGGCGATCTGATGGAAGGCCATATCGACGGCCTGCCGGAGCTGAAGGTTCGCGTCGTCTAGAGCAACGTCCGATCTGACTGAACCGCTTTGCGGTCAGTCAGATCGCACTAAGTTGCTCTAGGTATAATGATTGGGGCTGGCCCAGATAAGCATTCACCAACGCATTGATCCGATGTCAGCTGTTTTCTCGATTTCGCAGTTGTGTCAAGGGTTTACCGGCTCCGCCGGCGCTTCGCGCCCTTGACGCAACTGCGAAATCGAGCAGAGAATGCCAACATCGGATAAATGCTTGAATCTCAATGGCTAACCGGTCACCGAGCGCCGTTATCTAGGCCAGCCCCTAATGATTTCTAGAGCACGACCGTCCGACCGATTGATTCCAATCGGTCGGGCCGTGCTCTAAGCCTCGATCGGGCTGGTTGCGTGCTTCCGGCCCGATCGAGCGTCAATTCCAGACTACTGCGTGAAGTTGATCGGCACCCGGAAACTGCCCGGCCCGTCCGGCGGTGGGCCGG
Source organism: uncultured Rhodospirillales bacterium (assembly GCA_903924855.1). Lineage (GTDB taxonomy): Bacteria > Pseudomonadota > Alphaproteobacteria > Acetobacterales > Acetobacteraceae > CAIQQQ01. Next base: position 20,418 of record CAIYCW010000043.1, on the reverse strand, counting down.
GCCTGGCTGCGCGCACCATGTGAAGGGCGATCGTGTCCAGCCGGTCACTGCCCGACGAGCGGGCGATGCGCACATTGCCGATCTCGCCTGAGGCCGAGATGCTGAACTCCACCAGCGCCGAGCCAAGGCCCAGATCGGCAACCGGCGGCCGATGCTTCTCGATCTCCAGGCGCACGCGGTCGGCATAGGTCTGCCTTGCCTGCGTCATTTGGGCCTGAGCCTGCTGCTCACCGGGGGGTGGTGGCGCCTCCTGCGGCGGGGCTGCGGGCGGTGGCGGCGGCGTATCCTGCACCGGCGGCTTCGGCTCCACCGGCTTGCGCTGCGGCTGCGGCAGCGGTTTCGGCTTGGGCGGAGGGGGCGGCGGCAGGGCAGGGGCGTCCACCACCTCGCGCTTGGCAGGCTCGGGCGGCGGCGGATCGGGCGGCGCCGGCTCGGGCGGTGGTGGCGGTGGTTCCACAACCGGGGGCGGCGGTGGCGGTGGCGGCGCCTCGACCGGTGGCGGCGGTGGCGGCTCGGGTGGCGGCGGTTCCGGCGGCGGTGGTGGCGGCTCGGGGGCTGGCGCCCCTTGGGCGATGGTCAGCTCGATCGAGTCCTCCGCACTGGGCAGGCTCGGCCGCGGCACGGTGAGATAGGTGCCGGCGGCCACATGCAGCCCCAGTGCCGCGAAAATGGCGGCCGGGCGCACCCAGTGCCGCCAGCGTGGCTCGGGCGCCAGTTGGGCGTCCAGGGTCACGGTGCGGCTGCCGCAGCCGGCGCCGGCGCTGCGGCCGCGCGGGATTTCGGGTCTGAGATCAGGGCGATATGCACCATGCCGTTGGAGCCCAGCTGATCGATCACGCCCACGATCGACCCGTAGGGCGCGGCCTGGTCGGCACGGATCTGGATCACCCGCGTGGCATCGCCGCCGGTCAGCTTCAGCAGGGCCGGGACCAGCTCATCGACCGTCATCGTGTCGGTGCCGAGCGCCACATGGCCGTCGCTGGTGACCGACACCACGATCGGGTCCTTCGGATTGACGGGTTGTGCCGATTTCGCCTGCGGCAGATCCACTTTGAGCCCGGTTGCCAGCATCGGGGCGGTGACCATGAACACGATCAGCAACACCAGCATGACATCGACAAGCGGTGTCACGTTGATGTCGGAGAGCGGGCGGTGCAGCGAATTGCCGCCAAGCGGGTTGGCGGAACCCGGGCCGGTCGGACCGAACGCCATCACACGACTTCCTTGAGATTGGGATGGCGTGAGCTGGGGGCCACCAGGCGGACGGCCTCCTCCTCGATCAGCCCGGCCAGATCCAGGCTCGCGGCACCGATGCCGGAGCCGAGCCGGGTGAAGCCGATCGAGGCCGGGATGGCGGCGGCAAGGCCAATGGCGGTGGTCGCCAGCGCCTCCGCGATGCCCGGTGCCACCACGGCCAGCGACGTGTCCTTGGCGGCGGCGATCGAGGTGAAGCTCGACATGATGCCCCACACCGTGCCGAACAGGCCCACGAACGGGGCGACGGAGGCGATCACCGCCAGATTGGCAAGCCCGCCCTCAAGCCGTGCCACGATGCGGCGCGCCGTGCGGTTCATCGCCTCGGTGGTGCGGCCGCGCAGCTCGCCCACATGCTCGCCCGGGATATGCTGCGCCACCGCGGCGCGGCCGGCCTCCAGGATCGGGCCGAGCAGGGCTGTCGGATGTTCGGCGCGCATCTGGCGCACCGCGCGGCGCAGCCGGATGACGCTCACGATGCCCTCGATGATCAGCACCCAGCACCAGATCGAGGTGACGAGCAGGATGAGCATCACGGCCTTGCCCACGCTGCCGGCCATCATGAAGAATTCAACGGGCGAGATATCAATTCCGGTCATCTGCCAATACTCCGAATACAATCCACAAACAGAAGAAGGCCCGCCGTTGCGCGGGCCTTTTCACACGCGCCCCATGCCCGTCTCCGGGCATGGGGTTTTGCCGTTCAACCCGATCAGAAACCGACGGTGACCACGCCGTAGATCAGGCGGCCCGAGAGGAACTGATAGGTCAGGCCGTTCTTCGGATCGCTGGCCACCAGGGTGGACGGCGTGCCGCCCACTTCGGTGTTGTTCTTGTGATCGAAGATGTTGGAGATGCCGAGCTTGGCCTCCACGCTTTTGCCGAAGCCCAGACCCAGATCGCCCAGCGACTTGCTGCGCACGCCGATCACGAGATCGGTCGTGTTGTAGGGTGCGACCTTGTTCAGGCTGGCCGAGGCGGTGGCCGAGTTGCGGGTCTGGCCGGCGGAGCCGTAATAGTCGCCGGTGAACTTCTGCAGCAGCGAGCCGAAGAACATGCCGTTGTCGAAGATGAACCCGGTGGCCGCCGTGTAGGACGGCGCATCGCCCACGCGCAGGCCGCGGTTGGCGCCGGCGGTGAACTTGGAGTTCATCAGAGCGCCGCTGGCATAGGCCGAGAGCCCGTTGGTGATGTTGTAGCTGCCTTCGGCTTCCACGCCACGATACTGTGCCGTGCCGCCGTTGGTGTAGTAGGTCTCACCGGTGGCCAGCGTCTGGGTGATCGGGAAGTTGGTGGCCCGCACCTGATACAGATCGAAGTCGCCGGTGAAGCGGCCGCTTTTGAACACCACGCCAGTCTGCAGGTTGGTGGTCTTCTGCGGCTTGATCTGCGCGTCCGCCGGGTTGAACACGTAGAAGGCGGACACGGTCGGCGCCAGGAAGCCTTCGGAGGCCTGGGCGTAGACGTTGATGTTGTCGTTGACGGCGTAATGCGCGGCCAGGAACGGCAGCGAGGCCGAGTAGTCCTTGGTGAAATAGGCCGGCACCAGCGTGGTCTGGTTCACCACGGCCTGATGGTCGCGCGTGAAGTCTTCCCATTTGAAGCCCGGGGTGATGGTCAGCCCGTCGATCGGGTGCCACTCATACTCGGCGAAGGGCTGCCAGTTGGTGATGTACGAGCTCAGGTTGAGCTTGTAGGCGGCCGAGGCGGCCGCGCCGAGCTGGCTGAACGTGTTGCCGGTGGTGTAGTCGATGTATTCCTGCAGGCGCTGATTGTCGACGCGCTCATACCACATGCCGACGCGCGCGGTGCCGGAGAAGATGCCGGCGTCGATATCGTAATCGCCTTTGAAGATGTCGCCGTAGGCGCGGTAGTTGTTGTATTTGATGTAGCCGATCACATCACCATTGGTGATGCCGTTGACCTTGTAGGTGGTCTTCACGCCCACGGCGTTGGCAACCGAGACCGAGTTGATGGTGCCGCCATTTGCCAGCGAGGCGTTGCCGTCGATGGCCTGATTGAGGCCGTTGTTCTGCAGCACCGGGTACCAGTAGCTGTAGGTGTAGGTCTTGTTGCTCAGATGCACGCCGCCGACATGGCCGTCGATGTCGACATATTCCATATCCGTCGACTTTTGGCTGTCGTTGTAGCCAAAATACTGCTGCGTGAGGGGGTTGTTGTTGATCTCACCGTAACGCTTGCCGTATTTCTGGATCAGCGCATAGGTGGGTGCCGCAACGTTGTTGTACAGCTGCAGGCCGGAGGTGGCGAACAACGTCACGGTCCAGTCGGAGCCGAACTTCTTCTCGACCTTGCCGAGATACTGGTTCTCATTCACCTTGCCCAGCTGATAGGCGCCGGCGGTGTTGGCGTTGTAATACTGGAACAGGGCGCGAATGCTGCCATCGGGGGCAATCTTGCCGGTCTGCACCGTGCCGGCCACCGAGGTGGTGGCGAAGGTGCCGTAGGAGCCGGAGATCTGGCCCGAGAACGCATCGGTGAAATCAACCGATTTCAGGGCCATCGTGCCGCCATAGGTGGCGTAGCCGACCTGGCTGGCCGCACCCGGGCCGCGGTCGATGGTGATGCCACCGATGAAGGCGCCGGGGAAATAGGCGGAGGAGTGATGGGTCGGGTCGTTGGCGTCACCAAACGGGATGCCGTCGAAGGTGATGTTGAACTGGCCGTCGGCATAGCCGCGCCAGCCGCTCTTGCTGTCACCGAGCAGGCCGTTGGGGTTGTTGGACAGGAAGCCCGGCGTGTATTTCGCGGCTTCGTTGTAGTCGGAGGTGGGCACGACAATGTCGCGCAGCACCTTGTCGCTGATGATCGACACCGGCTCGAATGTGGAGAGCGAGCTCTGCGACGGTGCCAGGGCCGGGGCCGAGCCGGCCGGCGCCTTGCTGCCGACGGCGGCGGGGGCGGAGATTGGCAGGCCCGCGCCGGATTTGACATCGACGGCACCGATATCGGTGGCCTGCGCCATGGCGCCCTGGGCGAATGCCAACGACATCATGGAGATCGAGGCGTACAGCGCAGCGCGTCGGCCTGCGGTAAAACGGGGCGTCATAAGAGCGATACCTTCCAGCCAAAATCCGAAACGCCGGTCGTTCGGATGTGGCTGCGGTATAACCAAACGTTAATCGATTGGTGTGACAGAAAATTTACAAAGAAACGAAACGTATCTTGCAGAATGATGACATGTGATATTTATGCATCGACATTCAGATTCAAATTATTCAATTCAAGTAAAGGGTCTTGATTTAGATTTGTGCACTGCAGTAAAAATTTGGTGCGGCCGGCCGTTGAATCATAGCGAAAAAAACATGACTAAAATTGTTCGTGTGATGATAAGACGGCGGATGCGGCCAGGCTGATTGTCATTTTCATCGATCCAGCCGATGCAAAATTTTGTTCTCCGCAGTTGGCGAAGTTAGACAAAAACATAGTTCTAATAAGCGATTGGCCGAATTGTGTGCATTGACCCGGTGATTGATCCATGGTCGCCTTCCGGTCTGACATCTGATTGTGCAAGGCAAATTTGAGTTGATAGATTTTTCCGCTGCGGGAAACCTGAGCGAATTCGAGTATTCCGGCTTTTCTGTCCCCGAACGGGATGGTGTCTGGAGCAATGGTCCTTCAAGCAGCCTGCTCCTCAAATGCAGCGAGAGTGCAGCGATCAAGGTGGAAATCGATCTGCTGCCATTCGTGCCACCCTCGCAGGATTATGATCAATCGATCTCGGTGGCGGTGAATGATCATGTCATTGGAGAATTTCGCATCTCACGTCAGACGAATTTGATTTTCTCCATATCGCCTGAAATTGTCGGCGTGCAGGGGGATCTGAAATGTGTGTTCCATTATAAAAACTGCTTCTCTCCCAAAGAGCTGAACCTGAGTGCCGATCCGCGTCTGTTGGCATTCAAATTCCGCAAACTTTCCATCCAGCAGGCAGGAGGGGATCTGGCGTTATCATCCAGGGAATGCACAAATACCGATCTTTTTATCTGTGCCATTATCAAAAACGAGGAAAAATATATTTTAGAGTGGTTGGAATTTCACCGAAAAATCGGGGTTGATCGCTTCTTTTTGTATGATAACGAATCCACCGATGCCACGGGCGACATCGTCCGGTCCTGGCCCTTTCGCGACATGGTGCATCTTATAAGCTGGAACCGGTTTCCCCGGCAGAATTCCGCCTATCAGGACATGATCGCCAACCATGCCAGCAGCGAGGCCTGGTGCGCCTTCATCGATTGTGACGAGTTTCTCTGCCCCAGATCCGCCTTGCTGCCGAAACAGGTTCTGCGGGCTCTGCCGGAATCAGTGACGGGGCTTTATGTGCACTGGCTGATGTTCGGGTCGAGCCATCATCTGACCGGGACACAGGATGCGGTGACCAGACGGTTTCAGCGCCGGGCGCGGTCGGATTTCGGGCCGAACCGGTATGGCAAGACCATCGCCCGGCTGAATCGCTGTGTGGGTGTGGAGTTGGGCCATCTGATCCGCACCACGGGCCAGACCATCAATGACAGCGGCGCCGTGGTGGACACGCATGGCAGTGGGGCGGACACTCCGGCAAGCCACCAGATGCTGTCCCTCAACCATTATTTCACCAAGTCTCTCGCCGAATGGACCGAACGGCGCAGCCTTGGCCGCGTTTCGAAAAACCCGGACGACCCGGCATTTTTCCGCTCGCTGGAGGAGTATCAGCTGCACGACGTCAATGAGGTGTTTGACGATCGGATCTGCCAGGTGATCGGCAGTCTTGGCGGCGGCTGACGCGCGCGGGGCTGGTGCCGGTTGCGGCGGGGCGGCGCGGTCAGCCTGCGATGTCGCGGCCCATTTCGAGGAATTTCTCACGCCGCTTGGCGATCAGGGCTTGCGGTGTGAGCCTGGCGAGGCCCGACAGCGTCTCGGCGATCGCCTGGCCCACCGCCTGCACCGCCATCGCCTTGTCGCGATGCGCGCCGCCCAGCGGTTCCGCCACGATGCGATCGATCAGCCGCAGCCGCTTGAGGTCGTCGGCGGTGAGCTTCAACGCCTCCGCCGCCGCCGGCGCCTGGGCGGCGTCGCGCCACAGGATGGAGGCGCAGCCCTCCGGTGAGATCACCGAATAGATCGCATGCTCCAGCATCAGCACCGCATCGCCGGCGGCAAGTGCTATCGCCCCGCCCGAGCCACCCTCGCCGATGATGGTGGCGATCAGCGGGCTTTGCAGTTCCAGACAGGCCTCGATCGAGCGGGCGATCGCCTCCGCCTGGCCGCGTGCCTCGGCATCGATGCCGGGGAAGGCGCCTGATGTGTCGACGAAGGTCAGCACCGGCAGGTGAAACCGCGAGGCCAGATCGAGCAGGCGGCGCGCCTTGCGGTAGCCCTCCGGCCGCGCCATGCCGAAATTGTGCTTCACCCGGCTGTCGGTGTCGTGGCCCTTCTCGGTGCCCATCACCATCACCGGCCGGCCCTGGAAGCGGCCCAGACCGCCGATGATCGCCTCGTCCTCGGCAAAGGCGCGGTCGCCGGCCAGTGGCGTGTAGTCGGTGATCAGCCCCGCGATGTAGTCATGCGCGCGCGGCCGCTCCGGATGGCGCGCCACCTGGGTCTTCTGCCAGGGCGTGAGCTTGGAATAGGTCGCGCGCAGCTGGCGGTCCGCCTTTTCGGTGAGGCGGGCGATGTCTTCGGCGATGTTCAGACCGTCCGCCCCGGACATCTGCCGCAGCTCTTCGATCTTGCCGTCAAGCTCGGCCAGCGGTTTTTCGAAATCGAGAAAATGGCGCATTACGTGGCTCTAGAGCGATCCCTTGCGCGTTGCAACCGCGGGCCGCGCCAGCGGGTGATGCGCCTCCACCAGCGCCTGCAGCCGTTCCGCCAGCACATGGGTGTAGATCTGGGTGGTGGCGATGTCGGCATGGCCGAGCAGCGTCTGCAGGCTGCGCAGATCGGCGCCACGTGCCAGCATGTGGCTGGCAAAGGAATGCCGCAGCACGTGCGGGCTCACACGGTCCGGATCGATGCCCGCCACCAGCGAGACCTGCTTCAGCATGCCCCAGAACGCCTGGCGGGTGAGCGGGCGGGCGGGGTCGCGGCCGGGGAAGAGATGCCGGCCACGGCCTTGCAGCAGCGGGATGGCGGCGTTGCGCGCGGCGTCGGAGAGCGGCACGAGTCGCTCCCGCCCGCCCTTGCCGCGGATCATCAACAGCATCGCATCGCCGGCCAGCGCATGGCGCGGCAGGGCCAAAAGCTCGCTGATCCTGAGACCGGTTGCGTAGAGGATCTCAAGTGCGGCCACCACCATCTCGGCGCGCGGATGGGTGTGCGCAGCATTCAGCAGCGCATCCACCTCCGCCTCGGAGAGGAATTTCGGCAGGCCCGGATGCACGTGCGGCGCATCGAGCCGGCTGGTGGGATCATCCGCGCGCACGCCTTCGCGCAGCAGGAACAGATGAAACTGCCGCAGGCTGGACAGCCTGCGCGCCTGGGTGCGTGCCGACAGGCCCTGGCCCGCGAGTCCTTGAAGATAGGCGCGCAGCTCTGTCTCGGAGGCGTTCAGCGGGTCCGGCTGATGGGCTGCGAAATCCAGCAGATCGGCGCGATAGGCCAGCAGCGTGTTGCGCGCGGCACCACGCTCGGCCGCCTTCATCTCCAAAAACGCCTCGATCTGATGCGCGGCCCGGTCAGCCGCCACGGATGAAATGGTCATTGGGGATCACGTGATGCACCGGCGCCGGCTTTGGGTCCGGCGAGAACGCGCCCAGCGCCAGGAAGCCCACGCCGGCCAGGACCAGCAACAGCAGCATCAGCACAAGAACAACGCGCCCCATCGATCCCCCAGTCGCTGCATGCGGCAGGCGCCATGCCCGGGCGGTCTGCCTTGCAGCACCCCCGGTTGGCGGGGGCAACGAGGGTCGTGCTACCGTGCCGCGTCATGACACGCAACTCTGCTCCCACTCCGCCCAAACCAGGTCCGTTGCAGGAGGATACCATGCAGCTGCCGCCCGGCCTTGCCGGACGCTCGGTGGTGCTGGTCGGCCTGATGGGCGCCGGCAAGACCTCGATCGGCCGCAGGCTGGCCGCCCGCCTGGGGCTGCCCTTCCACGACGCCGATATCGAGATCGAGATGGCGGCCGGCTGCTCGATCTCCGAGCTGTTCGCACGTTTCGGTGAGGCGGAGTTCCGCGCCGGCGAACGCCGCGTCATCCGCCGTCTGCTGGCGGGCGAGCCGATGGTGCTGGCCACCGGCGGCGGCGCCTTCATGGATGCCGAGACGCGGGCCGCGATCCGGCGTGACGGGGTCAGCCTGTGGCTGCGCGCGCCGCTTGCCACATTGGTGCGCCGCGTGGCGCAGCGCTCCCACCGTCCGCTGCTGGCCGGCGGCGATCCGGCCGCCATCCTGCAGGGGCTGATGGACAAGCGCCACCCGGTCTATGCCGAGGCCGATATCGTGGTGGATTGCGGCGATGAGAGCCCCGATCACACCACGTCGCGCGTGCTGGACGCGTTGGTGAGCTTTCACGCCCCACGCCGGCTGCATCTGAGCCTGTCGCATTCCAGCTATGACGTGGTGGTGGGCGATGGCCTGCTGGCGCGGGCCGGCGGTCTGCTGGCGCCGGTGCTGCCGCAGAAGCGCTGCGTCATCGTCACCGACAGGGTGGTGGCCGGGCTGCATCTGGAGACGCTGCGCCAGGGGCTTTCGGTGGCGGGGTTTGACAGCCAGGTCGTCGTGGTGCCGCAGGGCGAGGGCGCCAAGAGCATGGAGCATTACACCACTCTGGTGGAATCGCTGCTCGATGCCCGGGTCGAGCGGCGCACCGCGGTGGTCGCACTCGGCGGCGGCGTGGTGGGCGATCTGGCGGGCTTTGCCGCCGCCACCGTGCTGCGCGGCCTGCCCTTCGTGCAGGTCCCGACCACGCTGTTGGCCCAGGTGGACAGCTCGGTCGGCGGCAAGACCGGCATCAACACCCGCCATGGCAAGAACCTGCTGGGTGCCTTCCACCAGCCGCATATGGTGCTGGCCGACACCGGAACCCTTGCCACGCTGCCGCCGCGCGAAGTGCGCGCGGGCTATGCCGAGATCGCCAAGGCCGGGCTGATCGGCGATGCCGCCTTCTTCGCCTGGTGTGAAACCCATGCCGCCAGCATCGTGGGCGGCGATCCGCATGTGCAGGCCGAGGCGGTGATGCGCGCCTGTGCCTTCAAGGCCCAGGTGGTGGGGGATGACGAGCGCGAGGAGAAATCGAGCGGCGGGCGGGCGCTGCTCAACCTTGGCCATACGTTCGGCCACGCCATCGAGGCGGAATGCGGCTACGGCGCCGTGCTGCACGGCGAGGCGGTGGCCACCGGCATCGGGCTTGCCTTCCAGCTGGCAACCAGGCTCGGGCTGGTCGATCAGGCCGACACCGACCGCGTGGTGGCGCATCTCTGCTCGGTGGGGCTGCCGGGTGAGATGGCGATGCTGAACCGCAGGCTGAGTGCCGATCGGCTGCTGCATCACATGCGCCGGGACAAGAAGGCGCGCGACGGCGCGCTGCATCTGATCCTGCCCACCGGCATCGGCCAGTGCCATTCCACCAGCACCACGCCGGTGGCGTTGGTGCGGGACATATTGCTGCAGGCCGGTTGCGCAGACTGATCTGCGTAACAAAAGGCAGCAAAACGCCATCGTCACACCGGTGTGAAAGCTTGCTTTCAGCCGTGCGCAACGTAATGTTAAGCGGACGGAACACCCGTCATCTGTTGTGCGGCCGGGAGGGAGAAACGCTTTGCGGGTTTTGGTGGTAGAGGATGTCGCCACCGTCGCTGCGCGAATTGCGGCGGCTTTGCGTGGGGAGGGGATGGAGGTGCTGATCGCAGCCTCCGGTGCCGAAGCGCGGCAGAGCAGTGCCGAATTCAAGCCGGACCTGGTTTTGCTCGATCTGTCTCTGCCCGACGTGAACGGCATGGAGCTGGTGGACGGCTTCACCCAGGAAGGGGCCGGTGTGATCGTGGTCACCGCCAGTGCGGAGGAAGAGGCGCGTGTGGCGGCGCTCGACACCGGGGCGGATGACTACATGGTCAAGCCGGTGGCGATCAACGAATTGGCGGCCCGTATCCGCGCCGTGCATCGCAGGCTGCAGGGGCGCCGTGAAGCACCGGAGACAGCGACCTCGACCAAGCTGGTGGTGGATGCGACCCAACGCCGTGTGGTGGCGCCGGATGGCAGGCTGGCCCTGCTGACCGAGGCGGAGATGCTCACCATCGACGCCCTGCTGCGTGCCAACGGCCAGCCGGTGGCGCGTGAGACGCTGAGCCTGACCGCGCTGCGCCGCCCGCTGCACGCCGAGGATCGCAGCGTCGACCAGCTGGTGATGAAGCTGCGCCGCAAGCTCGGCGATATCGGCTGTGCCGAGCGGGTGATCCTGTCGGTGCGCCGCCAGGGCTATGTGCTGCCCGCCCCTGGTCAGTTCGATGTCAGCAGCGAGGTCAGCGCGATCTGACCTTCGGGGCAGGGGGATGCGCCGTGGCAGCCCCCGCCGCCCGTTTTGGCCGGATCAGTTGCCGGCCTGCTGCTTCAGCGCATCGATCAGCGCCGAGACGCTGTTGTTGTTGCGGGTGAGGAAGGCTGAATAGTCGTTGCGCTGGGTCAGGCGCAGGCTGGTGCCTTCGGCGATCACATCGGTCACCAGCGGCGTGGCACCATCGATGCTGACCAGCCAGTCCACCTTGTTGGGCTCAGAATTCGGCCGTGTGACCGAGGTCGTCACCGCGATGCCGTCCTCGCGTTGGGCGGAACGCTGAACGGTGATCTGCACCCCGGCATATTCGCCCACCTTGCCGGTGATGTTGTTGACCAGCACCTTGTGGAACAAGGTCAGATACTGCTTCTGCTCATCCGGCGTGGCGGTGCGCCAGAACCGGCCGAGGCAGAATTTCGCAACCCCATCCACATCCACATTGGTGTCGATGATCTTCTGCAGGGCGGCTGCCTTGTCCGCCGTGCTTTGCGGACCGTTCACCACCGCCATCAGATCATGGCTGAGCCGGTCGATGAAACCGGAGGCCTTGTCAGACCCGGCATCGGCCATCGCACGCCCGGCGCGCAGCAATGGCAGGGCAGCCGCCAGGCCCAGGGCGACACGGCGCGAGACGGTGGTGAGCGGGGAGGGGATCATCTGTTTGCCGCAAGCTTGGTGGGTCATTGCTTTTTCTCCGCGGCGGCGGGGAACCAGGCCGGAACGGTGGCCTGTCCATCGGCGCGCGCGTCCTCGATTTCCGACTGGCGATGCTGTCGATAAAGGCTGCGGATCGTGGCGTAGGGGTCCAGCGCCTGGCTGGTGATCTTATCCAGATCGTCCAGCACGCGCGAGCGTGCATCCAACGCGCCGATGCCGGTCTTGGCATAGCCCAAGGCCCGATCGGTGCTGCCATGGCCAACCCAGGTGAACGGGTTGATCGCCTGGTCGATTCCGGTGCCGGCGGCGTCACGCGGGCTGGACGGGCCGAACACCGGCAGGAACAGATAGGGCCCGTTCGGCAGGCCCCAGAGTGCCAGGGTGATGCCGCCATCGGCGTCGTGATCCGGGTAGCCCATGTCGGTTGCGGCATCGAAAATGCCACCCACGCCGAGCGTGGAGTTGATCGCAAAGCGCATCAGCGAATCCCCCGCCTTGCGCGGATGGGTTTCCAGGATGTCGTTGGCAAGCTGCACCGGCATGCCGAGATTGCCGAGCACGTTGTGGATGTGGCTGCGCACCACATCCGGCAGCACGGCGCGATAGGCGATGGCGAGCGGGCGCAGCAGCACCGTGTCCAGCCCGTTGTTGACCGCATAGATGACGCGGTTGGTCGGCTCCAGCGGGTCGTTGGTTTCGTTGTACTCCGCCAGGGCGTCCGGATCGCTGGCGGGCGGCTTGGTGGCACAGCCGGCCAGCAGCAAGGTGCCGAGCAGCACGGTCGTCAGCAGAATTCGCGAGGGTGAGGTGCGCGAGGCAGACACGGTGCAAAGATCCTTGCGTGAAATGAAGCGCCTGCATCCTTGTCGGATATGCGAGCGAAGATATCGCCCAGCCACGCGCTGGCGTCCAGCAGATTGGGGCTGATGCCGGTTCACACCAGAGGCGTATGACTGAAATATCGTATCGGTTTGCCCAGGCGCGGGGGCTTGCATGATGTGCTGTGCAGACATAAAGATGTCTTTATGACCTTAGACAACGCCCTCCTGACCGACACTGTCCCCACCGCCCATGTGCTGCCGGCCTGGCTGCGTGGCCCGCGCCTGGCCGGCCTGCCGCCGCTTGATTCGAGCGCGGCACCGCCGGCTTTGTCCTTCGAGTTCTTCCCGCCCAAGACCGAGGCGCTGGAGACCCAGCTCTGGGCCTGTATCCGCAGGCTGGAGCCGCTTTCGCCGCGCTTCGTCTCCGTCACCTACGGTGCCGGCGGCTCCACGCGCGAGCGCACGCACCAGACCGTCACGCGCATTGTGGCCGAGACCGGTCTGGTGCCGGCCGCCCATCTCACGTGCGTTGCCGCCTCGCGCGGGGAGGTGGATGAGGTGGCGCGGCGCTATTGGGATGCCGGTGTGCGCCATATCGTGGCGTTGCGCGGCGATGTGCCGGGTGGTGGGGCTTACGTGCCGCATCCGGATGGCTATGCCTATGCCGCCGATCTGGTGGCGGGGCTGAAGCGCATCGGCGATTTCGAGATCAGTGTCGCGGCCTATGCCGAGACCCATCCGGAGGCGCTGAGCCCGGAGGCGGATCTCGACAATCTGAAGCGCAAGCTGGATGCCGGGGCGACGCGGGCGATCACCAACTACTTCTTCGACACCGATGTGTATCTGCGCTTTCTGGACCGCTGCCTCGCAGCCGGCATCACGGCGCCGATCGTCCCTGGCATCATGCCGGTGTCCAACTTCCAGCAGGCGGTGAAATTCTCGGCGATGTGTGGCGCCTCGGTGCCGGACTGGCTGGGCCATATGTTCGACGGCACCGAGAATGATGCGGAAACACGGCGCATGGTGGCGGCGGTGGTGGCGGCCGAACAGGTGCGGCTGTTGCGGGCCAACGGCATCGACCAGTTCCATTTCTACACGCTGAATCGGCCGGATCTGACCTACGCCATCGCCCATATTCTGGGCGTGCGTCCGAAGACCGCCTGACACACGGTTGAACATTGGGGCCGCCTGGACCCGCCGCGCCTTTGTGGCCGAGCTGGACCGGGCATTGTCGGATTATCGGCGCAGTGGCACGCCGGCCAGCCTGGTGATGTTCGATATCGACCATTTCAAGCAGATCAACGACGTGCATGGCCATCAAGCGGGCGATCTTGTGTTGCGGCATCTGGCGATGAACTGCAGCGATGCCATGCGCACCAGCGAGTCGTTCGGCCGGCTGGGCGGGGAGGAGTTCGCGCTGCTGCTGCCGCGCGCATCGCTGACGCAGGCGGCGGCCACCGCGGAGCGGTTTCGTGTGATGATCGAGGAGATGGTGGTCCCTGGCGATCCTCCGCTGAAGGTGACGTCGAGCTTTGGTGTCACGAGCCTGGGGGCAGGGTGCATCACCAGCGATGAGGTGATCGCCGAGGCGGACAAGGCGCTGTATCAGGCGAAGAATTCCGGCCGCAACCAGGTGGTGACGCGGTAGCAGGACGGGCAGGCAGGATGCGGCTTGGGGGCCGTGCGTGCCTCAGGCGTGCCCGCGCTGCGCGAGCGCTGCGGTGGCCTGATCGACCAGTTCGGCGATGATCTCGGCGATGCTCTGCTCGGCGGCGACCATGCCGACCGACTGCCCGGCCATGACGGAGCCGTGCTCGACATCGCCTTCGATGACCGCGCGGCGCAGGGCGCCGGCCCAGAAATGCTCGATGGAAAGCTGGGCGGCCTCACGCGACAGCTCACCGGATTGGAATTTTGCGATGGTTTCCGCCTGATGCGCCATGAAGCGCTTGGTGCCCTCGTTGACCAGGCCGCGCACCGGGATGACCGGGAAATTGTCGTCGATCTGCACGGAGGGTCGTGCGTCGCGCGCATTGGCGGCGATGAAGGCCTTTTTGAAGTTGGGATGGGCGATGCTCTCGCGGGACGCCGCAAACCGTGTGCCGAGCTGGGCCCCGGAGGCGCCCATTTCCAGGAAGGACAGGATGGCCTCACCGCGGCCGATGCCGCCGGCGACGAAGATCGGGATCTCCTTCACATGCGGCAGGATCTCCTGGGCGAGCACGGTGAGCGAGACAGGGCCGATATGGCCGCCGGCCTCGGAGCCTTCGATCACCAGCGCGTCCGCCCCGGTGCGGACCAGGCGGCGGGCCATGACGAGGGCCGGGGCGAAGCAGATCAGCCTGGCGCCGCCATCCTTCACCGCGCGGGCGGCGGGGCCGGGCGGCAGGCCGCCGGCGAGCACGATGTGGCTGACCTGATGCGCGTGGCAGACCGTGATCAGGTCCAGCAGCTGCGGGTGCATGGTGATCAGGTTGACGCCGAACGGCTTGGAGGTCAGCGCCTTGGTGGCGGTGATCTCGGCGTCCAGCAGGGCCGGGTTCATCGAGCCGCAGGCGAGCACGCCGAAGCCGCCGGCATTGGAGATGGCGGCGACGAGGTTGCGCTCGCTGACCCAGCTCATCGCCCCGCCCATGATCGCGACCTGGCTTCCGAGGAACGCGGTGCCGCGCGCCCAGAGCTGGTCGAGATGGGAACGGGACGGGGAGGTCATGTCAGTTGGCATCAAGCCCATAGGCGCTGTGCAGGGCGCGCACCGCAAGCTCTGTGTAGTCCGCCCCGATCAGCACGCTGACCTTGATCTCGCTGGTGGAGATGACCTGGATGTTGATCGACTTCTCGGAGAGGGTGCGGAACATGGTGGCGGCGACGCCGGCATGGCTGCGCATGCCGACGCCCACGACGGAGATCTTCGCCACGTTCTGGTCGGCCAGGATCTCGCTGTAGCCAAGGCTGGGCTTGAGATCGGCCAGCACGGCCTGGGCGCGCGGCAGGTCGGTGCGGCTGAGCGTGAAGGTCATGTCGGTGGAGCCCTCCGCCGAGACGTTCTGCACGATCATGTCGACGTTGATGCCGGCTTCCGAAAGCGGGCCGAAGATGCCGGCGGCGATGCCGGGACGGTCCGGCACGTGCCGCACGGTGACCTTCGCCTCGTCGCGCGAATAGGCGATGCCCGCCACGATTTCCTTTTCCACGATCTCATCCTCATCCACGACCAGCGACCCGGGCAGTGCATCGCCCGACGCGTCGGCAAAACTCGACAGAACCTGAACCCGCACCCGCTCCTTCATCGCCAGTTCCACGCTGCGGGTCTGCAGCACCTTGGCCCCGACGGAGGCGAGTTCGAGCATCTCCTCATAGGCGATGCGCGCCAGCTTGCGCGCGCGCGGCACGATGCGGGGGTCGGTGGTGTAGACCCCGTCCACATCGGTGTAGATATCACAGCGATCCGCCTTCACGGCAGCGGCGAGTGCGACGGCCGACGTGTCCGAGCCGCCACGGCCGAGGGTGGTGGTGCGGTTGTCCGGCCCCACGCCCTGGAAGCCTGCCACCACCGGCACCTGGCCCTGCTGCATGCGCGCGATCAGCAGATCGCCATCCACGCCCTCGATGCGGGCGCGGCCATGGGCGCCATCGGTGCGCAGCGGGATCTGCCAGCCTTGCCAGGAGCGCGCGTCCACGCCGATCTCCTGCAGGGCGATGGCCATCAGGCCGGAGGTGACCTGCTCGCCGGTGGCGACCACGGCGTCGTATTCGCGCGCATCGTGCAGCGGCGACAGGGCCTGGCACCAGGCGACGAGCTGGTTGGTGGTGCCGGCCATGGCGGAGACCACCACCGCCACCTCATGGCCCGCATCCACCTCACGCTTGACGCGGTTTGCCACCGAGCGGATGCGATCGAGATCGGCGACAGATGTGCCCCCGAATTTCATAACGATACGCGACATTCAACGCCTTGCCAGATCAGAGAAAAAATCACCGCCACGGCAAAGCGGGCCTTGATCCGGGCCGATCGCGCACAGCGGAGCGGTTCCATACAAACCCACAGCCCGCCCGGCAAGCCGGGCCTGCTCGGCGGCCAGATTATTTCGTTTCAATTTAGGTGTTAATAGCAGGTATCGCAATCGGCGGAGAACAGGCATGATATAGTGGTGACGGTCAAGCAGCTGGGAAGGCAATGTAATGATTGATCGAACAGAATTGCATCGCTCCTGCACACGACGGATGTTCGGCAGCGCTATGATTGCCGGTGGCGCGGGTCTGGTATTTGGTCTGGGTCTGCCGCAGCGCGCCCGGGCGGCGCTGGCGGCTCCCACCGACCGGCCGATCCTGACCATCTCCGGCAAGATCGACATCCACAATGTCGGCGACACCGCCCAGTTCGACCGCCCCATGCTGGAAGCGATGGGGATGAAGACGATCTCCACCCACACGAAATGGGACAACGGCATCGTCACCTTCGAAGGCCCGCTGATGACCGCCGTGATGGCGGCCTGCGGCGCGCGGGGCGACACGATCGAGGCGGTTGCGCTGAACGACTATCACACCAGCATCCCGATGGCGGATCTGGCGCAGTATCATCCGATTCTGGCGCTGAAGCGCGATGGCGCCTACATGGCGGTCCGCGACAAGGGTCCGCTTTTCGTGGTCTATCCGTACGACAGCGATCCTGAGCTCCAACAGCAGAAATATTATGGTCGGTCCGCATGGCAGGTGGCGCAATTCGTCATCAAGTAGGAGCGGGCGGGGCCGGGCTGGAACGGCCGCTTGCATCGATCGAACCGGAGGCCATGGCATCGGCCGCACGGTGGGTGAAGCCGCGCGTGTTCACCGTGGTGTTCGGCCTGGCGATGCTGGCGATCTTCGTGGCCAGCGTCTATCTGGGGCTGCTGATCCGCGACCGTCAGCGCGAATTTGCCGAATTGTCGCGCTACAACACCACCTGGGCGATCAGCCAGGCCGCCCTTGAGGTGGCCAAGCTGGAGACCGCCCTGGCTGAGCTTGCGGCGTCCGGCCCGAAGGCCGATCCGACCGAGGCGCAGATCCGCTACGATATCGTGGCCAACCGCATCTCGGTGCTGACCAATGGTGAGGTGGGGGCGATGATCCGCACCCAGCCCGATCTGCTGCAGATCGTCGATCAGCTGCGCGCGACGATGAAGGCGGCCGACAAGCTGATCGACCAGGCCGATCAGCCCGGTGTGGCGCTGAAGCTGGCGCGCATGTTCAGCCCCATGCAATCGCCGATGTCGCAGTTGGCCGGTGCCGCGCATGACAATGGCGGCGATCTGGTGGCGGAAGACCTGCGCCAGCTGCGCAACCTGCAATACATCTTCTCCGGCCTGCAGGTGACGCTGCTGGGAAGCTGCCTGTTTTTGATCGTGGTGCTCGGCCTGAACAACCGCATGCTGACCCGCGCGCATCGCGAGGTGGGTGATCTGGTGGTTGATCTGCGCCGCACCGGCCATGAGCTGGGCATCGCCAACCACGAGACCCGCCGGGCGGCCGAGGAGATCCAACAGCAGAACCGCGCCCTGCAGGCGCGCGACCGTGAGCTGGCGCTGCAGAACACACGCTTCGATGCCGCGCTCAACAACATGTCGCAGGCGCTGTGCATGGTGGGCGCCGATGGCGGGTTGATCGTGGCCAACCAGCAGTTCCACGAGCTGTTCCGCCTGCCCAATCTGCCGAGCGGCACGGTCTATGACGACATGTTCGATCTGATGGCGGCCACCGGGCGCTGTGATCCAGAGATGATCGCGCGGATGCGCGGCGTGCAGGAGACGATGATCGTCGAGCGCAGCCCGGGCGCTTTCTTTGTGGAAGGCCAGCATGCGGATGCCGGCAAGGATGGCACGATCTGGGCCATTGCGGTGTCGCACCAGCCGATGCTGGGGGGCGGCTGGGTTGCCACCTATTCGGACATCTCCGAACAGCGGATTGCCGAGGTTCAGCTGGCGCATGCGCAGAAGATGGAGGCGATCGGCAATCTGACCGGCGGCATGGCGCATGACTTCAACAATCTGCTGTCGGTGATCTCGCTGAACCTGGAATTCCTGCTCAGCCGCACGGACGATGTGGAGCAGGTGCGCGAACATGCGGGACGTGCGCTGCACGCCTCGCTGCGCGGCGCCAGCCTGATCTCGCAGCTGCTCGCTTTCGCCCGCAGGCAGCCACTGGCGCCACGGCTGATCACGGTGAACACCTGGATCCGCTCGATCACCGATCTGCTTGGCGCCATGCTGGGCGAGAGCATTCAGATCCATCTCGATCTGGGGGCTGAGATCTGGCCGGTGAACACCGATGCGACACGGCTTGAGACGGCGATCGCCAATCTGGCGACCAATGCGCGCGACGCCATGCCGCTGGGCGGCGAGCTGACCATCGTCACCCGCAACGTGGTGGTGACGGCGGCCGAGGCCCGCGGCCGGCCGGATGTGCAGCCAGGCGAATTCGTGCAGATCACCGTGAGCGACACCGGCGTGGGCATGCCGCCCGATGTGGTGGAGCGGATCTTCGAGCCGTTCTTCACCACCAAGGCGGAGGGCCATGGCACCGGTCTTGGGCTTTCGATGGTGTTCGGCTTCATCCGCCAGTCGGGCGGGCATATCACCGTCACCTCGGTGCCCGGCCAGGGCACCACCTTCTGCCTGCATCTGCCGCGCAGCGCCGGCGAGGTGGAGGTGGAAGCCGCCCCGGCCGCGCCATCCGCCGTGATCGGTGGCCGCGAGACGATCCTGGTGGTGGAAGACAATGACGCGGTGCGGATGATCGCAACCGACCTGCTGATCCAGCTTGGCTATGAGATCATCGAGGCGAACAGCCCGCAGCAGGCGCTGGCGGTGCTGGAAAGCGGGCGCCACATCGATCTGATGTTCAGCGACGTGGTGATGCCGGGCGGCATGGACGGGTTTGCCCTGGCCGAGCAGGCCAGGCGCACCCATCCGCAGCTTCGCCTGCTGCTGACCTCGGGCTTCACCGAATATGGGGAGCGGGCGGCGCATGGGCTGGGGGCGGTGAAGCTGCTGGGCAAGCCGTTCCGCCAGAGCGAGCTGGCCCATGCGCTGCGCGATGCGCTCGACTCCCCGCTGCCCGCGGAGCAGACGGCGGACGCCCCGATCTAGCCCCGATCTAGCCCCGGGGGTATTGCGGGCCCATGTGCTGCGTGGCAGGGCAGAGGCGGGGCGCGCGGTCAGGGATGGAAGACAGCATGCAGAGCAGCGTGATCGGCGACGAGGTGGCGCGGTTTGGGGCTTTGGCCGATCAATGGTGGGACCCGAGCGGGCCGATGGCGCCGCTGCATGCGATGAATCCGCTGCGCATCGGTTGGATCGACCAGCGGTTGAAGGCGCGGTTCGCAGCGCCGGTGCGGTTGCTCGACATTGGCTGTGGCGCGGGGCTGGCCGCCGAGGCGCTGGCCCGTGCCGGGCATGATGTGACCGGTGTGGATGCGGCGGCCGAGGCGATTGCCGCGGCCAAGGCGCATGCCTTGCTGCATGCGCCGGGGGCCCGGCTTGCCTATCGCTGCGGCACGGCCGAGGCGCTGCTGGCGGAGGGCGCGCGGTTTCAGGCGGTCACAGCGCTTGAGGTGATCGAGCACGTGGCGGACCCTCAGCGTTTCGTGGCCGATCTGGCGGGGTTGCTGGCGCCGGGCGGACTGCTGTTCCTGTCGACGCTGAACCGCACGCCGCAATCCTATGCGATGGCCAAGATCGGTGCCGAGTATCTGCTGCGCCTGCTGCCGGTGGGAACGCATCGCTATCGCCAGTTTATCCGGCCGGAGGAGCTGGCGCGGATGCTGCGCGAGGCCGGCGGCTTGGTGACCGACACCGCGGGCATGCGGTTCAACCCGTTTCGCGGTGAATGGCAGGAAAGCCGGGACCTGTCGGTGAACTACATCGTGGCGGCGATGGTCTGAGCCTTCGCGGGAGGGGGGCGTCAGGGGCCACGGGGCGGGTGTTCGGCGGGTAAAGTTTTTTGCTTCGTTTTCTTTACAAAAAGAGGGTGCTTTTCTTGGTTGATCCGTGTGTGGCGGAGGCCTTCGGCTTCCGCCCTACGGGTGATGAAGCTGTTGAGGTTCGCTGTGGCATTGCGATGGATTGCCACGTCGCCTTCGGCTTCTCGCAATGACGGGGGGCTAAAGGATAAAAGTTTTTTTGCTTCTTTTTGTTCACAAAAAGAAGGTGCTTTTCTTG